>CAZHKT010000138.1:0-9876 GCA_964533045.1 uncultured Acidobacteriota bacterium | reverse complement strand
GGAAGTATACACGAAATGCTCCCTGATGTCACTATATTATGTAATTCTCTCTAAGGGCGCAGCAATGCGGGGAAATGAAGAAGCCGGCGCGGCTCTTTAAGCCGCGCCGGCCTTGGGAAGGACCTTCGGCGGGTTGAGGGCTAGCCCACGCGAAGCTTGTTGGTCACGGAGAAGGTCAGCGGCACGGAGCGGGCAGCCGTCTCAGCCAGTTGCTTGTCCATCTCCGAAGCCACCGCGCCTTCCAGGGTCACATGACCATTTTTCACGATGATGTGAATCGGGGGCACGGGGCGATTACTGTAGGTGCCGAGCGAACTGGAGCCATAAATCGCGCGCGCCACTTGCGCCCGCAGTCGGTCGTCGTTCCTCGAGACCGGCAGCACTTCCAGATCATTCTCCAGCTTCGCCACGCCCTTGACGCGCATCAGGATGTTTCCAAGGTCGTTCTTCTTGAAGGGCTGCGACACCTGTCCGCTGACGATCAGCGTATCGCCGCGCACTTCGAGCTGCACGTTGTCGAAGATCCCGTAGGCGTAGTAGGTCGCCACCTGCTTGCGCGCCTCTTCCACCATCTGCGCCGGCGTGAAATCGTCTGCGCGCACTGCGATGTTGTTCACCACGCGCGACACGCCTTTCACTTTCCTCGCCGCGCGCTCGGCATCCATTTTGCTGCCCAGGTTGTCCACGGTCCCCTGCAGCGTGGCAACCCCATTCTCAAACGTCGCGCTGACCTGGCCGTGCGCAAAGACGTTGGTGTGAAAGATCTTGTCCTGAATCGCGGCCAGGGTCTGGGCATCGCTCTTGCCTGCGCCAGCCCGAGCCGTCTGAATTCCCAAACCGACCACTAATGCAAGACCCAGAATCCATTGCCGTTTCATCTCTCTCCTCCCGGGGTTGGTCCCCCTGGCCTCTCTCAGGGCAGGAATATGAACGACTTTTCCACCCTGCATGGCGATCCCTGGATCGCAATGCACACCTTTTGACGCCGGGCCCTTCTAGGATGGTTGCCAGGGGCTATCTTCTCGCATATGAGATAGTTAGAAGCAGGCGGCGCGATACCAAGGAGAGGTACTTTCGCGCCGGGGGGGAAGGCGCCTGCAGGGTTTCTGTACGCTCCTACACCAGAACCACATCGGGATGGTAGATCGCACCGGCCACGTGGCGGGCGATCGCGATCAAGCGGTGATCGCCGTTCATCACCTTGAGGAGGGAAGGCGGGAGGGCCGCGCCCGGCGCCAGGCCGCGACCGGGTCGCGCCGCCTGGGCCAGTTGAAATTGATGCCCGTGTCGGACGCTCAGTTCCTCGCGTCCGCGCACCACCAATTCCGGGAAATCCGGCAGGAGCGCTTCCATCGGAACGCGGCAGGCGGCGGCGCGGCCTTGCTGCGCGGCCTCCGCCAATTGATCCAGGGTAACGCATTGTGCGTCGGTAAACTCGGCTACGCCGGTGCGCCGCAATTCGGCCAGATGCGCGCCGCAGCCGAGTCGCTGGCCCACGTCGTGCGCCAGCGACCGGACGTAGGTGCCGCCCGAGCACTCGACCGCAAAGCGGACGCGCTCGCCTTCAACGGCGAGCAACTCCAGCGCGTAGATTTCAACCTCCACGGGCTGAAGCTCGACGGGCTTCCGCTGCCGGGCCAGTTCGTATGCGCGCTTGCCGTCCACGCGCTTGGCGGAAAACGGCGGAGGCGTCTGCAAAATTCTGCCGGTGAGCTCGGTGAAAATGACATTCAGCGCGGAGGCATCGATGTGGCAAGGCGCCGCCACACCGGCGGGCTGGCCCGTCGCATCATAGGTGTCGGTGGCGAACCCGAAACGAATCACGCCGGTATACGCCTTGCGCGATTTCAAATAGAACTGGGCAAAGCGCGTCGCCTTGCCCGCCGAGACGGGCAGCACGCCGGTCGCGAAGGGGTCGAGCGTGCCGAAGTGGCCCACCTGGCGCGTATGGAGAATCTTCCGCAAACGCGCCACCACGTCGTGCGAGGTGAGGCCCGCGGGCTTGTCAATAATGTAAACCCCGGAGATCTCTGGTTCGGTCCAATCGGGCATGAACGCCGCTCTTCCGTGATGGGGCGTTTGGGCGATTCAAAGGGAAACCATTCCTTCGCCCCCTCGCGCCGTCACCAATTTCCTCAGCCCTCTCTCAAATGTTTCAGCATCTGCTCCACCCGCTCCTGATTCTCCTCGCCGCGGTCGAGGACGAAGACGATGTGCGGGGCGCGCTTCAGCTGGAGCCGCTGGGCCAGTTCGCGGCGCACGTAACCGGCGGCGGAAGAGAGGCCGGCCAGCGTCTGGTGCTGCTCGCTTTCGCTGCCCCGCACCGCCACAAGCACGCGGCAGTGGCGTAGGTCGGGACTGAGCTCGGCGCGCGTCACGGTGGCGAAGCCGATGCGCGGATCCTGCAACTCCCCGGCGACGATTTCCGCCACCTCCATCCGAATCTGGCCGGCAAGACGCTCCTGGCGATAGCCGTACGGGTTCATTAGCGATCGGGGGATTTGGCGATCTGGCGATCCTGGTGTCCGGCCATCCCGTTCATCCCATTACTCCGCCGCTGAATCGCCAAGTCACAAATACTCAATATGGTGGTCCGCCACATCGTCGCCGAGGATACGTTCCGTCTCCTTCAAAACGAGCTGAAACACACCGTCCAGGACCTTCTGGCTGTCGGAGATGGAAACGACGCCCAGCGTGGCACGTTGCCAGAGGTCCTGATGCTCCAGTTCGGCCACCGCCACGTTGAAGCGCTGGCGCAGCCGGTCGCGCACTTTCAGCAGGACCGCCCTCTTTTCCTTCAGCGAGTGGGAATAAGGGATCTGGATTTCGAGCGTCAGCAGACCGACAGGCATGACCTTGGGCAGACATTCACCGGGTTTGGCCCTGAACCGGGAAATTCCGGGGGCGGCTTCAACCCCTCACTGGCGCCGCGCCGGCTGCTCGGCGGCGGACTTCTGCCAGGAATCCGCCAGAATTTCCGCCGGAGCGACCTTTTCCACGGTATAGGCCTCGATGACGTCGCCGACCTTCACGTCGTTGAAATTCTCCAAACCGATGCCGCACTCCATCCCGCTGCGCACCTCGCTGACGTCTTCCTTGAAGTGGCGCAGCGATCGGGCCTTTCCTTCGTAGATCACCACGTTGTCGCGCAGCAGGCGCAGCTTGGCGTCGCGGGAAATCTTGCCATCCTCGACGCGGCAACCGGCCACCGTGCCCACCTTGGAAATGCGGAAGGTCTCGCGCACCGCGGCATGCCCCTGCACGATTTCGCGGGTCTGGGCGGCCAGCAGTCCGGTCATGGCCTTCTTGATTTCGTCGGTGACATTGTAAATGATGGTGTGCAGCCGGATATCCACACCCTCGAGCTGGGCCAGTTCCGCCGCCTTGCGCTCCGGGCGGACGCTGAAGCCGATAATGACGGCGTTCGAGGCCGACGCCAGCAGCACGTCCGTCTCGTTGATGGCCCCGACGCCGGCGTGGATCACCTTCACCTTCACTTTGTCGGTGCTCAGCTTGTTGAGCGTATCCACCAGCACTTCCACCGAGCCCTGCACGTCGGCCTTGATGATGAGCGCCAGTTCCTTGACGTCGCCCGCCGCCATGCGCGCGTGCAACTGTTCGAGCGTGAGCCGCGCGCTCTTGGCCAGCGCCGCATCGCGCAGCTTGGCCTGGCGGTGGAGGGCGATCTGCCGCGCCTTGGCGGTGTCTTCGATCACCAGGATTCTGTCCCCGGCCTGCGGCACGTCTTCCAGACCGAGCACTTCCACGGGCGTCGAGGGCGGCGCTTCCAGCACCGGCCGCCCGCGGTCGTCAAACATGGCGCGCACCTTGCCGTAGATCGAACCGATGATGAAGGCATCGCCCACGCGCAAGGTGCCGTTCTGCACCAGCACGGTGGCCACCGGGCCGCGGCCGCGGTCCAGCTTGGCTTCGAGCACCGTGCCCGTCGCCGGACGTTTCGGGTTCGCTTTCAGTTGCTGCATGTCGGCGACCAGCAGAATCATCTCCAGCAGCAGGTTCAGATTCTTCTTCTGCTTGGCCGAGACTTCCACTGTCACCGTCTGCCCGCCCCACTCTTCCGGCATCAGGTCCTGATCGGCCAGCTGGCGCTTGACCCGTTCCGGCTGGGCATCGGGCTTGTCGATCTTGTTGATGGCCACAACGATGGGCACCTTGGCGGCGCGGGCATGGTTAATCGCTTCCATCGTCTGCGGCATGATGCCGTCGTCGGCGGCCACCACCAGCACCACAATGTCGGTGGCCTTCGAGCCGCGCGCGCGCATCATGGTGAAGGCCTCGTGGCCCGGCGTATCGAGGAAGACAATTTTGCGGTTCTGAACCTCGACCTGATACGCGCCGATGTGCTGCGTGATGCCGCCCGCTTCGCGCGCCGCCACCGAGGTTTCGCGGATGGCGTCCAGCAGCGAGGTCTTGCCGTGGTCCACGTGGCCCATGACGGTGACGACCGGCGCGCGGGGAACCAGGTCCTCCGGCCGATCGGCCTCTTCCACTTCCGAGGTCACTTCTTCCTCGAAGGAAATCACCGAAACTTCCGCGCCAAAATAACGCGAAATTTCCGCGGCCGTCTGGCTGTCGAGGGTCTGGTTGATCGTGGCGAAAATGCCCTTTTCCAGCAGTTTCTTGATCACGTCCTTGGCGCGCGCTTCGAGCTTCTCTGAAAGCTCTTTGACCGAAACGCCCTCGGTGATGGTGATCTTGCGCGTGATGGGGATTTCTTCGACCGAAATCGGCCGGGGCGGGGGCGCCGCCGGACGTGGCATAGCATGCGGGGTGCCGGTGCGTGCCAACGGCATGGCACGGCCCGCCGCGCCGCCAGCGGCTGGCCTCGCCGTCGGATGCATGGGACGTGGTTCGCCGGGTCTGCGGACCACCGCCGGCCGCGCCGGGGCGCCCTTGGCCGAGGCGACCGGCGGATAGATCGGCTGACTGGCAGAGGGATCGAGTTTGCGAATCGGCTTCAGGGACTTAATCGGTCTGGCCGGAGGCGTGGGCAGCGTTGAAGTCGACGCCGCCTTGACCGGCGCCGCCGCACCCGCCTTGGCCACCGGCGCAGGCGCCTTGGCTTCGGGAGCGGGAGCAATCGGCTTGGCCGGCGCGGCAGGGGCGGCCGG
This sequence comes from uncultured Acidobacteriota bacterium, assembly GCA_964533045.1. Lineage (GTDB taxonomy): Bacteria > Acidobacteriota > Terriglobia > UBA7540 > UBA7540 > JACQNR01. The sequence continues at coordinate 4,744 of CAZHKT010000138.1, read as the reverse complement.
GGTCGCCACCGGGCGCAGCACGGCCGGGCGAACAGGAGCCACCGGAGCTCCGGTAGCAACGGGCGCAGCCGCAGGGGGCGGTGGCGCGGCCGGCTTTTCCAGATGGCGAGACGGTGGCGGCGGTGGGGGGGTGTGGAGCGCCTTGCGCGCCTCCGCCTTAATCTCCGCCAGGCTCTTGGTCAAGGGCTTGTGATCGCCCAGCGGAATATGAATTTCCTTCTTCTCGGCGTGGGCCGTGGGGGCAGACGGCGGGGGGGCGGGCGCGGGAGCCTCCGCGGGGGCAGGAACAGCCGGCTCGACCGGCTCGGCGCCGCCCGCCGCCGCCCGGAAGTGGGCGCGCACCTTCTCGGCCTCCTCCGCCTCCAGCGCGCTCGAATGCGACCGCTTGTCGGTGATCCCGATCGTCGGCAACATTTCGAGGATCGCTTTGCTCTTGACTTCAAGCTCGCGTGCCAAATCGTTAATGCGAATCTTACTCATCGGTTCTGCTTTGTCTCCCCGCTCCGCTCTCCGCCCGAGGCGAAAAGGGCCGTGGTCGGTGCGCCCCAACTTCCGAGTGCCATGCACCTCAAATTCGATTATTCGGTCCCTCCCTTTTCTTCAGATGGGGGCGTTTCGCCCGCTTCGCTCGCCGCGGCTGGCGGCGATTCCACTTCCGCGCTCGCGGCGGATGGCTCTTCCGTCGTGCTCGGCTCGATGGCAGGCCCGGAATCGGCCCGGAAGGCTTCCGTCGCCGCCGCTTGCGCGGCAGCTTCGGCTTCCGCCGCGGCCTGGGCGTCGGCGGCGGCCTGGTCGGCGGCGGCTTGCGCGGTTTCGAAGTAATCCGTCACCACGCGACGGATGCGCTCCACCGTCTTCTCGCCGATGCCCGGAATCTGAATCAGTTCCTCCGGCGTCATCTGCGCCAGTTGCTCGACGGTCTCGATGCCGTGCTCGCGCAGTTTCCCCAGAGTCTTCTCACCCAGGCCCTCCAGGTGAGTGATGGGCGCGCCGCGCAGCGCCATCTGCGCCATCTGCGACTCGATCTCCTGCCGCTTCTCTTCCTCGCTCTTGATGTCAATGCGCCAGCCCAGCAGCTTCGCCGCCAACCGCACGTTCTGGCCTTTCTTGCCGATGGCCAGGGAAAGCTGCGCGTCCTCCACAATGACTTCGAGGTGCTTCTCTTCCGCGTCCACGATGGAGACGTGATTGATCTTGGCCGGGCTCAGGGCGTTGGCGGCGAACACCACCGGGTCCTCGCTGTATTCAATGATGTCGATCTTCTCGCCCCGCAGTTCGCGCACGATGGATTGCACGCGCATGCCCTTCATGCCGACGCAGGCGCCCACGCAATCCACGTCCGGGTCCTTGGAGTAAACGGCGACCTTGGTGCGTTCCCCCGCCTCCCGCGCGATGCAGCGAATCACCACCGTGCCGTCATAGATCTCCGGCACTTCCATTTCGAAGAGCCGCTGCACCAGCTGGGCGTCGGCGCGGGAGACGATCACCTGCGGCCCGCGCGCCTGGCGGTCCACCGCAGTGATGACGGCGCGGATCCGGTCGCCCACCTGATAGGTTTCCAGGCGCGACTGCTCGCGCCGCGGCAGCCGGGCTTCGGTGCGGCCCAGGTCCACGATGATGTCGGGCCCTTCCGTGCGCTTCACCGTGCAGTTCACCAGCTCGCCGACGCGGCTGTTGTACTCGGCAAAGACGGTGTCACGCTCGGCCTCGCGCACCTTCTGAAAGATGACCTGCTTGGCCGTCTGCGCGGCGATGCGCCCCAGAACTTCCGTATTCTTGGGAATCTGAATCTCCATGTCCGGCGCCGCGTCGGGGTTGAGCTGGCGCGCCTCCGCCACGCTGATTTCCAGATTGGGATCGGTCACTTCTTCCACCACCCGCTTGACGGCGTGGACGTGAACCACGCCCGTCTCCTTGTCGAAGTGCGAGCGGAGGTCTTCATTGCTCTTGTAATACTTCCGCGTCGCCACCAGAATGGCGTCCTCAACCGCGGCAATGATGATTTGCGGGTCGATGCCCTTCTCGCGGCTCAGCATGTCAATCGTTTGGTACAGAAGACTGGTTGACACTCTCACTCCCCCCGCTCGGGGTCGGGCATTCGGGGTTCGGGTCCCCAACCCGAAATCCGAGTCCCGGATCCCGGCAACTTACAGTTCGACGATCAGCCTGGCTTTCGTGATATTCGAAAGCTCGAATTCCGCAACTCCCTGCTCGCCCAAGTCCAGCCGCACGCGGCCCGCTTCGCAGCCGGCCAGCCGGCCCTCAAAGACCTTCTGCGCGCCCACCGGCTCGCGCAGTGCCAGGCGCGCCCGGCGGCCGGTGAAATGCCGGTACTCGCTCTCGCGGCGCAATTCGCGGTCGAGGCCGGGCGAGGAAATCTCCAGCACGTAATGCCCCGGAATCAAATCTTCCACATCCAGCATAGCGCTCATTTGCTCGCTCACCAACTGGCAGTCGGCGTGGGTGACGCCGCCCGGCTTGTCGATGAACACCCGCAGGACCTGGTTGGCGCGCGCGCCCTTCAGTTCCACATCCACCAGCGCCAGGCCTTCCGAAACGGCCACGCGCTCGGCCATCTGCCGGATTGCTTCCAAATCAACTGCCATTGGCACACTAGCCCGCCCAGCGCCTCGACGGGAGACCGTGGCACGGCTTCGCGTAGCGCCGGCCTTTAGGCCAGCATTTTGCCGAGCTGAAGCTCGGGGCTACGACGGAATCCCCGCCAAGCTGCACCAACAAAAAAGTGGGCTTTCGCCCACCATGTGCGTTCGCCATTAAAAGTATAGTCCTGACGGCCTCCAATTGCAAGAAAAACGCCGCACCGGGTTCGTCGGCCTGACGGGGCGCGGGCGCCTGTCCCGATTCGACCGTGGTCCCGCCCGCGGACGGCCACGGCCGCCATGCCCTCGCCATCCCCCTTCCGGCGACCCGGGCGTGGCGACTTCAGAACGCTGCCGACCCGCCGGCCGCCCGATGCCGCCGCTTCACTGTAGAGGCTACACGTGTTAGACTACTCGTGGAGGAGCCATCGGGCTCGCCCGCCGTAGCCCGCTCCCCCTTGGACAAACCAGAGAGTCTTCGGAACGAAGCCGCGATGTTATTGAACACAAAGGATGGGGCAATTTGGGAAGTGCATGGTGATGATTAAGTGAGTCGTCCATGTATAATGCCGCGCGGAGGCTGCCGTTCCATGACAGGGTCCCCTCAGGAAAAGCTGCTCAATTTCAGGCCCCAACACCACTTCTTCATCGGCATTGATTCCGATGGCTGCGTCTTCGACAGCATGGAGATCAAGCACAAGGAGTGCTTCGCCCCCAACGCCATCAAGTACTGGAATCTGCAGGCGGTTTCGAAGTACGCCCGGGCCGCCTGGGAATTCGTAAATCTTTATTCTAAGTGGCGAGGAATCAATAGGTTTCCGGCCTTGGCCAAAGTTCTCGCGGTATTACGCGAATGGCCCGAACCGTGCCGCCGCATCAGGATTCCCGAAGTTCCGACGCTTGAGGCGTGGTGCGCCGCAGGGGGAGTTCTCAGCAATGGCACGCTGAAAGCCGAGATCGCCCGAACCGGCGACCCGATCCTCCAGCGCACGCTCGAATGGAGCGAAGCCTCGAACCGCACGGTGGAGGAGATGGTGCGCGGCGTCCCGCCGTTTCCCTTCTTCCGTGAGAGCGTGGAAAAGATCCGCAGCCGGGCTGACATTATCTGCGTATCCGCGACCCCGGGCGAAGCCCTGGAGCGCGAGTGGGCCGAGCACGACATCGCCCAATACGCCGCCGTGATCGCCGGGCAGGAAATGGGCAGCAAGAAGGAGCATCTGAAACTGGCCGCGGGTGCGGGGCGGTACGCCCCGGATCACGTGCTGATGATCGGCGACGCGCCGGGCGACTGCGCCGCCGCCAAGGCCAACGGGGCGCTCTTCTATCCGATCAATCCCGGCCACGAGGAGGAATCGTGGGAGCGATTCTACCGGGAAGCTGCGGATCGGTTCTTTAACGGAACCTATGCCGGCCACTACGAAGCCACGCGCCTCGCGGAGTTCGAGAAGCTCCTGCCCGAGACGCCGCCGTGGAAGAAGTAGCGGCGACCTTCAGGTCGCCAGCATGGTGTCGGCCTGAAGGCCGACGCTACGCAAGAGCGGCGTTGAGGGCGCCGCCGGTGCCAGCAAAGGCGTGATCAATGGAGTTTTCTGAGGCCGTCCTGGGCGGCCTTACCCTCCTCGCTCCAGGGCACGGCGCTAGCGACGCGCTGGAAGCGGCGGCGGGCCTCCTCGATGCGATTCATCTGCTGGTCTTCGTGGGCGACGGCGAGCGCGGCGCGAAAAACGAAGATGCTGTCGCCGGGGGCTTTTTCCGCTTCCGCGTAAAGCTGCCGGGCGCGCGGGAAGTCACCCGCTTTGGCGTAGGCCTCCCCGGCCTGGTAGAGGACCTTGGCCAGGGGCAATTTCTCGTAGCCGGGCGCGCCCGAGCGGTACCGCGAGAGCATGAGGTCGTAGGTCTCCGCCGCCTTTTGCCACTTGCCCTGGGTCTTGTAGGTGCGCGCCAGGTGCTGAAGCACCACAAAATTCCGGGGGAAGTCGCGCGCGACCTGCTGCATGATGGCGAGGGCCTCGTCGTAGCGTTTTTCGCGGAAATAGAAGATGGCGAGAAACTGCTGCGCCTCGATGCGCGAGTACTTTCCTTCCCGCGCCGCGCGCTCCATGGCCGCGAGGCCCCGCTGCTTGTCGCCGCGAAACCCGATGATG
>CAZHKT010000137.1:0-9877 GCA_964533045.1 uncultured Acidobacteriota bacterium | reverse complement strand
AAGCATATCAGGGTCGCCCTAATTAGTCAACGTATTTATGTTACACAACACTAGCTCAGCACCGTATTCGCAGGGTGGCCCCCTCGGGATTGATTACCACGATCGTCGGCACCGGGATCGCGGGCTTCAATGGTGACGGCATCCGCGCCGTCACGGCCCAACTGGATTTCCCCACGGGCATCGCTTTGGATGCAGCAGGGAACCTCTACATCGCTTGCCAGGGCCAGCACAGGATCCGCCGCGTGAATAGCAAAGGGATCATCACCACCGTGGCGGGCAATGGCACCGCGGGATACTCCGGTGATGGCGGACCGGCGACGGCTGCCAGCCTGAACTACCCTTGGGGAGTCGCGCTGGATTCCCAGGGGAATCTTTATTTCTCAGACGGTTTCGATAGCGTGGTGCGAAAGGTGGATGCGACCACCGGGATCATCACGACCGTGGCCGGGCAAGGAGTTCGGACCGGTTCGATCGATGGGGAAGGAAACGACCCGGCGGACGATCTCGGGGACGGTGGCCCGGCAACCTCGGCGACGTTGAACCAGCCCCGTGGCGTCCTGCCGGACAACGCGGGAAATCTCTACATCGCGGACACCGGGAACCACCGAGTGCGCAAAGTCGATTTGAACGCGGGAACCATCACGACGTATGCGGGGAATGGCCTGCCTGGTTTCAGTGACGACGGCTCATTTGCCACGGAGACCAGGATGGGGAACCCGCGCGCATTAGCTTTCGACGGTGCCGGGAACCTGTTAATCAGTAACGCCGGGCGCCATCGAGTCCGGAAGGTGGACTTGAATACGCGTCTCGTTTCAACGGTCGCTGGGTCCTCTCAGGGTTTCGACGGCGGCGGGCACCAGGCGCTTGAAAGTTCCTTCTCAATGCCCACGGGGCTTTCCTATGACGCTTCCGGGAATCTCATCATTGTCGATCTTGGGAATCAACGCGTCCGCAAGATCAACCAAGCGTCGCAGTTGGTGACCACCCTTGCCGGAGGCTACCTGGGGGACGGGAAGAAGGCAACAGTGGCAAGCTTGAACGAGCCTTCGAACCTGGCCGTGGATGCGGCGGGGAACCTTTACATTGCCGACACGTACAATCACCGTATCCGCAAGGTCGATTCTTCCGGCAAGATTTCGACCATCGCCGGCACGGGGATCAGCGGCAACAACGGCGACGGCACGGCCACGTCGGCCATGGTGAATTATCCCTGGGGCGTGGCGGTGAACCCGGCGGGCGAAGTGTTCATCGCCGACACGTACAACGGGGCATTGCGTCGGGTGGACAGTTCGGGAAACATCACCACTCTCTTCCAGGATTGGGAGTCTAGCCTCGTTTCTGTGGCTCTCGATAGCGACGGCAATCTCTACGCTGCGGACGACTACGCGTGCGTTATCCGCAAGTTCGTTCCTCCTGATTATGGGTCCAGGACCGTCGCCGGGGTCGACTTTAACTGCGGCTACAACGGCGACGGGATCCCGGCCACTACCGCTTACTTAAACGGCCCTTACGGGTTGGCGGTGGATGGCACGGGGACCCTCTACATTGGTGACACCTACAACAATCGGGTGCGCAAAGTGGACAGCAATGGAATCATCACCACGATTGCTGGCGATGGAACCTGCGCGTTCAGGGGCGACGGAGGTCCGGCGACTGAAGCCGCTCTTTGCACCCCCCGCGGAGTCGCCCTTGACAGCTCCGGGAATGTGTTAATTGCTGATACAAACAATTTACGCCTGCGGAAGGTGGGCACGGACGGGAAGATCACCACGATTGCCGGGAGCGGCCAACCGCACGGCTACAACGGGGACAAGATTCCTGCTACCAGCGCCAATCTGGGTAATCCGGTGGCCGTGGCCGTCGACGCGCAGGGCATCGTTTACATGGCGGATGCTCAGACGATGCTGGTCCGCAAAATTTCGGCGGGACGCACTAAATAGAGCGGGGAACTCAGGATCGGCCTGTCTTCTTGGCCGTACCGTTTGTGAAAGGAAGCCGTTGGCAACTCATCCCGACGGCGGCGTTCGGGGTCAGGCGCTCGGCAGGACTGCGGTGAAATGAGAATCAGTTGGCCACCGGAGAGTCTGACGCCGAGGCTGGCCCCGTCATGTTGCCGCGGATAACGTGGGTCTGGTTGGTGAAGTAGTACGCCGACCCCGTTTGGCCGAAGACGGCAGGGTTCGCGTTCAAATCATAGCCGTTATAACGGCCCCCAGCATCGGGCAGGGTGGGCGAGTAGGTGAAGTTGTACCCGCTCTTGGTTCCGCTGGCCAGGACGCTGTCAATCAACCCGGCGGCGGAGGAGGAGACGGGACCGCTGGCGGGCGGGCCCAGTTCCGCGAGAGTGGAGGAGAATCCCCGGCCATAGCTCGAGGAATAGGTCACCTCGGCGGTGTTGATCACGCGAATGCTGCCGATGGCGGACGCCTGATTGGCGGCGATACGGCTGCGCAGCAGATTGGGAATCGCGATGGCGGCGATAATCAGGATAATCGCCACGACAATCAGCAGTTCAATGAGTGAGAAACCCTTCGAGTCTCGGGATATCACGGCTTTGTCTCCTTCGCTTCCGGATGGCCGACGGTGCGGGTCTTGGCCCCACTCTGCCGACAGGTATCCTGCTTCCTTTATGCACGCAGAATTCCAACCCCGCCGCCTCTTACCACCCACCGGTTTTACAGAGAATCAACGGTTTGGACCGCCTGCGCGCACGAATCCTAGCACAAATGGGCATGTTCGGGTAGTCAAAGTGACAGAATTTTGCAGAGGTTGTATACCGATGAGTTAATAGTCGTGCCGTTATTTCTCCAGGCTGATAATCGGCCAGCCGCCGGATTTCTTGATGCCTTTCCGGTGCCGGAGGAAGAGCCACCAAGGTCGGAGGGGGTGCGGGGAGGGCGCCGACCGTTCGGGGGGTCTTCATTCGCGAGACAAGCGGGGGCCTTCGGCGGTATCATAGAAACAGAGGCCCTCCGCGTGATCTCCCTTCAACCCGCGACTGCGGCCCGAAAGGAAAAGAAGCTTTATGGCAGAAGAACGGCTGAAACTTGCCGTGTTCATTGATTTTGACAACATCCAGATCGGCGTCAAAGAGACGCTGGGAAAAGACTTTGAAGTGTCCCTGGTGCTCGAGGCGCTCAAAGAGCGCGGCGAGGTCATGAGCAAGGTGGCATACGGCGACTGGCCCAAGGCGGGCGAGTACAGCCGCCAGATGAGCCAGCACGCCGTGCAGATGGTGCAGCGCAACGTGACGCCGCGCGGCGACAAGAACGGCGCTGACATCAATCTGGCGCTCGACGCGCTGGAGATGGCGTTCAACCGGCCTTACATCAATGGCTTCGTCATCGTGGGCGGCGACAGCGACTTTATCGCGCTGGTGGAGAAGCTGAAGCAGTACGACAAGCGCGTGTTCGTGGTGGGGGGACGGGCTTTCACCAGCGGCATCATGCAGCGCAACTGTCACGAGTTTATCAGCTACGAGAACCTGCTGCGCGGACAGGAGTCGCCGCGCCAGTCGCGCACCGCGCGCGGCGGCGGACGCGCCGCCGCCGACACGCGGCCGCTCTCATCGGCGCTTTCCAACGTGCAACGCGCCCTTAAGATTCTCGAGGAGCGCGAAGTTTCGCCCCAGGTCGGACTGCTGAAGAGCACGTTGCTTCAGCTTGATCCCACCTTCAGCGAGCGCGATTACGGCGCGGGAACTTTCTTGGAGTTCATGCAGAAGATGGAGCGCGCCGGACTGGTCCGCCTGAAACGCACCGAGCGCGGCCATCTCGTCGAAGCGATCGAAAGCGAGGTGGAATCCGCCGCCCCTGCGCCGGCTCCGCTGCCGGAAACCCCCGAACCGGTGGAGGCTGTTCCCGTCGCACCAGAAACGGCGGAAGCTCCCGCCGAACCGTCGCCGCCGACCGCTACCTCCGAAGTGACATTGGAAGCCATGAACCTGCTTCGCAAGACGGTGGCGGAAGCGGGCCAAAAAGCGCCGGGCAAGCCGCTCTATCTCCGCCAGATCAGCCAGGCGCTGCGCAACGTGGGGCTCGACTACGACGCGCGCCGCCACGGCTTCCGCGCCATTCTCGACCTCCTGCACGAGGCGCAACGGGAGGGCATGCTGCGCCTGCATCGCGATCACAAAGGCACGTGGCGGGTGTTCCCGCTATCGGCAGCGGCGGCCGCGGTCGCTGCGGCTGCTGAGGAACCCCCTGCTGGCGTTCCTCTCGAAGCTGAGGTGGCATCAGAGGCGATTCCCGTGGCCGGTGAGACCCGCTGGCAGGAAGCCATGCCGCCCGGCGAGGTGGCGGAGGAATCCGCGCCCGACGCCGCCGGGGAGGCCGCGGAGACGGCCGCCGTGCCCGCCGCCGAAGCGCCCGAGAAGAAGACGCGCAAGTCTCGCCCCACCCGCGGCACAAAGAACAAAGCGCGTAAGACTCCGGCCCGGCGCAAACCCAAGGAGTCCGAAGCGTAGAGGCGGCCTTCATGGCCGCCCGCTTTAGCGCGGGCCATAACCCCCGCATTCGGGCAGCAGTGGCGGGCGGGGGTCGCAGACCCCCCTACAGCCGAGCGGCCTTCATGTAGTCGCGCAGCAATAGGAATTCGTAGCCGCGCTGCTTCAGGTCAGGAATGAGAGTCTTTAGCGTGGTCGCGGTCAGCGGCAGTTCGTGAAAGACCAGCACGTGGGTGAAGATGCCGCGCTTCTCGCGCTGCGCGATCCTTTCCAAAACATACTTCCGCAAAGTCTCCACGGGCGCCTTCGATTCCGGCAAATAAGTGAAGACATAATCCTGCGTGTCCACGTCTTTGCGTGCCGCCGGTTCCTTGAATGTCTGATTCGACTTCATCATCACGGCGTAACCGCGCGCCTCGATGCGCTGGCGCAATTCGGGCCACAGGTCCCACTCCGGCGGGCGGACATAGCGTGTCGGTTCGCCAGTAACCGACTGCACGACCCGCGAGGCCCGGTCAATGTCGTTCAGGATCCATTCCTCGCCGTATTGCTTCTTCATTCGCGAGAACGGCCCGTGGCCGTAAGTATGATTTTCAATTTCGTGTCCCCGACGATGAACTTCGGCGGCGGCCTCGCGGCAACTCATTCCCACGCCGATCTTGCGGCAATAGTCGTCGGCGGTTTTGGCGAGACGGAAGCCCATGACGAAGAAGGTCGCCTTCACCTTCTCGTGGTCGAGTAGATCCAGCAAGCCGGGCGCGGGCCCGCCCTCCTCGGCTTTGCGCCCGATCAATACGTAGGGCCGCGGCCCATCGTCAAAGGTCAGTGCGATGAGTTTGCGCGGCGGTGTGGCGGGAAGGGGCTTTTCAGCGCGCGCGATAATGGCCGAGCTGAGCAGCAGGAGCGCGAGGGCGGCACCGCGAGCAGAAGTCCGCGGCGAAACCGGGCCCCGCTTACTTTCCTGTCGCATATCGGGCCCACGCTTCCGCCACGCGTGCCGCCGCCGCGTCGCCCTCGTGAATCAGGACGCGATAGCGAAATGTCAGAGACCCGCCGGCGGGGATAGTTAAGCTGCCGTCGCGCTTCGGGTCGTTGTAGAAGTCGCGCTCGCCGAAGGGATTGGCGGCAAACAGGCCGTAGCCGCGCGCGTGCCAGTAGGTGGGATGCTTGGGATTCGACGGGTGGTCGAAAATGGCGATCCCGACCGAGCGCCCCCCGACCGCACCCGAGTAGTCCACCCAGTTAGCACGCTTGCCCCAGATCTGCTTTTCGCCCGAGCGGCCCTCCGAGTCGGTCATGATCATGCCCGAGCCTTCCTCTAGAGCATTCGCCACGCGAATGGCGAAGGTGCCTTCCTTGGTGTCGCCCAGCTTCACCGGGACTTTGAGGGCGCGAATTGTGAATTCGCAATCAATGGTTCGTGTGGTTTCGTCGCCGTGAAAAGTGTAGGACTGCGTTTCCTCAGCGATTGTTTCGTTCCCGGGACCTTCCAAATGGAAGCGTGCCGCCAGCCTTCCCGAGTCTGGGCCGCCTTTCGCCCGGAGCAGTTTCACGAAGACCGTGCGCCCGTGGGGAAATTGGTGCGAGACCTGAACGGCCTGCCCGCCGGCGTGGACGGGTGCGGTCTCGGCATGCGCGGCTTCGGTCCAGAAGTCCACACCGTTCACGTCCCCGTGCGCAAAGAACAGCGCGCGGTGATGCGGATGATCGACGCTTTCGCCGGGGATCTTCTCCATGGGGAAGCCTCGCGTGAGCACGGCTCCCGAAGCCGTCCGGAGCGGGTACAGGTAAGGTTTGGGACTGGCATCCCCGAAAAAGTATGTGGCGAACGGCTTCCCGCCGATGGTGATCTTGACCGTCTTCCCCTGCCGTACGAGCGCGACGGGTTCCGCCGCATTCAAACCGCAAACCGTGGACAACAGGACGATAGCGACAACTGCGACGCGTTCCCGAATCATGGCGCCCTCACCTCCGGATCGAATAACTCCATGATACCCGAAGGCAGAATAATAACTGTAGCGGCGGTTTCCCATCGCCGCCGGGATGCAGCACGCGCACCCTGCGCGAGTCCACGGGCGAGACGCCCGTGCCACGGCCGGCAGGATGCCGGCGCTACGAAGGTGTCCACCACGCGGTGATGGCGGAGTCGCCTGAGGGACGTAGCAAATCGACGCGGATACGGCGGGGGGACTGCTCCTCGAATGACACTTCCTGAAGAATGCCTTCGCCCGGCGCGAGGCGCGGCAGGGCGACGCTGGTCTGCTCCATCGGCAGGTCGCCGAAGCCGTAGACGATGGCGCGCATCGTGTAGCCCTCCAGGGTATAGGAAGGCAGCGTGTTCCGTGCCATGAGGGACGCCGTGATCCAGCGGCCGTTCACCACGACGGTCAGTTCGGAAAAGGGACTCGCCTCGGCGCGCAGGGCTTCGAACGACGGCTTGCGATTTCCATAAACGTCTACGACGCCGTGCACCCGCTGCTGGAGTGCGCCCACGCCCTTGTCGCCGATGTGCGTGCGATAGTCGTTGTAACAGAAGAAGATCGCCCCGGCGACGAATTCCGATTCCCGCATCACCGCGGTGTGGTTTCGCAAGATGTCGATGCGACGCGCGTCGCCACCCTGGTGGCCGGGCGCACACTCGCAGAAACCGTACTCGGAAATCACAATGGGCTTGGCGGGGAAGGCCTGGTGGATTCTTTTCAGGTTTTCGCGCAGCGAGCCGGCGTCGCCTGCACGCCAGCTTCCGTAATATTCATTGAAGGAGATGAAGTCCAGTTCACCCGCCACGTCGAGCTCGGGATGCTGGTAGAGCGAGTGGGACGCGTAGGTCAACAGTCGCGCGGGATCGAACTTTCGGGCCTCCTCGGCCATCCTCCGGATGAATTTCTGTGCGGGCGGACTTTGTCCATTCACTTCATTGCAGAGTCCCCAGGCGACGATGGAAGGGTGATGGCGGTCGCGCGCAATCATTTCGCGCAACTGTTCGAGGCCGTTCTGCATGATTTCATTGGATGGCTCTACGCTCATGCCGGCGAAAGTGTCGGGACCCCAGGCGGGAACTTCTTCCTGCATCAGAATGCCGTGGCGGTCACAGAAATCGAGCACACGACGGTCCTGCGGCCAGTGCACGCGCGTGAAGACGCAATTGAGTTCTTTAAGATCGCGGTGGTCGTGTTCCATCCACGACGCCGGCTCGGCCATGCCGTGGTCGGGATGGCTGCCGGCCATGCGTTCAACGCCCATCAGCCGCACGCGCTCCCCGTTCAAGTGAAACCCGCCGTCCTTCACCTCGAACTTGCGCGCCCCGAAGGTCTGGGAGACGGTGTGAACGGCTCGGCCCTCCCATTCAAGCTCGGCCACAGCGCCATAGAGGTGCGGGCGATCGAAGTGCCAGAGCTGCAGCCGGTCGCGCCCCGCCGCCAGGAACGTTTCGGTGGCGCCCGGCCCGATGCGCTGGGCGCGGGACTCGTAGGCGGCGAGGTTCGCCGTCAGGCGCGGCTCTTCGCGGATGGCGAACTTGACTCTTACTTCTCCCCCATCCTTGCCGGCATTGCGGACCACGGCCCGCAGCTTCAAATCGGATAACGCCACGCCACTTTTCAAATCCGTCTTCGAATCATTGAGCAGCGGCTCGGCCTCCACTTCGAGGCCTTCGATGAAAACAGGCGGCGTGACGAGGAGTGAGACGGGACGAATGATGCCGCCGTCCGAGCACCAGTCGTACGACTTCTCGCGCGGCAGCATGCGCGTGTTGAAGCGGTTGTCCACGCGCACCGTCAGCGTATTCATGGCGCCGAACTGGAGGGCGCGGGTGATATCCAGCTTCCATGCAGTGTAACCCTTGCGGAGATGCTCGCCCACCTGGAGGTTGTTCACCCAGACGGTGGCGCTGTGGGTGACGGCTTCGAACTCGATGCGGACGACCTTCTCCGCCCACGCGGCGGGCGCGAAAAACTGAGTTCGGTAGAGGGCGGTGCCGCGGAATTCGGCGAAACCCTCGATGGTTTGCCAGGTATGGGGCACGCGGATCCGCTCCCACGCGCTCGCGTCGAGTTTTTCGGGGGATGCTTCCAACGCGGGGGCGGTTTCCGACGTCAGCGCGATGAAGCGCCACTCGCCCGCGAGAGGAATGATTTCGGTCTCCGGTGCGCTGAATGCGACCTGGGTGTTAATCGCCTCAGCCCCCGCCGCGGCGGGGACGGCGGCCGTAAGTGCGGCGGCGCGCTGCAGGAGATGGCGACGGGAAAACTGTGACATGATGTCCTCCCCGGAGGAGCACTCCTCGTGGGCGACCTGTGGCGGACGGGCACCAGGCCCGCCCCTAGGGGATTTCCAGCACGCCCGCGCCGTGAATCCGGCTGGCCTTCAGGGCTTGCAGGGCCTCGTTGGCCCGCTCCAGCGGGAAGATCTCGGTTTCCGCCCGCACCGGAATCTCGGCGGCGAGGGCCAGAAATTCGCGCGCGTCTTGGCGCGTAGCGTTGGCGACGCTCCGAATCATGCGCTCGTGGTATAGCAACCGGTCGTAGTCAATCGCGGGAATGGGCGTCATGGTAATGTCGGCGAGCGAAACCGTTCCGCCCTTGCGGAGCACGCGCAGGGCTTCGAGCACTAGCGCGCCCACAGGCGCGAAAATCACTGCCGCATCGAGCCGCTCGGGCGGCGTTTCTTCGGCCCGCCCCACCCAGGCCGCGCCCATCTGGCGCGCCAGCTGCTGATGGCCCGCGCTTCGCGTGAACACATACACCTCGCAGCCTGCGTGCCGCGCCACTTGAAGAATGATGTGTGCCGAGGCGCCGAAGCCGTAGAGGCCGACGCGGTCGCCGGCTTTCGCGTTGCTCAGGCGGAACGAGCGATAACCCACGATGCCCGCGCAGAGCAGCGGCGCCACGGCGAGGTTGGAGAAAGTCGCGGGGAGCGGATAGGCAAACCCTTCCGGCACGACCATCGCCTCGGCATAGCCGCCGTCGGCGTCCCAGCCGGTGAAGCGTCCGCGGTCGCAAAGGTTTTCGAGGCCTCTCCGGCAATAGGAGCACTCGCCGCAGGTCGAGTGCACCCACGTCACGCCGACGCGGTCTCCTTCGTGCAGTTGGCGGACACCCGGCACTGCCGCGTCCACCACACCCTCAACCTGCCGGCCGGGGATGATGGGCGATTTCCGTAGCGTGAGGTCGCCCTCGGTGATGTGCAAATCGGTGCGGCAGAGGGCGCAGGCGCTCACACGCACACGGACTTGGCCCGCGCCGGGAGAGGGCAAAGGAAGATCCACGAGCCGCAAGGGACTCGTCTCGGCCGACGCCTGCCGTTCAAGGAGCATGGCGCGCATACTCGACGAAGAGTTTACCGGAGCGACGCGGGAGGCACAACCCGGTTCGGCAATCAGGCGCTGTCAACGGTTCGTGTTGAAACTCGGTAAGGCATCTCCGGTTAAGCATG
>CAZHKT010000136.1:0-10099 GCA_964533045.1 uncultured Acidobacteriota bacterium | reverse complement strand
ATGCTTAACCGGAGATGCCTTACCGAGTTTCAACACGAACCGTTGACAGCGCCGCACCCAGGGCAGGGCTTGAAGAATCCGGCCGGGCGTGGTTAGATGGACGACTCGCAAATCTTCAGTCAACTTTGTTGACAGGGTGGACTTATGAAAATTGTGGATTTCAAGACCTACCGGGTGGGAAACCCGTGGAAGCAGTGGCTCTTCGTGAAGGTGGAGACGGACGAAGGCATTGAGGGCATCGGCGAAGGGACGCTCGGCCATTTCACCGCCACCGTGGAAACCGCCATCCACGAAATGAAGCCCTTCATTCTCGGTCTCGATGTGTTTCAGATCGAGGAGATGCAGTTGCACCTGCACCGCGACATCTTCGCCGCCGGTGCGCAAATCAAGATGGCCGCCATGTCGGCCATGGAGATTGCCTGCTGGGACGCCATCGGCAAGGCGCTGAAGCAGCCCATCTACAATCTGCTGGGGGGCCGGTGCCGCGACAAGGTTCGCGCCTATGCCAACGGCTGGTATCGCTGCCCGCGCACACCGCAGGACTTCGCCGAGGCGGCGAAGAAGGTGGCCAGCCTCGGCTATACGGCGATGAAGTTTGATCCCTTCGGCGTCGCCTGGCGCAAGTGGGACAAGCGGGACCTGGACCTGGCCTTCGACATCATCCGAAGTGTTCGCGACGCGGTGGGCGAGTATGTGGACCTCGCCATTGAAACGCACGAGCGGCTCAGCACCACCACCGCCATCGAGTTCGGCAAGCGGCTCGAAGCCATCCGCCCCATGTGGTACGAAGACCCCGTGCCGCACTACGACATGCTCGCCATGAAGGAAGTGGCACGACATCTCAACATTCCGGTTGGCACGGGCGAAAGCTTGAGCACCAAACAGCAATTTGTGGATTTGATGCGCGACGGCGAAATTGACGTCATCACCATGGAACCC
Organism: uncultured Acidobacteriota bacterium; assembly: GCA_964533045.1. Classification (GTDB taxonomy): domain Bacteria; phylum Acidobacteriota; class Terriglobia; order UBA7540; family UBA7540; genus JACQNR01. The sequence goes on along the minus strand of CAZHKT010000136.1, from coordinate 9,160 downwards.
CTGCACGTGGGCGGCCTGCTGGGTTCGAAGAAGATTGCCGACCTGGTGGACGCGCACAACGGGGTTATCTGCCCGCACAGCGCGCAGGGCCCGGTGTGCACGCTGGTGGGGCTGCAAATCGCCGCTTGCACGCCCAACCATTACATCCAGGAATACTTCGATCAGTTTAACGTGGGTTGGGAGAAAGACCTGCTCACATGGACGCCCCATCTGACGGATGGTTACCTGCCGATCCCCACCGGGCCGGGGCTGGGTGCGGATCTGAATATGGATGTCGTGCTCGCCCATCCCGCCCACGAGCATCCCGACTTCAATATGTGGCAAGAGGGCTGGCACTTCCGGCGCGACGAGCCGAAGATTTAATCTGCCAGGTGTGCCGGCATCTTGCCCGTATGCATTCCACGGGCGGCGGGACGCCGGCGCACCCCGGGAGGACTGGAAACCTTATGCGGATGAACCTGGGGCCGTTGGACTTCGGCATCATCATCGCCTATTTCGTGGCGGTGCTGGGGGTGGGCTACTGGCTGAAGGGCAAGATGAAGAGTTCGTCGGACTTCCTGCTCTCGCACCGCAACTTCTCCCACTGGATTACCGGCATCGCTTTTATGTCCGCCAACCTGGGCGCGCTGGAAGTGATGGGGCACACCGCCAACGGCGCCAAGTACGGCATGCGCACCAACCACTGGTACTGGATTGGTGCCATTCCCGCCATGATGCTGCTGGGTACTTTCATGGTCCGATACTATTACACGAACGGCGTGCGCAGCGTGCCGGAATACCTGCGCATGCGCTACGACCACCGCGCCCACATCATGAGCGCCTTCAGCTTTGCCATCGTCACCATTCTCATGTCGGGCATCGACATGTTCGCCTTCGCCAAAGTGTTTGAAGTGATGCTGGGCTGGCCGTTCGCCTTCAGCGTGCTGCTGGCGGGCGGCGTGGTGCTGGTCTTCGTATTCTGGGGCGGGCTTGCTTCCTCCATCTACAACGAGTTCATCCAGTTCTTCCTGATCGTCCTCGGATTCCTTCCCCTGACGTTTCTGGGTCTGCAGGCGGTGGGCGGCTGGAGCGGGCTGATGGCCAAGATCCCGGAAGGGTACAAGCACACCTGGCAGGGCATGGCCACCGCCAGTGACCCGCTGGGGGCGCCGGCCTGGGTGGTGATTGTCGGCCTGGGGTTGTGCGCGGCACCGGCTTACTGGTGCACGGACTTCCTGCTGGTGCAGCGGGCGCTCGCCGCCAGGGACCTGCCTTCTGCTCAAAAGACGCCGCTCGTGGCCGCGGTCCCCAAGATGCTGTTCCCGGGTCTGGTGACGGTGCAGGGCATGATCGCGCTGGCGATGTTCCCGGAGATTGTTAAGAAGGAATACAACCTGGCCCTGCCGACCCTGATGGGCCATTTCTATTCGACCGGTATGCTGGGTCTGGGGCTGACCGCGCTGCTGGCCAGTTTCATGTCAGGCATGGCGGGGAACATCACGGCATTCAACACGGTATTTACCTACGACATTTATCAGACCTACTTCGTCAAAGGCCGGGAAGACCGGCACTACCTGCGGACAGGACGCACCGCAACGATCGTCGGCACGGCGCTGGCCTGCACGTCGTCCTTCATTGTTCTCTACTTTGACAACTTGATGGATTACATGCAGTTGATTGGCATCCTGTTTATCTCGCCGTTCTTCATGATCTTCTTCCTGGGCATGTATTGGAAGCGGCCTTCGGCGACGGCGGGGTTTTGCGGCATGGTGGCGGGGATTTCGGCGGCGTTGCTTCAGTACATCCTCTATCGCGTCGGGGTGCTTGAATACACCTCGCCCATGGCCTCGAACGTTTTCATGGCGGTGTGGGGATTTGTCGCGGGAACCGTCACCCTGGTGATCGTGAGTTTCCTGACGCCGCCGCACTCTGAGGCCACGTTGAAGGGGTTGGTGTACGACCCCGGCGCGGTGGCGGCCAAACAGGTCCGCGTGGCATGGTATCAAACACCCACGTTCTATGCCGCCGTCGTGGGCGCCATGTTTCTGATTCTCAACATCGTGTTCTATTGATGCGTCGGTAGCGCCGGGTTTGAGCCCGGCATTTGCGGAACGAGCCACATACTGCCCTGAAGGGCGGGGCTACAGGGTTTCATGGGCATCTTCCCGGGAAAAGTCCTGTTCGTGACCGGCGGCGGCGCGGGCATCGGCCGGGCGACGGCGCTGCTCTTTGCGCGGGAGGGCGCGGGTGTGGCCGTGGTGGATATGAACGAGGCGGCCGCTCAGCAGACCGTCCGGCTGATCGCGCAGCAGGGCGGGGAAGCGATCGCCTTTGCAGTGGATATCAGCGATGGAGCCAAGGTGGCCGCCGCCGTGCGCCAGACGGACGCGCGCTTCGGGCGCATTGATGTTTTGTTCGCCAATGCCGCCGCCCAAATCAACAAGCTGGGCGCGGACACCACCGAAGCAGACTGGGACCGCGTCAACGACGTCAATCTGCGCGGAACCTTCCTTTGCTGCAAGCAGGTGATTCCCATCATGCAGCGGCAGCATTCGGGCTGCATCGTCATCACGTCTTCCGGCCACGCTTTCTACACCTACCCGAAATACGCTGCCTACGCCGCGTCCAAGGCCGGCTTGCTGGGCCTGACGCGCGCGCTGGCGATTGATTACGCCCCGGACGGCATTCGCGTCAACTGCCTGATTCCGGGCGCCACCGATACGCCCATGCTGCGCCAGCACCTTGATCAGGTTCCCGACGCGAAGGCGGAGGAGGCGCGCATCGTGGCCAAGATTCCCCTCGGTCGTCTTGCCCAGCCGGAAGACATTGCCAAGGGCGTTCGGTTCCTGGCTTCCGACGACGCGGCCTATATCACCGGTACCTGGCTCGCCGTGGATGGCGGGCTGATGGCTCACGGCTGATGCCGGGAAGGGCGGGCGTCTTGCCGGCAAGGAATGCGGATGTGGACGGGACGCCCGCCGTCCCGGCGGTCAATTCAGCTTGACGCGCTTGACGTCGCCGGGGGCGCGGATAATGAAGGTGGCGTTGGAGAGCGGACGGTTGACTTTGACGTTGGTGTAGCGGGCGAGCAGGTAATCGCCGCTCGGCTGGAAGAATTTCTGCTGCGCGGGCAGCCACGATTCTTCGCTGACCCACAGCTGGATCTTGGTTAATTGCGCCCGCGTCTTTTCCGAGCGCGGCGTGAGTTCGAGCACGACGGTAATATCCCCCTGCAGGTCTTCCTCTTTAATAAACTTCAGTTCGTAATCCTTTTGGATCCGATCCGATTCCGTGCCGAAGCCGAGCAGCAGGAACTGCTCCACCATGCCGCTCTTGCCTTCGAGGTTGAATTCATCAATCTGGTTGATCTTGGGGTTGTAGATTTCACCGCGATCCTTGCGAAAAGCGATAACTTTGGGTTCCGGTTTCTTGAAATCAATCAGGATGTCCGTGCCTTTGCCCTTGCGGTAAAACAACTGGCCCGATTGAACGGCCTTGTCGTCCACCAGGACCGTGACCTTGGTGTATTCCAGATTGGCGGCGATGGTGCGCAGGTTGCGCGCGGCGGCATCCATGTGGGAGAGGATTTCGGTCAGGTCGGGCGGCAGTTTGCCCTTCCTCTGGGCCGGGGACTGGGCGAAGACGAAACTGGGAATCAGCAGCAACGCCGCCAGGGAAAACCCGACACACCACGTCGCGCCACGGGCGTCTCGCCCGCAAGCGCGCGCGGAGCCTGCCCGGAACGGAGCAACGGGATGCCCCTGCCACCAGGTTGCGGGCCGGCGGCCTGCGTTCTCAGGAAGAGTGCGGCGGGATGCGGTGCTTTCCTTCATTACGCATTAGATGCAGGGAGCTTACTTAAAGGTGACGACCACAGTATAGCCCAGCAGGACGTCGCCTTCGCGGACGGGCTCTACGGACTTGATGGCAAAGGGCTTCTGGACGCGCGGCCGTAAAATGTCGGCGATAGCCTCCTCCAGTTTTTGCGGCGCGCGGGAAGCCACCAGCCGGGCGTCCACCAGATAGCTGCCGCCTTGCGAGCTGTGCCAGACCTCGACGATGCCCTGGTGTTGGCGCAGGTCGGTGAGCAGGAGCGTGGGCCGGTCCTCAAACCAGGAGCGGGGCGTGAGGAAAATGAACGCCAGGATGAGGATTACGATGATGTCGTAAGGGACCGACCCGCGCTCGTAGGCCCAAAACAGCACATTGGCCAATTTCTGGCGCACGCCCTGCGGTTTGCTGGTGTGAACGGCCGCCTCTTCGCGGATATTCGGACGCGCCGCTTCTTCGCGCAATTGGGTCGTTTCAGCCATCAAAGTCGTTCAGCAAGAAAATAGCGGGAAATGGGCATCGAATCAATCGGAAACCACACGGCCGTCCCGCATGCGGATGATCCGGTCCGCGACGGCGGCAGCCTCCGGGTTGTGGGTGATCATCAGGATGGTCTGCCGGAAGGAGCGGTTAAGGGCGCGGAGCATGTTGAGGACGATCTGCGAGTTTTCCGTATCCAGGTTTCCCGTCGGTTCGTCGGCGAGCAGGATCTTGGGTTCGCAGATGACAGCGCGCGCGATCGCCACCCGCTGCTGCTCGCCGCCCGACAGGGCGTAGGGCTTATAGTCGAGCTTCTGCCGGATACCCAGCATATCCGTCACCATGTCGAAGCGGTGCGGGTTGTAACCGTTGCCCTGGATGTGCTGGGCGATGGCGATGTTCTGCCTGGCTGTGAGCGTGGGCAGCAGATTGAAGCGCTGGAACACGAACCCGATCTTGTGGCGGCGGAAACGCGTCCGGTCGCTGTCATTCATGGTCATGAAGTCGTTGCCATCCACCAGCACATGGCCGGAAGTGGGCGACGTAAGCCCGCCCAGGATGTGCAGCAGCGTGGACTTGCCGCAGCCCGAGGGCCCCACCACCGCCAGGAATTCTCCCTCCTGCGCGACCATGTCCACGCCACGCAGCGCCGGGACGTCCACCTTGCCCACGCGGTAGACCTTCTTCAGATCTTTTGTGACGATGATGGGTTCCACAACAATTCCCTTGATGCCTCATTCATACGACAACGCATCGACCGGGTCAAGACGCGCCGCGCGCAAGGCCGGATACAACGCCCCGACCAGAGTTCCCACCATCGCCAGGACGGCCGAATAGACGCCCCATTCCAGGGTCAATTCGACGGCCTGCGTGGGAAACGAAGCGGTAATCAGTTTCTTCGCCAGAATCGATCCCAGGATGCCGGCCCCAATGCCGATCAGGCCCAGCAGCGAAGCTTCTCGAAGGATGGCCTGCAAAATGTATCCCTGGGACGCTCCCAGGGATTTCAGAACGCCGATTTCCCGGGTGCGCTCCGTAATCGTGGTGTACATGGACAGGAAGATCACGAGGAATCCGATGGAAACCGCCACCGAGATCAAGACGGTGATGAAGATTTGGAGCGATGGCAGATTATTGGATGTCATCATCGACATGTATTCGCGCATGGGCACTACCTGGTATCCCGGCAGCAGCTTGGTGATGGCATCCTTTACGTTGTCCGTGTAGCCCGGATTGGTGGATTTGACAAAGAAGATCGACGCTTTGTCCTGGGCCCCGACCAGCTCCTGCATGGTGGTCAGCGGAATGAACAACCGGGACCCCTTGCCGTGTTCGACGATGCCAGCGACCCGGAAGTCGTGGTTCAAGAAACGGAGGGTCTGCCCCACCTTCACGTTGTTGGATTTCGCGTACCAATCGTCCACGAGAATATCAAAGGGATTTTCGAACGGGCCGCCGCTGTGATAAACGAATCCGCCCCCCACGCGGTCAAAGCTCTTGATGTCGATCCCGTAAATTAAGCCGAGCCCGCCGGACGAATTGAACTGGAAGAGGACGGGGGCGACAGCCGCCACGCGGGGAATCTCCGCCAGCCGGTCCGCAATCTTGATGGGCATGGGTGCCTGCGAGAGTCCGAAAAACATGGAGGCGCCCGGGGGTTGCACCAGGATGTCAGCCCCCACGCCCTCGACGCGCCGGGCGCTTTCATGCAGCATGCCGGTGGAAAGACCCACCACCAGCATGACCATGCCGACTTCAATGGCTACCGCCAGAATGCTCACCACGGTCCGCACCGGCCGGTGAAGGATATTCTGGAGGACCATCTGGTTAATCACGCCCGGCCTCCTTGCCCAGTTCGACGAGTTCGGCGGTTTCGGGTCTTTCCAGCACGAATTTCTCCGGTGCGATGGGCTGGTTGAAGGTCGCCTTCTCCACCCGAATGACCAGCCGGTAGTCCTCGACCGGCCGCTGAATCTCAATCCGCGAAGGAAAATTCACTCCGCCAAAATCCTGATACCCGCCGTAATAAACGTTTTCCAGGTACGCCCCCTGCGGGCCATAAATCTGGAGCCGAGCCATCTCCAGGTTGCCCCGCTCAAACCAGACCTTGCGGCGAAACTCGAGCTCACCGGTTTCTGTGGAGCCCACGATGGAGACGACGTAATAGCGAATGCCGCCCTCTTCGGCTTCCTCGACGATGGCCTTTTCCTTTGCTGTGTCGATCCCGGGCAGCAGCAGCGAATCCATGATGTGCTGCGGCCTCAGGTTCTCCAGGGAATTCTTGGCGGCCCGCCGGATGTCCGATTTCCCCACAATGAACTTGTTCTTGGGCGGAACCGAAAGCCGGAACTCACGCCCGTCCGAGACCATGTCGAACAGCGTGGTCCGCAGCACCGGTGCCTGGCCCAGCATCCGAATCTGATGGGGCGCTTCCAGCAGGATGAATCCGCGCACGTCGCGGTATTCCTTGATCACTCCGGAATAGACCGAACCCGCCGTCGGTTCCAGCTCGACTGTGGCCACCATGGTGCGCCACGCCGCGCTGCGGGCGTTGATCCTCGCCACGAGCTCCTCGGCCGTAGCGGTCCTCGCCGCCACCGGAACCGCGGTCACCCGCTTCTCGGATTTGACCGCGCACCCGGCACCGGAAAGAAGAATCGTGAGCGTGAGGCTTACGTGCCAGACCGGTGTTCGGGAAGTGAGGGACTGATTTCGCAAGATTCCAATCTTCCAATCTAGCAAAGGCCGGGGCGGGGTGTCAATCGCGATACGGCTCGCCGTATCTGCATGATCTGGCAAAAGTTATTGGTGACTCCCGGAACAGCGATGTGGTGCATCTCAGTCACCGGTACACCCGCGATGGCGGGCGCTGTGGCCCAGGCGGCCCACGCCTCGCCCCTGCCCATGGAAAGCCACTGCCGATGTACTACATTAGTAAGAAGCCGGACCGGTGTCTGCCCGGTGGACCCTACCCACCAGATCCGCTAAGTGGAGCTTCTTTCGCCGGCAATATTCCCCGATGCCCTCCGCGACACGAAGGGCCGTATCAGGAGCGTAAAAATTGGCGGTTCCCACCTGCACGGCGCAGGCGCCCGCCAGGATAAATTCGAGCGCGTCTTCGGCCGTAGCGATGCCGCCGATGCCGATGATGGGAATCTTGACTGCCTTGTAGGTCTGGTACACCATGCGCACCGCCAGTGGCTTGATGGCTGGCCCCGAGAGCCCCGCCGTCCAATTCGAGATGCGGGGCGCCTGCCTTTCCACGTCGATGGCCATGCCCACAAAGGTGTTCACGAGCGAGAGCGCATCGGCGCCGGCGGCTTCCGAGGCGCGCGCCGTGGCCGTGATGTCCGTAACGTTGGGCGAAAGCTTGACGATGACCGGATAGCGGGCCTCCTTCTTGGACGCGGCGACCACTTCTTCCGTCAGTCGCGGGTCGTTGCCGTAAACCATCCCGCCCGCTTTGGTGTTCGGGCAGGAGATGTTCAGTTCGTAGGCATGGATGCCTTCGCCGTCGTTGAGGGTTTCGATGCAGCGGATATAATCCTCGGTCGAATAGCCGAAGACGTTCACAATGCAGCGCGCCTTGAGGGTGCGAAGGAAGGGAAGCTTTTCGGTCAGGAACCGCTTGGCGCCGACGTTTTGCAGGCCGATGGCGTTGAGCATACCGGCCTCCGTCTCGTAGATGCGTGGGGGAGGATTCCCCTCCATGGGCTCGGCGGAAATCCCTTTGACGCAGATGGCGCCCAGGCGGTTCAGGTCAATGACCTCGGCGAACTCCTGGCCGTAGCCGAACGTCCCACTCGCCGTCATTACGGGATTCTGGAATTGGATTCCCGCGATTTCCACCGAGGTCTTCGGCTCGAATCCCTTGCCTGCCCTTTGTGTCGCCTGCCCTTTGCCGTTTGCCATGTGCCGTGTGTTTATGCACTATTCCAGACGACCTGATCCGCCCAAAAGACCGGCCCTTCCGTGCAGACGCGCTGGTAGGCCGCGTGCCCCTCGCCCTGCACCCGAATGCAGCAACCCAGGCAGACGCCCAGGCCGCAGCCCATGCGGTTTTCCATCGAGACCAGGCAGGGATGGCCGAACTTCTTCGCCAGTTCGACCGTCGCCTGCAACATCCCCCAAGGGCCGCAGACCATGAGGAGAAACTGCCGATTGGAATGGCGATCGAGATACGCCGCCAGCGGCGCGGTCACGAATCCGCGATGCCCGCGGGAGCCGTCTTCCGTGGCGAGGGTCATCCCTTTCATCAGCGGTTTGAACTCCTCAGTTCCGACCAGGTCGTGCTTCGTCCGCCCGCCGAAGAAAAGCCGCTGGGGCACGCCGCGCTGCGCGATTTCTCGTGCCGGAAGCAACAGCGCCGCGATGCCGATGCCGCCGGCCACGTGCAGGATCTCGTCAACCTTGGCGGCCCGCGACAGGTACTCTTCCGCATAGAATCCGTGGCCCAGCGGCGCCAGCACGCCAATTGGATCGCCCGGCTTCAGTTCGGCCATCAGGCGCGTGCCGCGTCCCACAACCTTGTAAAGGAACTGAATAACCTCGGGTTGGCCGCGCTGGCCCCGCCCCCTGGCCGGTTTGAGATCGTAGATGCTCATGGGACGGCGCAGGAGCACGTCGGAACGGCCCAGCAAGCGCAGCATGGCGAACTGGCCCGGCCGCAGGGCCTGGGCCTGCCGGGGAGATTGGACGCTGAGAAGAAAATGACCGCCCGTGAGCGGACGATTCTCAATGACGGGCGCGATGAGGTCGATCATCCCGAGTATCCTAACAGAAGAGCGGGAGTTGGTGTAGGAGGGGTTCGGCGCAGGCGCTGTCAACGGATCGTGTTGAAACTGGGTAAGGCATCTCCGGTTAAGCATGT
>CAZHKT010000135.1:0-10227 GCA_964533045.1 uncultured Acidobacteriota bacterium | reverse complement strand
AAGTATACACGAAATGCTCCCTGATGTCACTATATTATGTAATTCTCTCTAAGATCCAAAATCCGAGAATGATCGAGGAAAACGTCATCATGAAAAAAGTGGAAGTGGGAATTCTCGGCGCGACCGGCATGGTGGGGCAGCGCTTCATCAGCCTGCTGGAGCATCATCCCTGGTTTGAAGTGAAGTGGCTGGCGGCGTCGGACCGCTCGGCGGGGAAGAAGTACGGCGACGCCTGCAACTGGCGCGTGCGCGATGCCATGCCCCGGCAGGCCGCCGCGATGGACGTGCACGAATGCCGGCCGGGCCGCGCCCCCAAGCTGGTCTTCTCGTCGCTCGACTCCAAGGTGGCGGGCGAAATCGAGAAGGAGTTCGCCCACGCCGGGCACGTCGTCGTGTCGAATTCTTCCAATCACCGCATGGACCCTGACGTGCCGCTGCTCATTCCCGACGTGAATCCTGATCATCTGGCACTGGCGCGCACCCAGCACCACGAGCGCAAGTGGAAAGGGATGATCGTGACCAACCCCAACTGCACCACCGTCGGGCTGGTGATGTCGCTCGCGCCCCTCGATCACAAGTTCGGCCTCGCCAAAGTGATGATGACCAGCATGCAGGCTGTCTCTGGCGCGGGTTATCCCGGCCTGCCGACGCTCGATATCCTGGGCAATGTGATTCCCTACATCGGCGGCGAAGAAGAAAAGGTCGAGCGCGAGACGCGCAAATTGCTCGGCAAGTTGGTGGACGGCCGAGTCGTCCCGGGAGACTTCATCGTCAGCGCGCACTGCAATCGCGTGCTGGTGGAAGACGGTCACACCGAGTCCATCTCCATCGCGCTGCGGACGCCCGCGACGGCTGAGGACATCATCGAGGTCTGGCGCACGTACAAGTCGCGCCCGCAGGAACTGGGCCTGCCTTCCGCGCCCAAACACCCCGTCATTTATCGCGAGGAAAAAGATCGCCCGCAGGTGAAGTTCGACGTGGCGGCGGAGAATGGCATGGCAACGACCGTCGGGCGCCTGCGCCCGTGCCCGGTGCTCGAGTGGAAATATACCGCGCTCAGCCATAACACCATTCGCGGCGCGGCCGGCGCGGCGCTGCTCAACGCCGAACTGATGAAGGCGGAAGGCTACCTGGACTAGTTTCAACGCGGAGGCATCCCGCCACCCCGGGTATCCTTGAATGAGTGCTCCTGCGCTTTTTATGCTTCCGGGTTCGAAATCGCCGGGGCACGACGTGGCGTGCCCGCGCCCTTGGGGAAACTGCCCAGGGAGCAGCCGGAGTGCCTCACCGGTGCCATGATTCACTCCAAGAAGGAGCGCGAGCAATTCCTGAACCGGCGACTGGGGCGTGAAACCATCGGCCGGCGCGCGCACCTGACGACAGACAGGGAGCAGCTTTTCGAGTAGAATTCTCCGTGTCGCTGTGCCTGTGTGGCAAGGCTCTGAAATGGCGGATCCGCTCCATCTCGCGCTGCTCGGCTACGGCAAGATGGGCCGCACGATTGCCGCGCTGGCCCCGCAACGCGACTTCGAGGTGCGCCTCGTCATGGACATCGATGTCAACCCCGGGGGCGCGGGCGTCTCGCCGGCGAATTTCAAAGACATCGACGTGTGCATTGAATTCACCGAGCCCAACGCAGTGTTTGACAACATTCGGCACGTGGCCGCCGTCGGATGCAATCTGGTCGTGGGTACCACCGGCTGGTTCGACCGGCTGGAGGAAGTTCGAAAGATTGTTGATGCCGCCGGCATCGGCATGGTTTATGCCGCCAATTTCTCAATCGGTGTGAATCTCTTTTACAAAGTGGCGCGGGCGGCCGCCGAAGCCTTCGCGCGCTTCCCCCTCTACGATCCCTACCTGTACGAAGCTCATCACAAGTTCAAGAAGGACGCGCCCTCGGGCACCGCGCTTGAAATCCAGCGCCAGGTGCAAGCCGTGTTGAAGGACCGGCTGATACCTGTTTCCTGCACCCGAGCCGGAAACATTCCGGGCGTGCATGAACTCGGATTCGACTCCGAGGCTGACACGGTCATCGTGCGCCACACGGCGCGCAGCCGCCAGGGCTTCGCCGAAGGTGCGCTCTACGCCGCGCGCTGGGTGGCCCGCAGGAAGGGCCTCTTCAACTTCGCGGACATCCTGGAAGGCTGAGCCACCGAGACACCGAGATCGGAGAAGTGGGCAAATCCCTGCCGCGCGGCGCGTTCCCTGTCCGCCGCGCTGGCTCCTCCTCTCCTGCGGTATAATGCGCTTATCTCTCTGTGCCACTGTGGCTGGAGGAGGAATCATGCCGCTGCAAATACGTGGTTGCGGGACCGCGCTAGTCACCCCTTTCCGTCGCGACGGCACGGTGGACGACGGGGCGCTGCGCCGCCTGGTGCAATTCCAGCTTCGCGAGGGCATCGATTTCCTTGTCCCCTGCGGTACGACGGGCGAGACGCCCACGCTCGAGCACGGCGAATACACAGCGATCATCCGCCTGGTGGTTGAAGAGGCAGCCAAGAAGGTTCCGGTGATCGCCGGCGTGGGCGGCAATAACACCCGCAAGGTCGCGGCGCTGGCGGAGGAAGTGTCCGGCCTCGGCGTGCAGGGCATCCTCTCCGTCGCGCCCTACTACAACAAGCCCACCCAAGAAGGGTTGTATCAGCACTTCGCCACCATCGCCGATTCGACCGACCTGCCGATGATTCTTTACAACGTGCCGGGGCGAACTTCGTCGAACCTCGAACCGGCGACGGTCGCGCGCCTCGCCAAGATTCCGAACGTCGTCGCTATCAAGGAAGCTTCCGGCAGCATCACGCAGCAGATGGAAACCATCGCCGCCGTCGGGCCCGAATTCACCGTGCTCTCCGGCGACGACGCCTTTACATTCCCCCTGATGGCGCTGGGCGGCCGCGGCGTCATCTCCGTCGTCTCCAACGAAATCCCCGGGCCGATGACGAAGCTTGCCCACTTGATGCTCGACGGCAAGATCGAGGAGGCTCGCAAACTGCACTTTGAACTCCTGCCCCTGATGCAGGTGAACTTCATCGAAACCAACCCCATTCCCGTCAAGGCCGCGCTCGCCATGATGGGCATGATCGAAGAGGTCTACCGCCTGCCTCTGGTCCCCATGAAGCCCGAAAACCGCGCCAAGCTCGAAAAGGTCCTGGCCTGGCATGGATTGCTGCAAGCCCAGAAGGTGACGTAGCACCGCGCATCAGCGCGGCCAGTCGGATCGGAACTCCTCGACCGGTCGGGGGGGCGGCTTACCCCTTGACCACCTGATGGCTCGAGAGTTGTCCGCTGCGGAGGTGCCGGTATGAGAAACCAACGCTAGATTCAAACCGGCGCTGGTGGCGCGGACATCAAAGTCCCCAAACGTTGATGAACCATGTCGGCGCCAACCGAAGAGTCAGCGCGCGTCGGGCAGGTCGAGCAAAATTAACTCGGCGTCATCGGTGGCCTTGATGTTCAATTCCGTCTCGTCCGCGATGCGTGCCTGGTCGCCGCGCGCGAGTTCGAGGCCGTTCACTTCCGCGCCGCCATCAATCACAAACAAATACGCCTTGCGGCCCGCGCGGCTGGTGTGGGTGACTTCCTCGCCCGACTTGAGCGCGCTGACGAACACCTCCGCATCCTGATCGATGGTCAGCGTGCCATCAGAATCGCTTCCCGCGACGACGCGCAGCAACTTCCCGGCGCGCTCTTCCGGCGTGAACTGCCGTTGCGCCCAGCGCGGCGTGAGCCCGCGCGTTCGGGGGAAGATCCAGATCTGCATCAGGTGCACGGGCTCGGCTGGCGACGGATTGTATTCCGAGTGCGTGATGCCCGAACCCGCCGACATCACTTGCACTTCGCCCGGGTGAACGACACCGCGATTGCCCAGGCTGTCCTTGTGCTCGAGCTGACCGGACAGAACATAAGTAATGATCTCCATGTCGCGGTGCGGATGCATGCCGAAGCCGCGGCCGGGCTCGACCACGTCGTCGTTGAAGACGCGCAGCGCCCCCCAATGGGTGTTCTCAGGATCGTGGTAGGTGTCAAAGCTGAAGTGCCAGTAGGTATCGAGCCAGCCGAAGTTTTCGTGGTGGCGCTCCTTGGACTGAATGACCCGAATCATGTGTCCTCCTGTTCCTGCGATATCCATTGGATGCGCCGCACGGGACGAAGGTTACGGTCCATGTAAGGTGAATAGATAGGAATCACTTCGGGGTCTGGCCGACGACAAAGACCTGCAGCGCGGCGCGTTCGAGTTGTTCCGGCTCGTCGAACTGGACGGCCATGCCGCCCCCGCGCAGCGTGCGCACGACCTTTCCGGTCAGTCGCAGGGGGTCGCGGATGCCGGGCAGCGAGAATTCCACCAGTACGCGGTCGCCGGCGTTCATCGTGCCGGAGTCTTCGAGAAGAATGCCGCCCTGCGACAGGTCCACGCTTCGGGTCAGAAACTCCGTCTCATCGTCCAGACAACGAACTCCCACGCGGATGGGCAGGCGGATGTAGCGCCGTCGCTGCTGGAGCAGCAAGCCGCGGGCGGCGGCAAACAGGCCGCGCAGCTTCTCGGCATCGAGCGGTTTTTCCAGATAGAAGGTCACGCCCAACTCAAAGCCGCGCCGCATCGCTTCCGTCGCTCCGGCTGCGATGAACAGCAGGATGGGAACGCCCTGGTTCGAGGGGGACGCGCGCACGCGCCGGGCCAAAGCAAACCCGTCGAGGCCGGGCATGTCGGCCGCAAGCGCCACCAGGTCGAATTTCTCCCGCGCCAGGCGCTCCGCTGCCCGCTGGCCTTCGGTCACGGCCAGCACTTCAAACCCGAGCGGCGACACGACGCTGGTGAAGAGGGCAAGCGCTGACGGGTCGGCATCGACCGCCAGGATGCGGAGTTTCATGGGGACCTCGAGGGCGTCCAGGCCCGAGCTGTCTGAACCAACTGAGGCGCAAACGAAAACGGGGAGTCCCGATGACTCCCCGCTTTCTTCTCTTGTTTTGACGCCGCGGCATCCTGACTAGTTCAAGAGCCGACGGTACGCACCGCAAGAGCGGTGTGATTCATGTCGTCAAACATTGCAGGCCCGGTGGAGTTCCAGCTCCTTCCGTCTGCATAGCAAATTAATACACCCTGCCCCGGACCATTGCAAGACCATCCTTGTAGCCTCAGTTCCCATGGCGCCCGGGGCCCGTGGGTGGAATCCTTGTCGGGAGTGGGATATGGAGGACGCCCGGAAAATAACAGCCATGACCGCGTCGCGGGAGGCTGGGCTGGCGGGGCGCCGGCAAGGTTGTGATCAAGACGGGCTTCGGCGCAATTCTTCACAGGCGGTTTGACTGTCCCATGCCCGCGATGTGCGGATGGCAAATCGGCAGGTTCGAGAAGCTGGAACGCGTGGAGTTCGGCGACCCGCGCGACCGCGAAGCCCTCCGGCGTGACGCGCTGCGCAAGCTGCATGCCCCGCGGGGCGGAGGATCCATCCACCCATCCGATCCTTCCGTCACGAGCGCCGTCAGCGACCCCACGGGCGGTTACATCGCGAAACGGGTGCGTGAATACGGCACTTGCCCCATTCGCCTTCCGGAAGCGTTCACGGAATCCACCGCCGCGCTATGAGCACGAAACGTCGTGGCATTTCAAGCGATTCAGTTCAGGAAGAAGGTGCGGTAGAGGGTGTCGCGCTTGACGGGCCGGTAGCCGGCGTCCGAGATCACGCGGCGCAATTCGGCTTCATTGGTTCGGTTCATGCATCCCGCGGCGCTGACCACGTTTTCCTCGATCAGGATGCTGCCCACGTCGTTGCCGCCGAAGCGCAGCGCGATCTGGCAGATCTTGAGCCCGGGTGTGAGCCACGAAGCCTGGATGTTATGAATGTTATCCAAGTAGAGGCGGGCCACCGCCAGCGTCTTGAGGTAGTCCACCGCGGTGGCTTCTTCCTTCACGAAATTGCCCAGCGACGTGTTGGCGCGCTGGAAGATCCAGGGAATAAAGGCGGTGAAGCCGCCGGTCTCCTCCTGAAGCTGGCGGACGGCTTCGAAGTGATGGACGCGGTGTTCGAGGGTTTCGCCGCAGCCAAACATCATGGTCGCCGTGGTACGCAGTCCCAGCTGGTGCGCGGTGCGATGCACCGCCAGCCATTCGGCGCTCACGCATTTCAGTCGCGCGATCCGTTGGCGAACCTCGTCGTCAAGGATTTCCGCGCCACCGCCCGGGATGGAGTCGAGGCCTGCATCCCTCAGGCGCAGGATGGTGTCGCGCAGCGGCAGGCCCGAGACTTCCGCGATATTGAGGATCTCGGGCGCGGAGAAACAGTGCAGGTGCAGCTTGGGGTAGCGCCGCTTGATGCTGGAGAGAAGATTCTCGTAGTAATCGATCTTCAAATCGGGATGCAATCCGCCCTGCATCAGCACGCCGGTGCCGCCCAGTGCGAGGGTCTCGTCGATCTTCTGGTAGATCGATTCCAGCGGCTGGATGTATCCGTCGGAGGCCCCCAGCGGGCGGTAGAAGGCACAGAAGGTGCAATACTCAGTGCAGAAATTTGTATAGTTGATATTTCTATCAACGATATAGGTCACCACGTTTTCCGGATGCAGGCGGCGGCGCAGGGCGTCGGCTTCCATGCCGATGCCCAGCAGGTCGTCGGAACGCAGCATGTCGAGCGCTTGCTGGCGTGTGATACCCATGGCAGTCTCAGTCCGCCGTCATTCTGCGCGCAGGTCCGATGGTCTTCATCGGCCCAAAGTGACGAATCGGCTCTTTCCTTTGAAGCGCAGCGGGAAATGTTTCCCGGCGCGCCGGATGACAACCTTCAGACGAACAGCAAATCCTTCTCCACCGGGATGATGCCGGTTTCGCGCGCTGTCTGGAAGAAATAGCGCAGCCCCTTTCGGTTCTCTTCATCGAGCGAGTAATCCACGTTGGTGGTGAGATAGCTTTTGATCGCCTGGGGCGAAAGATTCAGCTTGGGCGCGTACTGGGCGGCGATGTGGTCCACATGGGCCAGGCCGAAATCGCGTGAGGCCTCGAAATCCGCCTTGAAGCGCGCCGGCTTGGCCTCCTCGCGCGCCACCCAGAGGGCAAAGACGAAGGGCAAACCGGTCGCGTTGTTCCATTCCGAGCCCAGGTCGTACACATGAGCGACCGGCTCGCGATAGGTGAGCGCCGGATCGCCGATGAGCAGGGCGGCGTCGGCACGCTTCAGCATCTCGCTGAGCTTGGGCACGGTGGGCGTGGCGGTGATGAAGCGCGCGTAATACTTCCGCATCAGGATGCGCAGCAGCGCCGCCGAGGTGCGCGAGGAATTATCCACCGCCACCGTCTTGATTTTCTCGATCGGGACTTTGCTGAGCAGTAGCACGCTTTTCACCGCGGCCTTCGCGGCAATCGAAATGCCCGAGAGAATCTGGGTGCGCTCGAGGCGCGCGTACTCGATCGACGGGATAATGCCGATGTCCGCCTTGCCCGTGCGCAATGCCTCGGCGCAGCCTGCCGGAGTGGTGAATTGCAGGCTGTAGCGCCCCTGCTGCTCGCCCTGGAGCATCCCCCATATCAGCGGGACACTGTTCAAATACTGCACGACCGAAACCTTGGGCAGTTCCATAGAGTGATTTTGGCCCTAGAGCCGTATTGTAACTCGCATTCGGACCCTGTCAACGCGGCTCTGAGGTCGTCCTGGAGTCTGTTTCTTTGTTTTCAATAAGATCCCAGCTTCGTTTCGAAGTCTCTTGCTCCATTCTCGTCTGTGGGGAGTGCCTTAGGTTGGCTGAAGGGGGCGGCTTGGCACAACGCCTCGGCCATCGGGGGGAACTCTTCATACTCCCAATGGAAAGTGCATGCTTTCTCGACCTGTAGTTCCTCCGCCCGAATGATTTGTTGATTCTAAAGGACATCGTGGCTTCGTTCCTCGACTTTCGACATCTGCGCAGCCCCGGCCCGCTCGCGCGGAATCCCGACCCCTGCCACTGCGAAGGGGCTGGAGTAATGGGAAGGTGCTCAGCTCTCTTCTCTGCGTCGTGGCGCAAAGTTCCCGATCCGAAACACCCGACCTCGCGTCGTTGACCCTTTGTTTTTAACAAGATCGTGGCTTGGTTCCGGCATTTCATTGCTGCACGCTGACCCTTTCGGTCCGGGCATCCTCATCAACAGGCGAAGGCCGGACCAGCCCAATTACGACTCCCACCTGTCCCGTTCGGCAGGGGGTGAGCCGGGCAGCGATTCGAGGCGGCGGGCCTCCGGCCCAGCGCCCCCAGTTTATCTAACATATGTAGCCTCCCGAGTCAAGGTCCGCGGCCCCGGCCCGAGCCGGGGCGGCCTGCATTCACGCCTTGGGGTGCGATTTGTCGTAAACGTCCATAAGCTGCTGGATGGAGACCTGCGTGTACTTCTGGGTGGTCGCAAGGCTCTTGTGGCCGAGCATTTCCTGGATGGCGCGCAGGTCGGCCCCTTCGGCCAGCAGGTGCGACGCGAAGGCGTGGCGCAGCCCGTGCGGGCTCAAACGCACGTTGGGGAAGAGCTGGCGAACGTATTTCTTCAGCAGACGGTCCACGGAGCGCGGGGTCAGCCGGCCGCCACGCTGATTGAGAAAGAGGGCGCCGGACTGCTTCTTGTTTTCGTGCAGGGTCCGCTCGCGCACCGGTACGTAAGCGTTCAGCGCCTCGCGTGCCTTCGAGCCGAAAGGCACGATGCGCTCCTTATTGCCCTTGCCGCGCACCAGCACCACGCCGTCGCCGAAATTCACCTGGCGCAGGTCGAGCCCCACCAGTTCGCTGACGCGCAGACCCGACGCGTAGAGCAATTCCAGAATGGCGCGGTCCCGCACCAGCGCCGGATCGCCCGTCGCGGCGCCCTCCGCGATGCGATTGAGGAACTCATTCATCTCCTCTTCCGTCAGGATGCGTGGCAGACGGCGCGAAAGCTTTGGGGTCGAAACCGATTTCGCCGGATTCTCCTTGATCACGCCCTCGCGCATCAGGAATTTGAAGAACGCGCGCACCGCCGAAAGCTTGCGCGCGATGGAGGACTTCTGGTTCTCCGCCTCGAACAGGTGAGCAAGATAGGCGCGGATGCGCAGCGCGTCAATGGATTGGATCGCAACCTCTTCCTCGCCGGTGTGCTGAATGAGGAACATCCGAAACTGCTCGAGGTCGCTGCGGTAGTTGCGCACGGTGTGCGGCGAAGCGTTGCGCTCGTACTGGAGGTGCTGGATATAGCGTTCGAGTAATTCCGTCATCAGTTTTCAGTCGTCCGGCGACGTTGCAGCGGCGCTGCCTGACCGCCACCCGCTGAGCCGGAGAGCGGCGATGGGGACATCGCCGCCACCGCACTTTGCGCCTCGGTATCGCCGCAACGAGCAAACGTGGCGAGCCAATGGCCCAGGTCGGTGAGCGCACGTGCGCACTGGCGAGCGCGGCGCGCCTGCCGGTCGCGCTCCACTGCGTGCGGCAGACCTTCCACGGGCGGCAGCAGATCGAAGGCGATGTTGGTTGGTTGGTAATGACGCGGATCGGCGTGGGTGATGTAGTGCACCAGCGATCCGAGCGCGCTGGTGCGCGGTGGCGGCTGGTAGGTCAATCCGTGCGCCCGTTGCGCCATGGCCAACCCCGCCAGCAGGCCGGTTGAGATGCACTCGACGTAACCTTCGACGCCCGACAACTGTCCCGCGATGAAGACGGACGGATGTTGCCTCAAGCTCAAATCCGCGTCGAGGAGGGCGGGGGCGTTGAGGTAGGTGTTCCGATGAATTTGTCCGAAGCGCAGGAACTCGGCGTTTTCGAGACCGGGAATCATGCGCAGGATGCGTTTCTGCTCGCCGAACTTGAGGTGATTCTGAAATCCCACCAGGTTATAGCTTGAATGCCTCAGGTTTTCGGCACGGAGTTGCACCACGGCGAAAGGACGCCTGCCGGTGCGCGGATCGGCGAGGCCGACGGGGCGCATGGGCCCGAAGCGCAGCGTGTCGTACCCGCGCCGCGCCAGCTCCTCGATGGGCAGGCAGGATTCGAAGTACGGCGCGTCCTCAAAGGCGTGCCGTTCGACTTCCTCCGCGGCCATCAAGGCTTCGTAAAAGGCACGATACTCCTCGGCGCTCATGGGGCAATTCAGATAATCCTCGCCGCCCTTGCCGTAGCGCGACGCGGCGTAGATGCGCGTCAGGTCGAGCGTCTCCGCGTCCACAATCGGGCTGATGGAATCATAAAAGGCGAGATGCTCGGCGCCGGTCAGGGCGCGGAGGGAAGTCGCCAGCGCATCGGAGGTCAGCGGCC
>CAZHKT010000134.1:0-10499 GCA_964533045.1 uncultured Acidobacteriota bacterium | reverse complement strand
CGAAACAGCAATCCCCCCAGGCCGCGACGATCGTGGAGCATCGCGGCGTGAATTTCGAATTAACGCCCGAAATTGAAAAGCAATTACGCAAGGCGAAGGCGACGGACGCCGTCATGGAGGCGGTGAAAAATGCGACGCCGTCGGCGCGCGCCGCGCACGCCGCGGCTACCGGGGCCGTGCTGGCCTCGGAGGATGAGCAGCGTGAAATGCTGGCGATCCAGAACGAGCTCAATCCGGATGTGGCCGTTCAAATGGCGCAGGATTTTGCCCAGAAGCATCCTCAGAGTCCGCTGCTGACCTACGTGTACGCGCTGGCCGCGGCCCAGTACGAGCAGAAGGGCGACGCCGCCAATGTGATCGCCCAGTGCGAGAAAAGCCTGGCGCTGAAACCCGACAACTTGATGGCGTTGCTTATGATTGCGCAGATGCTGCCGCAACAGCAGTCGGTCCAGTTGGGAAATGTCGATCAGAAGCTGGAGCAGGCGGAAAAATACGCCGTTCAGGCGCTGGAGCTCATCTCCAAACTGTCCCCTCAACCCAACGAACCTCCGGATAAATTCACGGCGCGACAGGCTTCTTACGTGCGCGATATGCACTCCGCGCTGGGGATGGTCCATTTCCAAAGGGCCATGCAGTCGCTGGGGGAGCCGGACGCGGAAGAACTGACGAAGGCCGAAGCCGAATACACCACCGCCGTTACGGTGAGCGGCAGCCCCCTGTCCACCGATTACTACCGCCTGGGAGAGGTCCGCGGGTTCCTGAAGAAGTATGATGCAGCCATCGAGGCCTACAACAAGTGCCTGGAGCTGGATACGACGGCAATGATCCGGCCCTATGCGGAGCAGGCGATTGCCTCCGTGCAGAAAGCCAAGGCCAAGGCGTCGGGCAAGCCCTAGCCGCAGTCCTTGACCCCGATGATGGCTGAAGCAAGTATCGAAGAAATCCAAAACCAGATTGGCTACACGTTCCGCGACGTGGAGCTTCTAAGGGAGGCGCTGACCCACTCCTCCTACGCTCAGGAAGTCGGTTCGGAGACAGCGGACAACGAACGGCTCGAATTCCTGGGCGATGCGGTGCTTAATTTCATCGTCAGCGTTCGCCTGTCGGAGACTTTCCCCGAGCACGCGGAAGGGAAGTTATCGCGGGCGCGGGCCCGGCTGGTGGCCGCCGATCATCTGGCGGGAGTGGCGAGGCGGCTCGGCCTGGGCGACTACCTGAGGCTGGGCCGGGGCGAGGAAAAAACGGGCGGCCGCTCGAAAGCAAACCTTCAAGTGGATGCGCTCGAGGCGCTTGTCGCGGCGCTTTACCGCGACGGGGGTTTGGCAGCGGCCGGCGCGTTCATTGACCGGTTCATCATTCCAGAAGACCTGGCAGAGAAGCGGGAAGAGCTGTTCTCCACCGACTATAAATCGGCCCTGCAGGAACGTTTGCAGGCGGAGAAGGCTCCTCCGGCGGAATATCGAGTGGTGGACGAGAGCGGACCGGAGCATCAGAAAGTCTTCACCGTCGAGGCGATCGTCGAGAACGAAGCTCCGGTGCGAGGAACGGGCGCCAGCAAGAAGAGCGCCGAGCAGCAGGCCGCGCGCGCCATGCTGGAGCAGCTCGCCCGAAGGACCTAAGGACTATGTCGGAAGACGGATTCAAGAAATCTTCTCTCCGCGACACCTTGGAGTCATTGGTCGTCACGGTGATCCTGGCTGTCTTCGGCACGACCTTCGTGGTGCAAGCGTTCAAGATTCCCAGCGGCTCAATGGAGAAGACGCTGCTGATCGGCGATCACCTGCTGGTCAACAAATTCCTCTATGCGGTGCCCACCCCCTGGATCGAGCGGCTGCTGCCCTACCGTGATGTTCGGCGGGGGGACATAGTGGTCTTCAAGTTCATGTGGCCGGCGGACCCGGGGCTGCCCACCGAACACTACGTCAAGCGGGTCGTCGGGCTGCCGGGCGACCGCATTCGCATCCAGAATCGCCGAGTCTTCATCAACGGCACGCCTTACCCGGAACCTTTCGTCAACCATATCGATCCCGCACGCCACTTCCCCCAGGATGATTTTCCCAGTCCCGAATTCAACGAAGTCTCCAGTGTCCGCGCGGGCTGGCTGCTGGAAATGGAAGATCAGGTTCAGAACGGGGAACTCATCGTTCCCGAGGGCCGCTATTTCGTCCTGGGCGACAACCGGGAATCCAGCCTTGACAGCCGGTTCTGGGGCTTTGTGCCGCGCCAGGTGATCAGCGGCAGACCGCTGCTGGTTTACTGGTCGTATGAGGCGACGCGCGAGGATTACGCCCGTGACTCCCTCAAGGACAAGATCGGCCAAACCCTCGATCTCATCATTCATTTCCCCTTCAAAACACGATGGCGGCGGATGTTCCAACTGGTTCATTAAGCAAACGCCCGGGGCAGACGCGCCGCAGGCTTCTCGGGCTTTTGTTGTGCCTGGCGGCGATGGCCGCGTGGCTGCTGCCTTCCCAGTTCAGCGCCGAACGCTTCCGTCCGCGCATCCTGGCTGGTCTCAACGCTGTGTTGCACCGGCCGGCCAGTTTTGGCGCGTCATCCTTCCAGTTGCTGCCGCGGCCGCGCTTTACTCTCGAAAACGTCGTGATCGAAGAAGACCCGGCTTTCGGGTTCGAGCCGTTCGCGCGCATTGATCGCATCGAGTGCGTGATCCGCTGGGGGAGTATCTGGCGGCGGCAGATCGAGTTCGACCGGCTGCGGATGTCCCGGCTGAGCTTGAATCTAGTGCGCAACACGCGGCGCGAGTGGAATATTGAAACCTTTCTCAGCCAGTCCGGCGTCACGGCCGAAGCGGCGCGCGCGGAAAACCTCCCGCCCCCTCAGCCCCTGAACATCGAAGTGGAAGAAGCGCGCCTCGATTTCAAGCAGGGGGACCTGAAGCTGCCGTTCGCGGTGGTGGATCTTCGGGGAAGGCTGGATTTCGATCCGGGCCGCAAGCGGATGCGGTTCGACCTCGAAGGCAATCCATTGCGGACGGACCTGACATACCCGACGCCGGGGGCGCTCGAGATCTCGGGGGATTGGAATGCCGCCCAGGGTTTGCAGGGAGAAATCAGCGCCTCACTCCGCATGAGAGATGCGCTCCTTTCCAACTGGATCCCCCTGCTGACGGGAAAAAATTACGACGTGTATGGCCTGCTGGATGCGGACGTGAGCTGGCAGGGACCGTTGGATTCTGTTCAAATTGAAAGCCAGGCGATGATCCGCCAGATGCACCGGGCCGACATGCCGCCGCCCTCCGATCCCTTGCCCATCCGGCTCCGATACCGCGGGAAATATGATTCCAGCCGTGACCGCCTGGTCATCGAGAGCGCGGAAGCGGCCTTCGCTGAATCCAACCTGCATTTGACGGGCACGGTGGAGAACCTGCGTCAGATGCCCGACCTGGACTTGGTGATTGCGCTGGTACGGACCGAACTGGAGGATTGGAACCGGCTAGTAAGGCGCGTTTGGCGGCTGCCCGAGAGCGCTTCGCTGGCGGGGCGTCTGGACGGCCTGCTCACGGTGCAAGGTCCTCCGGGCGAGCGCCGTTACGGGGGGTTTATCACAGGGCGCGGCGCAAGGTTGCGAACGCCCGCCGGCGAGTTTCCATTTTCCACCGCCCTCGCGTTGCGGCTGGACGCGCGCGGGGCGCGTCTGGACAAGGTAAGTTTGGCGTTGGCGCCGCGATGCCTGATCAGCTTCGAGGGCGAAGTTCTGCCGGCGCGCGCGGCGGGTCCTCGAGGCAAACCGGCCGAGCCACCCCGCTTTGAGTTGCGCGCCGAAGCGCGCACGGCGGACCTGCGCGAAGTTTTCCGCCTGGCGCGGGCCCTGGGAATCCCTCACCTTCGAACCAGCGACGCGCAGGGCTTGGGCACGGCGGCCGTCGTTGTAAGGGGCCCGGCATGGCCGGGGGAGAAACCCAGCCTTACAGCCAGGGGAGAAATCCGCTCGGCGCGATTTCTGATTCCAGGCTTGACGGAACCGCTCCATGTGCCGCGCGCTCGCTTCCTCGCGAAGGATGAGCATTTGGTGATCGAGGGCCTGACCGCAGTCATCGGCTCGACCGTCCTTTCAGGGCGCGTCCAGCATTCCGGCCCGCGGGCCAATCCCTGGGAACTCGATCTGGCGGCGAACTCGCTCCGAGTCGAGGAGGCCGCCGCGTGGTTCGATGCCCTGGGCCACCGGCCCGTCCAGACCTTGCTGGAACGCATTCCGGGGCTTGGTTCCATCGCCGGCCGCCGGTCGGTTGCGACGGGATTGTTCAACGCGATCCATGCAAGAGGCAGGTTCTCGGCGCCGCTTGTCACCTATCGCACGCTGCGCTTGGGAGATTTCGAGACCTCACTGGTTCTTTCCGGTCGCATGCTGCAATTGTCCGACGTGTCATTCCGCGCCGGCAATGGCCGCGGCGAGGCGGCGCTGAAGGTTGATCTGACGCCCTCCCCGGCGGAAATCTCCGGAGAACTGAGGGTCTCGGAAGTGCGACTGGAAAGTCTGGCCCCTCAGCTGCCTCCGGCGCTACTGCATGTGCATGGATTGCTTTCCGGCATGGCGAAGTTTCGGACGCGCGGCCTGAGTCGCAGCGAGATGGCCGCCCATCTTGAATCGGAAGGATCGGTGCGGATCGAGGAGGTGGGCCTTGGTGACTTTGATCCGGTGGCCGCCTTTGCGCGACGAACCGGCCTGGCAGACATGCAAAGGGCGCGCCGCGAGGTCGCTCTGAAGGCGGCGTCGCTGGACTTCACCATCCAGAATCGACAGGTGACGGTGGCCAGCCAGGAATTGGATTTCGACGGCGCCAGGTTTCGCGTGAACGGCCGGTGGGCGTTCAACGGTCCGCTGGACCTGGTGGTTGCCGCCGATTTGCGGGAAGTGAAGCGAGCCCGCATGTCGGCCGGCGTTCGCCGCCTGGGCGAGGTCGCCACGGCTTCCCTTCGGCTTTCAGGAACCCTGCAGAAGGTTCAGGCGGCGCCGCTTGAACCTGCTGCCGTGGCCAGCCGATCCAAGGTAGAATAAACGGGATGGGGCTGAAGAAGAAGCAAGCGGAGGTGTGGAGGAAGATCGGCGCGGCCGCCGTGCTGAGCGTTTTCCTGCTCACGGTCTCGTTTGCGGACTCCCTGCCCGAGGCCGGCGGTCTGTCACGCTCCGCGGCGGACGCACTGGCGGCGAAGCTGGCGGCCCTTTCCCATCCGCAGGGCCTCGCCTCGGGTCCGCTGGACTCTGTCACCATCACGGATCTGGAAGCCAATTCCTATCTCAGGTTCCGTGGCCACGAGTTCTTGCCCCCGGGGGTTCAAAATCCTGAAATTCGCATCATGCCGGGGAATCTCTCGGGGGCGGCCAGCGTGAATTTCGATCAGCTGAGCGCGATGCAAGGGAAGGAATCCGACGATATAACCACGCGCATGCTGTCCTACGTCTTTCGCGGCACGCAGCGCGTCACCGCCACCGGCACGCTCGAATCACAGAACGGGGAAGGGAAGTTCACGCTGACCAGTCTGAAGGTGGGATCCACGTCGCTGCCGCCGGCCTTTGTGATGTTTCTGCTCCAGGGCTACATCGAGAAGCAGTACAAGATTGACATCAGTAAACCTTTTCCGCTCCCCGCCCACGTCAGCCGCATCGAGCTAGCGCAGGGCAGCGCCACGTTCCGCCGCATCGCCCTCAGCCGCCGCTGAGGCCATCAACTCGGTCCTCCTCCGCGCTCCTCGAGAGGCCAGATGTAGGGCTGAGGACGGCGCCGTCGGATCCAACGGCCGCGCTTCAATGTTTCCTGTAGGCACCCGCAGCCCCATTCTGGTAACCTAACTGGCTTTCATCCGCCGGAGTCAGCCCGGAACATCTCAAATCTCATGGACCATTCAGCAAAATTGCTGCTCGAACTCTTCCTGATGTTTGCGGTGGGAAAGTTGCTGGCGGAAGTCTTCGAGAGGCTGCGACAGCCATCCATCATTGGCGAACTGCTGGCCGGGGTCGCGCTAGGCCCCTCCTTGCTGGGATGGATCCACCCCAGCGATTTGACTCAGGGGCTGGCGGAGATCGGGGCGATATTCCTTCTGTTTACCGTCGGGCTCGAGACCAAGCCGCGCGATTTGCTCAAAGTAGGGGGGACGGCGACCCTCGTGGCCTTCTTGGGGGTTGTGGTCCCATTCGCGCTGGGATTCTACTACATGCGTGCCACAGACCATGTCATGGTGGAATCCATCTTCATCGGGGCCGCCATGGTCGCGACCAGTGTGGGCATTACGGCGCGCGTCCTGGCCGATGCGGGAGTGCTTTCCACGCGCATGGCGCGGGTCATCCTGGGTGCGGCGGTGATTGACGACATTCTGGGCATGATTGTGCTGGCGGTAGTCAGCAGCGTTTCTTCCGGGCGTTTTGACTACCTGCAACTGGCGCTGGTCAGCGCCGAAGCCATTGGGTTCTCCGCCCTGATGGTGATGTTTGGCTCCAGGGTCGTCGGCCGACTTCGGCCCACGGTGGCCAGACTGCGCGTGCGGAATGCCGCCTTCGCACTGGCGGTGGTCTTCTGCCTGGGCCTTTCGGTGGCTTCCCTCTATGTTGGGATGGCTGCCATCATCGGAGCTTTCCTGGCGGGTCTGGCCCTGGCGGATCACAGCGAGCAATTTCGATTGCGGGAGAACGCCCACCCCGTCATGGAATTCCTGGCTCCTTTCTTCTTTGTTTACCTGGGCGCACAGGTCGACTTGCACACGGTGCGCGATCTCAGTCTGGTCTGGGTTGCGGCGGTGGTTTGCCTGCTGGCGGCGGCGAGTAAAGTCATCGGATGCGGGCTGGGGGCACTTCCTCTCGGGATCAAGGATGCACTTCGCATCGGTGTCGGAATGGTCCCTCGCGGCGAAGTCGGCCTCATCGTGGCGGCCATCGGATTGAAGATGCACACCATTTCCGACAACATGTACACGGTGGTGGTGCTGATGAGCCTGGTCACGACCATCATTGCCCCGCCACTGCTGCGTGCCATGCTGCCACGCCCGGCCCCGGCTGCAGCTGAAAGCTACGGGGAAATCGGGCAACCAGATGAAGAACCTTCGACTTCAGGGGAGGGCCCACCCCCCGCCGATTCCTCCCCGCGCGACGCTGACTCAACCTCATGATGTTTTCGCAATATCGTGAAAATGAACCGCGGTGGCGGCGCTGTCCTCAGCGCCGAAAGCGCCGGTGGGGACACGGGCGCTACAGCAAAAACCGCCACTATATTTTGTATTTCTCAGTAGGCTTCAGGGATTTTTGGACTTGGACATGATTTCCAGGATCGCTCCTTGCTTGCGTAACCAGACTTCATCGAAGGATTCGGTGAGGCGTTCGAGGACTTCCCGCCAGGGAAACCCGGCAGGATCCCGTACCACAATTCGAACGCCGCCGTAACAGGGTTCGACCGTCCCGTGCGGACCGACGACCGTTTCGATATCGTCCGTGGTTTGCCGATCGCTCACGTGGAAACCTCCCTTACGGATTTGTCCTCAGCATGGGAATTTGCACCCAGAGCCAGAGACTGGCTAGCGCCAGGGTGATCACGCCGACGAGCAGGCCGGGCTTGAGCCAGGCGAAGAAGTCCACCGCGCCCAGCCGGCGGCGTTCCAGGATCCCGATGGCGATGATGTTGGCGGTGCTTCCGATCATCGTCACGTTGCCGAAAAAGGTGCCGCCGAATAACAGGCCCCACCACAGAGCGGCCACTTGCATCCCCTGGGCTTGCAGATCCTGCACGATCGGGATCAGGGTGGCCACCGCCAGCACGTTGTCCATCAAGGCGCTGAGAATGCCTCCGCTCCACATCATCACCAGCATCAGAGCCAGATCGCTCTCGCCCGCCACGTGAAGCAAGGCCCGGGCCAGTTCGCCGGTAACCCCCGCCAGCCGCAGCGTGCCGACGGAGGCAAAGAGGGCCAGGAAGAAAGTGAGCGTCCACCAGTCCACGCGCCGCTCGATGATTTCGCGGGCGTGGGCGCGGTCGAGTACCAGGACCAGCCCCGCAAAGCCCAGCGCCGTCCCTAGCAGCATGGTGTTCTTCTGCAGCCCCAAGAGGGACTCGAGGGGACTGTGGAGGACCAGCCCGCCGATCAAGCCGAGAAAGATGAGCCAGCTTGTCCGGACGCTGCCCCGGCGCTCTTCGGGGTGGCCAGGGTGGGGCCTCGCCTCTGCGGTCGAGTCCATCGCCGCCTGGAGTTCGCGGACCGGTTTGCGAAAATACCAGAGCGAGAGCGGGATCGCCACGGCGAGACTCAGGAGGGCGATGGGGCTTGCCCACCTCACAAAATCGACAAAAGTCAGTCCGCCCTGCAGCGCAACCATTACCCCAATAGGATTCCCCACCACCGTCGCGGCGGAGCCAATGTTGGTGGCAAAGACGAGCATGATGACAAAAGGCAGAGGTTGGATGCCACGGCTGGTGGTGAAATGGATGGTGGTCGCGGTCATGAAGAGGATGGACGTTACTTCATCCACCAGGGCCGCTGAGACGGCTCCCAGCACCATGATCAGCGCACAGAATTGCCACGCGCTGGGCCGCAGGCGCCCGAAGACGCCGTCGATGACGGTTTCGAAGAATCGCCGCTCTTCCAGAAATCCGACCACGGTCATCATGGCCACCAGGAACATGATGATGTCGATCTTGGCAAACTCGATGAAGTGGGGAATATCCAGCAGCCGGGTGGCGAGCAGAACCGCCAGGGCGAGGAAAGCAAACGCCAGCCGAAACGACCAGAAGAAGAGCGTCGCCAGAATCAGACCGGCGAATGTCCCGACCGCGGCCAACTGGCTGGAACTGAGGCCTCCCCCCCATCCCAGCGCGACGCAAGCCAGAACTCCGGCGGCAAAACCGATCAGGCGTATTCTCATGTCACCTCAGCCCTCGCACGTCCGGCACGAAAACCACGGCCTCGAAACTTGCGAAGTATTCTACCTGCGGGGCTCTGGCGCTTGCCATCGAAATCGGCCCGCGGCGCGACACGATGCGGCCGTGCGGCGCCGCATCCACTTTTCCAGCCCGACCACGGAGAACACGGTCAATCCCAGCGCCACGACCTTCAGCCAGGACGTTAGGCTGACCGGGGACGTATGGAACAGCCGATTCATGGCGGGAAGGTATGTCAACAGCAACTGCAATCCCAGCATCGTTCCCACGCCGCCCAGCACCCAACGGTTCGAGAAGAAGCCGACTTGGAAAGCTGACTGGGTGAGCGACCGGCAATTGAAAAGGTAGAAAAGCTCAATCATGACGAAGACATTGACCGCGACGGTGCGGGCCTCGGACAGGGCAGCGCCGTTCTGCAGTTCCCACTCAAACAAGGCGAAGCCGCCGAGCAGCATGATGCCGCCCACCAGCACGATGCGCCAGACCAGGTCGGGTGTGAGCAGCGGCTGTTTCGAGTCGCGAGCCGTTCGCTGGCGCATGCCGGTGCTCCCCCAGGATCCGCAGGCAGACGTATTCATCAATTGACATCTCGCGAACCCTCTCATAGGGTTATGGAGTGGGTCTGCAGAGAACGGCCTGGTGATCGCGAGGTCATGGAGGGAATCATGAAAAGGTCTCATTGGATAGTGGGATTCTGCTGGGTTCTGGTGTTTTGTCTGGGCAGCGGCGTTGGCCCGCGGGCCCGTGCCGAAGAGGGCATGTGGACGTTCGATAATCCTCCCCTCAAGCAATTAAAAGAGAAGTACGGTTTTGAGCCCACGAAGGAATGGCTGGATCACCTGCGGCTCTCCAGCGTCCGCTTCAATGACGGTGGCTCCGGTTCGTTTGTGAGTCCCCATGGGCTGGCGCTGACCAATCATCACGTGGCGCTTGGCCAGTTGCAGAAGGTTTCGACGCGCGAGAAGGATTATGTGCGGGACGGCTTTCACGCCCGCACGCCGGCCGAGGAACTGAAGTGTCCCGACCTTGAACTGAACGTGCTGGTTTCGATGGAGGACGTGACGGCACGCGTGCAGGGAGCGGCGAAGCCCGGCATGACGGGCGACGCGGCGCTCAAGGCCCGCAAGGCCGAAATGGCGGCCATCGAAAAGGAGAGTCTGGAGAAGACCGGCCTGCGCTCCGATGTGGTGACGCTTTACTACGGCGGCGAATACTGGCTCTACCGCTACAAGAAATACACCGACATCCGGCTGGTGTTTGCCCCGGAGCAGCAGATTGCTTTCTTCGGCGGCGACCCGGACAACTTCACCTATCCCCGCTACGACATTGATTTCGCCCTGGTGCGCGTCTACGAGAACGACCAGCCCGTCGACAGCAGCCAGTTCTACCTGAAGTGGAGCGAGCGCGGCGCGGCGGCCGGCGAACTGGTGTTCGTTTCCGGCCACCCGGGCTCGACCGAACGCCAGACGCCCCTGGTGGGACTGGAGCTTCAGCGCGACCACCTGATGCCCGTGGCCATTAAGACGCGGGAGCGGCGATTGAATGTCCTGCGCCAGTATGCCGCCCGCGGCGCCGAAGAGAGCCGCGCGGAGAGCCCCAGCGACCGGCCCGCCGGTACCGG
>CAZHKT010000133.1:0-10508 GCA_964533045.1 uncultured Acidobacteriota bacterium | reverse complement strand
GGCCTTCAGGCCGCCACCCGTCCGTGTCGCCCTGAAGGGCGACGCGACGTCCCGCCGGGCCGAAACCGCGAAGGACATCCGCCATGGTAAAGAACCGTTAGACGCGTCACACTACAACTATTGGTCTTTTGTCGGATTGCCAGCCTGGGGGATGTCAGTTATCCTACCAATCGGTTCCTAATACCGGAATGGGCGACGAATCACACCATCATCAAACCATGACTTGGCGCTCCTGGAGCCGGTCGTTCTGGATCCAGGCGGTGCTCATTGTTTCTGCCGTTGCCCTCCTCTATTACCCGGTGCTGGTTCGGCTGGCCGCCGACTGGTGGAACGATCCGGAGTCCACGCATGGTCCGGTGGTCCCGTTATTCTCATTGTTTGTCGTCTGGCACACGCAGAAGCGATGGGCAGAAATCCAGCCCCGGCCGTGCTGGTTCGGATTGGTTGTCATTCTCGGTGCGCTCTCCCTGCTGGTGGTAGGAGTCCTCGGCGTCGAGTTCTTTCTTGCCAGAAGCTCCTTCCTGTTCATGCTGGCGGGACTCATCCTCTTCTTCCTGGGGTGGAGCTACTTTCGCGCGTTTCTGTTTCCCTGGGCGTTTCTCTTTCTGATGATCCCCATCCCGGCGATCATCTTCAATCACATCACCTTCCCGCTGCAATTGCTGGCGTCGGACTTCTCGGCGCGCGCCCTGCAGTGGATGGGGATTCCGGTGCTCCAGGAAGGAAACATCATTCAGCTTGCACGTACCACGCTCGAAGTGGCGGAAGCATGCAGTGGCATCCGGTCTCTTCTCACGCTCGAGACTCTCGCGATTATTTACGGCTATTTTCTCGAGACACGCATTTCCCGGCGCGTCATTTTTGCGGTGGCGGCCGTTCCGATTGCCGTGTTGGCGAACGGCCTGCGAGTCTTTGGGACGGGGGTTCTGGCGCACTACTTAAGCCCGGAAGCGGCGCAAGGATTCTTCCACACCTTCTCGGGATGGTTGATTTTCGTGATTGCGATGCTGCTATTGTTTTCAGTGGATAATCTGCTGAAGTTCTATGACCGCCTGCGGGCGCGGAAGGCAGCTCCGGCTGGAGGACCATGAAACGGCGCACGGATCTGCGGGTTGTGCTTGTGCTGGTTCTTCTGTTGGGAACCGCCGCGTTCCTCCGCTCGCGTTCCCGGGCAGAGGATCTGCCTCCGCGCGCCCCGCTCGATGACTTTCCCGAACAGGTCGGCGACTGGAAGGGAAACAGAATCTACATTGCGGACGACGTGCGCAAGATCCTGGGCGACGGCGACTTCATGCAGCAAGTGTATCGGCGATCGCCCGATGAGCCCGCCATTGAGCTGTTTATCGCCTATTTCCCCAGCCAAAGGACGGGCAGCACGATTCACTCGCCCAAGAATTGTCTTCCCGGTTCGGGCTGGGTTCCCGTTGAAGCCCTTCATGTGCCGGTTACGCGCCCCGACGGATCCACCATTGAAGTCAATCGGTACGTGATCCAAAAGTCCAACATGCGACGTCTGGTCATCTACTGGTATCAAGCCCATGATCGCGTGGTGGCAAGCGAATACTGGGCCAAGATATACATGGTGGCCGACGCCTTCCGGCGGAATCGAACCGATGGGGCCCTGGTGCGGGTCATTTCTTCACTGGGAGAATCGGAGACCCCGGCAGAAGGGCAGAAGAGAATGGAGCGGTTTCTAGCTTCGATGTTTCCCTTATTACCCCATCACATTCCCAATTAGCGGTCCTTCGCTAGGCGACGGGCCGCTGCAAGTAGACAGAACAAAAGTGTAATGTCTTGCACATCTGCGGATGTCTCAGGCAAAGTTGATTGCGGTCAACCGGATTTTTTGACTTAAACGTTTTAATTACAATAAGTTGCCTTGTTACTTAGAACCGCTGGCCGTTCGAGGTTTGGCCCCAGGCTTGCTCGTAGCAGAGGCGTCGGCACAAAAGTACCAAAGTACTAAAGCTGCCTTGGAGGAATGAACATGAAGAAGTATGGTCTTGCAGTGACTCTGATCGGGTTGCTGGCTCTGCTGCCTGCCAGCGCGTTTGCCAGCACGGCCTGCGCATCCATTGAGAACAAGTCAGGCCTTGACGTTCAAATCTGCTATACCGTGGCGGATGCCGGGGGGGGGAATTTCACCCTCACCGTGGATTCGATCAGTGGGGTGAACGTGGTCAAAGCCATCAGTTCAATCGGCTGGAACTCCGATGCTGGGTTTGTCAGCGGCCCGGCGGGTGAAACGTGGAATGCCGATACCAATCAAAACATTGATGGTTTCGTACCGAACCTGTGGGCGCACCAGGCTGATGGTACCGGCAATTTGCAGAATGGTGGAGTGGGTGCCCAGTGGACCTTCTCCGGCGACCCCGGATCGGACGTCGTGTTCCACCTGCAATACAACGACCGTTGCAGTGTGTGGGTTTCCAACACCCGGCCCAACCCTGCCAACGAGTCTGTCGAAGAAGGCTGCGGAACAACCGAAGTTCCTGAGCCGGCTACTCTGACGCTGCTCGGCACGGGCCTGGTGGGCATTGCAGGCGCGATCCGTCGGCGCATGAAGAAGGCGTAACTCAGTAAGAAGCAAAAGCACGGGCTCGAGGCGTGACCCGTGGAGTCTGACAAGACCAAACCCCGCGGCCCAGTGGGCCGCGGGGTTTTTTTGCTCAGGGCGTTGTGCAGCCTTCGTCTCATTTGGCCGCGCAAATGCCGTGCGCCACCTGCCTTTAAGTCTGTTAACCTTTAGGGAGGCGGCGAGGGATGTTTCCGCTGCCCGGCGGCCCGGGCCCGCCAAGACCATGTTCAGCGATACCAATACTGGCCCGCAAACTGGGTTTCTCAGGAAGGTCAACATGAAACGCGCGCTCCTGCTTCTTGCACTGATAGCAGCCCTCTTCGGGAGCTGTTCCAAAGATCCGATGGTTCGCCGCCAGGAGTACTTCGACAGCGGCATGCGGTTCTTCAACGAGGCGAAGTACCAGGAAGCGGCGATCCAATTCCAGAACGCGCTCCAGGCGGACCCCCGCTTCGCCGAAGGCCATTATCAACTGGCGCAGTGCTACGCCAAGATGAAGGTTTGGCAAGGCGTATTCACCGAACTGAGCCGGGTTGTGGAACTCCAGCCGAACAATTTCAAGGCGAGAGTCGAGCTGGCGGATCTGATGATTGCCGCCAGGGAATACAAGCGCGCGCAGGAGCAGGTCGAGGCCGTCTTGAAGACGGAACCCGACAACGTGGATGCGCTGCTCCAGAAAGCCAAGATTCACAGTTCGCTGAACGAGACCAAGCAGGCTCTGGAAACCATGGAGAGGGTTCAGGCGCTGGCCCCCAACCGTGCGGATGTCTATTTGGTGCTCGCTCAGATCCAGGGCGGCGCCCAGCAGCCGGCAGTGGCCGAAAAGAGCTTCAAGAAGGCCCAGGAACTTGATCCCAAGTCCGTGGCAAACCTTTTTGCCGTCGCCGATTTCTATCTGCAGCAAAAGCGCTATGCCGAGGCGGAGCAGGCCCTGCGGCAGGCGATTGCGGCCGAACCCAAAAACCGCACGGCCCACGTCCACCTTGCCCGGCTCTTCCTGGCCCAGGGCCAGAAGGAAAAGGCGGAACAGGTCGTGAAAGCGGCCAAGGAAGCGCTGAGCAGCGATCCCGAGGGCTATCGCATGCTGGGCGACTTCTACTTCAATAACGGCGAGCTTGAAAAAGCCTTCGCCGAGTACGAGGGACTCTTCCGCCAGCACCCGAATGATCTGCGGGTCAAGAAGAACTTTATTCAGCTCCTCTTGATCAAGAACCGGGTTGAGGATGCACGACGTCTGAACGATGAAATCCTGAAGGCGAATCCCAAGGACACCGAGGGTCTCATCGCGCAGGGGCAGGTCTTGAACGCCCAGGGCAAGCCCGCCGATGCCATCCGGTCGTTCGAGGCCGCGCTGAAGAATGAGCCGGACAACCCGCAGGCTCGCTACCACCTGGGCAATGCGCTTCGCATGACCGGGAACCTGGGGCAGGCGCAAAAGGAGTGGCGCGAAGCCATCAAGCTTCGACCCTATATGACGGAGGCCTATCGCGCGCTCGCCTCGACCGCCCTGGAGAGCGGCGACGCCCAATCCATGATTGAGATTGGAACCAGCCTGATGGCATCCACACCCTGGTCCATTGACGGTTATGTTCTGCATGCGACCGGGTCATTGCTGAACAAGTCCTATGGCCAGGCGGAAGCTGACTTGAGGAAAGTGATTGAAATCGCTCCCAGGAACCCGATTGGGTATGCTCGCCTGGCGGCCGTGCGCGTGGCCCAGAACCGGCTCGGGGAAGCCGAGGGATTCTATGAGCAGGCGCTCAAGACTGATCCGAACTATCTCGAAGCGCTGCAGGGCTTGGCGGGCATTTATCAGAAGCAGGGACAGGTGGACAAGGCGCTGGCGCGCGTGAAAGCCGCCACCGCCTCGGCGCCCAACGATAGCCGGCTGTTCTACTTGCTGGGCGCTCTCGAAATCGCCAACAAGAACATCCCCGGCGCGCAGGCGGCACTCGAGAAATCGGTTGCCCTCGACAAGAATAACCTTGACGCATTCCTTCTTCTGGGCCAGGTCATGGCGGCGGCGGGATCGGTGGACAAGGCTCTGGCCATGGGCGAGAAATTCATTCAGGAGAATCCTCGCGATGTGCGGGGCTACATGATGGTGGCATTCTTCGAGGAAGCACGCGGCAACTGGCAGCGCGCCCAGGAAATGTACTTGAAAGCGCTTCAGGCTTCACCCGATCATGGCTTGGCGTCGAACAATCTGGCGTACCTTCTGCTCGAACACGGCGGAAATCCGGATGTGGCGCTCACCTATGCGCAGACTGCCCGCGGCAAACTTCCCGATGCCCCTCATGTGGCGGATACGCTGGCGTGGGCCTACTATCACAAGGGAACCTACGGGCTGGCCGCGGACCTGCTGGAGGAAGCGGTCAGGAAATCTCCTCAGACGGCGATCTTCCATTATCACCTGGGGATGGTGTACGGGAAAATGAATCACGCCGCCAAAGCCAGGGAACACCTCGAGAAGGCGCTTCAGTTGAACCCGAAGTTCCCACAGGCCGACGAGGCGCGACGGGCACTGGCCGGCCTCTGATTGACCAGGTCGGAAGAAGAATTACTCCACGACCAGGGAGCCGTCCCAGACGGCCCCATCATCATCTCACCTGACAAAGCAATCCTACCGGACGATGAGCGTTAGGTTTGTCGTCTTGGTGATGCTCCCCGAATTTGCCGTTACGGTAATCGTGTAGGTTCCCGCCGGCGTTCCGCCGTCCGTGGGGGCGCCTCCTCCGCCGCCGCAGGC
The DNA here is from genome assembly GCA_964533045.1 of uncultured Acidobacteriota bacterium. Classification (GTDB taxonomy): domain Bacteria; phylum Acidobacteriota; class Terriglobia; order UBA7540; family UBA7540; genus JACQNR01. The sequence continues at coordinate 5,181 of CAZHKT010000133.1, read as the reverse complement.
GCCCATGACGAGAGTCAGGGCCAAGACGGCGGGCAGCGCTGTCCAGGCTCTTCGGCGTTTTCCGAAAAGCATCCGGGCCGCGCTGAGCGAGGCCATGGCGGCGAGCAGCCAATAGACAGTGGCCGGCGGAGATGTCTGCGGCCATGGCCGGAAGCGTCCCAGAGCTGGCGGTGCGGCCGAGCGCGACTGGGTGGCAATGCTCAAAGACACATTCTTGGAGTTGGTGCCATCCAGACTGGTCGCAGGGGGTGGCGTGCAGGTGGAACGGGGCGGCACGTTACTGCAACTAAACGTGATGGATTGGTTGAAGCCTCCCAGCGGGGTAAGCGTCAGCGTGTAGCTGGCCGTCTGGCCGGCGTTGATGTCCTCGGAATTGTCCGCAACCGTCAAGTTGAAATCGGCCGTGCCGGTCCCGGTCAGGATGATGCTGTGAGGGCTGCCGGCCGCATTGTCGGTGATGGTGAGGAAGGCGTCATGGACCCCTGGCAGTTGGGGAGCAAAGGTCAGGTCAAAAAAGCAGGAGGCGCCGGCGGGGAGCGTGGACCCGCAGTTGGTGGAGACGGCCGTTTGGAATTGAGCCTGGTTGGGGCCGGTGACCGTCGCCGCCGAAATGTCGAGTGTGCTCGTACCCATGTTCAGGAGCCGGACGCTTTCGACCGCGCTGGTGGAGCCCACTCCCACATTTCCGAAGTCAATGTAGGCGGAACTGAAGGCGGCCGCAGGCAGATGGGAGGGCGGGTCAATCCGCGCCACAAACGCGTCGTCCACGATCCCCTGCGGGAATGGAAATCGGGAGTCGAGGGTAATCGGAAAACTGATGGAGTTGGTGCGCCCCGCGAGGAAAACCTCACCGGAAGGGGCGGTCCGGATGGCGGTCACCACATCAAAGTCGCCGCCCCCGCCGATGTAAGTGGAGAGTGTCAGCGCCGTGGCGGAACTGTTGATCGCCGCCACAAATCCGTCGTACTCGGCGGTCGCTCCGCCTTTGACTGCCTGAAGGGGACTGACCAGTGGAAAGGGCTTCGCGACCCCGCTTTCCGGCGTCCCCGTTGCCCCGGCGACGACGATGTTGTCGGAGCCGTCCACGGCCACGGCGAGGGCGCGGTCGTCATCCGTGCCGCCCAGGTAGGTGGAGAAGACCAGCGAACTCAGGCCCGCCAACTTGGGGTCAACTTTCATGACAAATGCGTCGTAGCAGCCGTTGCAGTTGCTCGCATCGCGCCCGCTCTGGCCGGGCAGAGGATTGCGCGACCAAAAATTCGCGGAATGGGTGAATCCTGCCACGACGGCGCGGCTGCTCGAATCAAGAGCGATGCCGATGGCCTGGTCGTCGTCGTTGCCGCCCAGAAAGGAGGCGTAGGTGATTGTCGTGCCAGTCGGATTCACCACCGCAATAAAGCCGTCGTAGACGCCGCCGAACGCGCTCTGAAAACCAACGTTTGTGTTCGGGAACGTGGCGCCGCCGCTGGTGTTTTCTGCGGTCAGACCCACAACGTAGGCATTGCCCAGGGTATCCACGGCGAGGGCATTTGCGAAGTCGTCACCATTTCCTCCCAGAAAACGGGCGTAGCCGAGCGAACTGGGACCGAACGCGGTCGGGACCAGTTTGGCCACGAAGGCGTCACCGCAGGGGAAATTGGACCTGCCGTCCGTGCACGTGCCGCCTCCCGGGGGCGGGCCGACGGAGGCCGGAAAACTTGCCTGATCGGAATCCGTGAAGCCGGCAATATAGATGTCGCCCGCGAGATCAACGGCCACGCCGCTGGCAAAGTCGTTGCGCGCCCCGCCCAGGTAACTGGAGTAGGTCAGCAACGAGCCCGTGTCATTCAAGACCGCGACGAAGGCGTCCTCGCAGTTAAGCGTGTTGCCGGCGTCGTCCTGGCATGTGCCTGGGGAAATGGCGGTTCGAAACGCGCTGGCGGGGGTCACAGGAAAGTCGTCGGAATTGGTCCCGCCGGTGACCACGGCGTTCATGTTGCCATCGACGGCGATGGCGAAGGCGCTATCCTGGTCGCTACCCCCCAGATAGGTTGAATAGATTAACGTCGTTCCATCCCGACTCAGTTTGGTGACGAAGGCGTCTTTGCAGGGGTTGGGCGACAGGTTGCTCGAGCAATCGAAGGTGCCCGAGCCGGGCTGCTCCTGAGCCGCGCCGGAAGTAAAAGGGAAGTCTCCGGCATCCGTCGCACCCGTGATATAGACACCGGTCGAGTCCACCGCCACGCCAAAGGCTTGAGTGTTTCCCAGTGTTCCCCCGAGGTATTCTGAAAACACCAGAACGGGATCGATCACCAGTGGCAAACCGCCATCATATTCTCCCACCGCGAAGCCCACGCGGCCGGAGGGCTGGATCATGTACCGGACATCTACGAATTGTTTCTGCCCGCCTGCCATTTGATAAGCCACCGGAGGCTCAAACCGGATTCCCTGATGAGCATCTATGAGGAGCGCCCCTTGCGGATCAACGGATAAACCCTGGTGATCTCCCGCCTCGATCTCCAGCGCAATTTGGCGGGGGTCGGCGCCCGGCGCGACGACAAGGTCGTATTCGATCCGGCCTTCCCGGCCATAGTAGACCCAGTCCACACCGGGGTAGACATCACGGTAGCGGACGCGGGAGAAACTGGGCACGCCGGTGTGCCAGCCGCTGGCGTCGCGCCCGAGCAGATAGTGACTGCGGCCGGGCAGCATTTCTTCGCCGATCACCTCCGGCAGCGGCTGCGCACCCGCTAGCCGGAAACGCGCCATGCGCCTCTGGACTCCCTCCAATTGGCGTTGAAAATGAGGCCGGGACCGCGCAAACGCGGAATCGCTTGCCTGGCGCCGTGTGAGAACCAGGACAACTTCATTCGGCGTCAGGTAAAGAGCATGTCCCGGGCCGCGGGATGCGAACTTTACCGCGGAATGATACTGTCCGTCATTCCTTTCAAACCGCATCGGCCCGCGCCTGAACGTCTGGATAGCCGCCTGGGGCGACGGTTGCTGGGTCGCAATCGGCGGGACGGAACTACGCCGCTCGTCCCATCCGGGCTGGCTTGGCTCCAGGCCCCGCAATGCGCCACCGCCAAGCAGAAGAATCACAATACCTACGTTAAGGTGAGTTCGAATGGGGGGTTGCAATGCGGGGGTTCCTCCTCGCCGGGGGTTTTCGAAGAGCGGCTCTGGCCGATGCATCCCGATGGATGCGCATCCGCCCGGGTTCTTCTATTCCTCGCCGCCCTCGCTGGTGGTTACGCGCGTGCTTCGCGAGGGAAGGCCGGCTTCGCGGATCTTGTAAAGCAGGGCGCGGTAGCTGATTTTCAGTTTGCGCGCTGCCTGCTTGCGATTCCAGTGATTGGCCTGCAGCACCTGGAGGATGACTTTCCTTTCGATTTCCTGCACTGCCCGCCGCGTGATTTCTTTCAAGGAGACGCCCTCGCCAGCCAGAACTTTGGGGCTCAGGTTCATCATGGTGCTTTGAGAGGTCAGATCGCCGGTAATGGCTTCCTCCGACCCCAGGATCACGTACCGTTTGATGAGGTTTTCGAGCTCGCGGATGTTTCCCGGCCAGTCGTAGCGCATCAGGAGCTGCATGACGTGACTCGACAGCGGCGGGACCTGCAGGCTGAACGACTGGCAATAGAATTTCAGGAAATGGTTGATCAGCGTCGGAATGTCCTCGCGGCGCTCGCGCAGCGGCGGAAGGCTGAGGTTGAGCACATTGATGCGGTAATACAGATCCTGGCGGAAGCCCCCGGTGTCGATTTCCTGTTCCAGCTGGCGATTGGTCGCGCACAGCATGCGTACCTCGACGCGCCGGTCCTCCTGCGCGCCGATGCGGCAGAATTGGCCGTCTTGGAGCAGTTGCAGAAGCTTGGCTTGAAGCCCCATCTCGAGTTCTGAGATCTCGTCGAGGAATAGCGTGCCCCGGTTGGCCATTTCGACGCGCCCGGGCTTGGTTCCATAGGCTCCTGTGAACGCGCCTTTCTCGTATCCAAAGAGCTCGCTCTCCAGCAGCGTGCCCGGTATGGCGGGACAGTTGACCTTGACGAACGGTCCTTCTCGCCAGGGGGAAAGGTGGTGGATCAGTTTGGCCACGATTTCCTTCCCCGTGCCGCTCTCACCCTGGATGAGGACAGGCACATTAGTCGCGGCCAGCTTCTCGACCTTCTGACGCACCAGGCGCATTCCCTCGGACCTGCCAAAGATAACGTCGTCCGGCGGCAGCACACCCACCGGAATCGAGAGTGACGGGCTTACAGGGGCAGTCGTACTCATCTACTTTTTACCTTCTCCATGCGTGGCCTGTGATGCATTTTGCACATTAAGTGCCATTTGGTATCGCCGATGATCCGGGCCGGGTGCATTGGCTGACTTGAGACTTCCTCACTTAACTGACTGATTCATCAATATGTTAAATCGCCGCGCCACAAGCCAAAGACCAACACCCACCGTCAAGCGAAGCCCAAGTATATCAAATGTGAAGTGAAATACAACTTCACCTCCAGCGAAGTGACATTTTTGTCGCAGGGCTTATTTCTTGTCGAGGCCGAACTGACGAATCTTGTAAAGCAGAGCCTTGTAGCTGATATTGAGGTTGGCGGCGGCCTTCTTGCGGTTCCAGTTGGTCTGGTCGAGTTCCCGGCGGATAGCCTGGATTTCAGCCTCGTCCTTGAGGTTCCGCACCAATGATTTCAGGTCGCCCGTCTTCTCGGGAGGAGAGGCGGCCGCAGCCGGTCCTTCTTCCTCCTGGGTCTCCAGTTCAGCGACGGCCAGATCCTCGTCACCCAGAATCAGGAATCGCTTGACGAAGTTTTCCAATTCGCGCAGGTTGCCGGGCCACGGGTGTTTCAGGCAGGCTTCGAGCAGCTTGGGCGAGAGCGGGACGGGCGTGCGCGCATAGCGCGCCGAGAAGCGGGCCATGAAATGCCGGATCATCGAGGGAATCTCCTCGCGCCGCTCACGCAGCGGGGGAAGCTGAATGCTCAGCGTGTTGAGGCGGTAATAAAGGTCCTGCCGAAGTTTCTTCGAGGCGAGCGCGGCGGGGATGTCAATGTTGGTCGCGGCCAGAATCCGGACGTCCACGCGCACGGCGGAACGGCTGCCCAGGCGCGAAAACTGCTGGTCCTGGAGCACGTGGAGAAGCTTGGCCTGCATGGAGACCGGCATCTCGCCGATCTCATCAAGAAAGATCGTTCCCTT
>CAZHKT010000132.1:0-10509 GCA_964533045.1 uncultured Acidobacteriota bacterium | reverse complement strand
CGGTGAAAACGTGAAGAAGGGCAAAACCAAGATGGATCTCGCCGAGCAGGTCATGGACGACATCCGCAATTTTCAGAAGGCCAAGGGCATCAGCCGCACCATCATGATCTGGTGCGGCTCAACGGAAATCTTCCTGAAGGCCGGAGCGGTGCATCAGTCCCTGAGGGCTTTCGAGAAGGGGCTGCGTGCCAACAGCAAAGAAATCGCTCCCAGCATGATTTACGCCTACGCGGCGCTGAAGATGGGCATTCCGTTCGCCAACGGCGCACCCAATCTGACCGTGGACATTCCGGCCATGCACGAACTCGCCGTGAAGAACGGCGCGCCCATCTGCGGCAAGGATTTCAAGACGGGCCAGACGCTCATCAAGACGATTCTGGCGCCGGGCCTCAAGGCGCGCCTGATCGGTCTGCAGGGCTGGTTCTCCACCAACATCCTGGGCAACCGCGACGGCGAAGTGCTCGACGATCCCGAGTCCTTCAAAACCAAGGAAGAGAGCAAGCTTTCCGTTCTCGAATACATCCTCCAGCCCGACCTCTATCCGGAACTTTACAAGGGCTTCTGCCACAAGGTGAGGATCAATTACTACCCGCCGCGTGGCGATAACAAAGAAGGCTGGGATAATCTCGACATCTTCGGCTGGCTGGGCTATCCGATGCAGCTTAAGATCGACTTCCTCTGCCGCGATTCGATTCTGGCCGCGCCGCTGGTGCTCGACCTGGTGCTTTTCCTAGACCTCGCCCAGCGCTGCCCCACCATGGCGCGCAAAGGGATCCAGGAATGGCTCTCGTTCTACTTCAAGAGCCCCATGTGCGCCCCGAATCTCTATCCGGAGCACGACCTGTTCATCCAGTTAATGAAGCTCAAGAACACCCTGCGCTACCTGCGCGGCGAAGAGCTCATTACCCATTTGGGGGTGGAGTACTACGATTAGTTAGGAGAGCCCCCTGAGTGGCCGGAGGCCGGGCGCAGAGCCATCTTCTTCCAGATTCCAAAGCTGGCTTAGGCTTTGGGCGCCACGGGCTGCTTGGTCGGCTTGGGAGGCTCGAAGGGGATTTCCGCGCAATACTTGCCCAGAATGCTGCCAACCGCAGCCAGTTCCGTAACGTCCTTGGGCGTGAAGTCCGGGCCGATCTGGTCGCCGGGATGACCCTTTCGGCTGATTTGAATCACGCCCATGACTTTTCCTTCCGCCACCATCGGCACGCTCATGATTTTCTGGATGGGGTTGGCCTTTTCTTCCGCCGAGAGATCCACGGATTCGAAAACCGTCGGATGCTTGTAAACGGAGAAGTTGTTGACGATTTCGCCGCGCCGGTCGCGGATCGTCTTAGTGGCAAGCGAGTGCGCGGTGGTCAGAGGAATTTCTCCGACCTTCTGAAGCTTGACCGGATACAGGAAGCGCAGCGCCTTGCCGTCGGGAGATACCCGCAGGATGGCCACCTCATCTTTGCGCGCCCCAAAGGCATTCCCCAACTGCACGGCCAGCTTCTTTAAGGCGTCGTCGGCAGGAAAGCCTCCCACCTTCCGCATTTCTTCCACCAGCTTTGCGACCGTCAGACTGAGATCTATATCCGGCATCCCCTGCCCTCCCCCCGGACTATTCGGTAACGCGGATTATACAGAAACGGCACGGGTCAGGCAAACCGCATCGCTTGACAAGATCTCGCGCAGGCCGGGATAATCGCAGGGCTTGGCAAAGTATCATCCCAGACTCATCTTGCTGGCATTGCTGGTGACGGCAGCGAGCCTGAGGGCGGTGGAGCGCTCGCCGGCTGAAGTCGAGGCTCTAACCCGGCGCGTCCTTGCCCGCGCCGTCGTCATCGACACGCACGCCGACACCATTCCCTGGCTAATGGGAGGCCGGTGCCGCATGGACGATCCCGCCAGCCGCTGCATGATCAGCATTCCCAAGATGCGCGCCGGGCATCTGGATGCAGAGTTCTTCTCCATCTGGGTCAGCCCCGGTTCGCCCGCCGCGCAGTACGTGCCCAAGTCGATGGAAGAGATTGAGGCGGTCCACCGGCAGATCGAACAATTTCCCGGCGACCTGGGTCTGGCCACCACGGCCGATGACATCGAGCGACTCCACGGGCAGGGCAAGCTGGCCATCCTGATGGGTGTGGAAGGCGGGCACGCCATCAACGACAGTCTGCTCGTCCTGGGGGCGTATTATCGGCTGGGCGTGCGCTACATGACGCTGACGCACTCAGCCCACACGGCGTGGGCGGATTCCTCCAGCGCCCAGCCGCGGCATAATGGCCTCACTGACTTTGGCCGCAGCGTGGTGCGCGAGATGAACCGCCTGGGCATGATGGTGGACGTCTCCCACGTTTCCGACAAGACGTTTTATGACGCGCTGGCCGTGACCCGCGCCCCGCTCATTGCCTCGCATTCCGCCTGCCGCGCCGTGGCGCGCCATTCGCGCAATATGTCCGACGATATGGTCCGCGCCCTGGCCGAGAATGGGGGCGTCATTCAGATCAATTTCTACTCGGCGTTCGTTGACGAAGACTTCGCCGCCGCGCTGCGCAGGCTTGAACCGAAGATGAAGGCGGAGGCCGCCGCCGCGAAAAAGGCTCGGGCGCGCGAAGGCAGACCGTATAGCTACGAGGATGACGTGATCATCCGGCAGCGCTATGCCTCGCAGCTTCCGGTGGTAACGCTCGAACGCATTGCCGACCACATTGACCACGCCGTGAAGGTGGCGGGCGCGGACCACGTCGGCCTGGGCTCGGATTTCGACGGCGTGGATTTCATTCCCCGCGGCATGGAAGACGCCTCGAAGATTCCCGACCTGGTGCGCGAACTGGCGCGCCGAGGTTACGGCGAAGACGATCTGATCAAGATCCTGGGCGGCAATACGCTGCGCGTCATGCGCGAGGTGGAACGGGTTTCAAAGGAAATTCAATCCGGCAAGTGAGGTTCTCCATGACAAAGAAACTGGGAATCCTACTTCTCATGCTGGCAAGCGCGACGCGCCTGGTGGGGCAGGTGCCGACCCCCAAGCCGGCGGCCAACCGAACCGCAGCGCCGCGGCCCCATCTGCTCAATCCGGCTACGCTCAAGGCACAGGCGCCGGCCGTTTACAGAGCGAAATTCACCACGACCCGGGGCGAGTTCGTCATCGAGGTGACGCGCGCCTGGGCACCGCTCGGCGCCGACCGATTCTATAATCTGGTGCGAAACGGCTTTTATAACAACGCGGCGTTCTTCCGTGTGGTGCCCGGATTCGTGGTGCAGTTCGGCATTCCGGCGAACCCGGCCGTGGCACGCGCGTGGTATCAGGCGCGCATTCCCGATGATCCCGTCGCGCAAAGCAACCGGCGCGGCTACGTCACCTTTGCCACCTCCGGACCCAATTCACGCACCACCCAGATCTTCATCAACTATGGCGACAACGCAGGACTCGATGCCCAGGGCTTCGCGCCTTTCGGCAGGGTGGTCGAAGGAATGGAACTGGTTGACCAAATCAACGCCGAATACGGCCAGGCGCCGGATCAGGGACGCATCACCAATGAGGGTCACGCTTATTTGGACCGGGAGTTTCCGCGGCTCGATGTGATCCGGAGCGCGGTGATCGTGGGTGAGGCCCCGCCCGCAAGACCCGCCGCGAAACCTGCGGCCAAGCCCGCCATCAAGAATCCGTAACGCAGGGTCCGCATTCGGGCCCTGCGCTAGTCCCTTTGTACCAAGAAGAACCGCAGGATTGAAGAACGAGCCCTGCGCTACAAGAAGCACGAAGATTGGAGATGAAATGAGTGACTTGAAACCCGGACTTTATGCGGTTCTGGACACCACCTTGGGCGAGATTACCTGCCGGCTGTTCCCGGATAAGGCGCCCCAGACAGTGGGAAACTTTGTGGGCCTCGCGCAAGGAACCAAGGAATTCCGCGATCCCCACACCCGGCAAAACACGCGGCGGCCGTTCTTCGATGGCCTGATTTTCCATCGCGTGATTCCTCAGTTTATGATCCAGGGCGGCTGCCCGCTGGGAACCGGCACGGGCGATCCCGGTTATCGCTTCGCCGACGAATTCTCGCCCGACCTCAAGTTTGACAAACCCGGCAAGCTGGCTATGGCCAACGCCGGCCCCGGCACCAACGGCAGCCAGTTCTTTATCACCGTGGCGGCGACTGACTGGCTGACCAACCATCACACGATTTTCGGGGAAGTCGTGAAGGGCTACGACGTGGTAGAAAAAATTTCAAAAGTGCCCCGCGACCGCAACGACCGACCCCAGACGCCGGTGGTCATGAATACAGTGAGAGTAGTTGAAGTTACCGCCTGAACTCGGGGGCATCAGCCGGGGCACGGCGCGCCTCCGTGCCCCTCGTAATTACGGGGCGCCGGGAACACGGGCACCCTGCCCGCAGGCGGCGAGGACGGCCGCGCCCCCAGGGGCCGGCCTCCAGGCCGGCATTACATACCGATTATGGTAACAAGTTCCTTCACCGCGGCAGCGGATCTCTGCAGGGCGGCTTTCTCTTCGTCGGTCAGCTTGATTTCAATAATTTGCTCCACGCCTTTGGCGCCCAATTTTACCGGCACGCCCACAAAGAGGCCATTGATGCCGTATTCCCCTTGCAGGTACACGGCGCAGGGCAGGATGCGCTTTCGGTCGTGGAAGATAGCGTCCACCATCTCGGCCACGGCCGCTGACGGCGCGTAGTAGGCGCTGCCCGTCTTGAGCAGGTTCACGATCTCCGCGCCGCCCTTGGCCGTCCGCTCGATGATCTTGTCGAGCTTTTCCTTGGGCAGGAGCTGCGAAATGGGAATACCCGCCACCGTGGTGTAGCTCGGCACCGGAACCATGGTATCGCCGTGGCCGCCCAGCACCAGTCCCTGGATGTCGAGGACCGAAACGTCCAGCGCTTCCGCCAGGAAGGTGCGGTACCGGGCCGTGTCGAGAATGCCCGCCATGCCGATGACGCGCTCACGCGGGAATCCGCTGACCTTGAGAGCGGTCTGCGCCATAGCATCCAGCGGATTTGTGACGACAATCAGAAAACAATTTGGCGAATGCTGGACTGCCTTCTCGGTTGTGGCCTTCACCACGTCAAAGTTGGCCTTGAGCAGATCGTCACGACTCATGCCCGGCTTGCGGGGGAAACCGGCGGTGATAACGACCAGATCGGAATTCGCCGTGTCCGCGTAGTCATTGGTTCCTTTCACGTGGCTGTCGAAGCGCTCAATGGGACCCGACTCCAGCATGTCCAGGGCTTTGCCCTGCGGAATGCCTTCCAGAATATCGATGAGGACGACGTCGCCAAGTTGCTTCTCGGCCAGGCGCTGCGCCAGCGTTGCGCCGACGAAGCCGGACCCTACAACCGTTATCTTTTTTCGCATGATTCCCTCCCCTTCTCCTCTACTGGGTCTTGGGTTCAAAAGAAAACGCTCCCCAAGGTCGTCCGGCGCGGGGTTGAATTCCATGGTGAAGAATCCCCGGGGCTCCAAAAGCCCAGCCGGGCTGCGGATTCTTCGCGATGGGCATTCTGCACCCCGCGCTGAAAACAACTATCCGGAGAGCGTCTTGATCAACTTGTCGCGACGGCAGCCTGGAACCCGCCGCCGCCGCGGATTATTTCATATTCTCAATCAGGGCGGAAGCAAAGGCACTCGTGCCCAGCTTTTGCACGTCCTTGATGCCGTCCAGTTTCATCAGGCGCTCGAGGTCGTAGGTTACGCGACGCTGGGCAATGGCGGCGGCCAGAGCGTTCTCGATCATGTCCGCCACTTCCTGCCAGCCGATGAACTCAAACATCAGGCTGCCGGAGCGGATGACGGCGCCCGGATTGATGACGTCCTTGTCCGCGTACTTGGGCGCGGTGCCGTGCGTCGCCTCGAAGACGCCGTACCCGTCACCAATATTGGCGCCGGGCGCCACGCCCAGGCCGCCGATCTGCGCGGCGCAGGCATCGGAGAGGTAGTCACCGTTCAGGTTGGGCGTCACCACCACTTCGTATTCGTCGGCGCGCGTCAGGATCTGCTGAAGCATGGAATCGGCTATGCGGTCGTTCACCATGATCTTCTGCTTCCACTGGCCTTTGCCGTGCGTGCTGTAGATGGCATCCAGACACGCTTTGACTTCGTTGCACACGTCCTGACGGAAGGCTTCCGTCGCCATCTCCAAGCCGGGCTCGACCATCGCCGCGTTGGCTTCGATCGAGAGGTCCGGATCCCGGTCTTTGTTGTCCAGAATCCAACTCTCGCGCTCGGTGACAATCTGGCTGCGGAATTCCGCCTTGGCCAGTTCGTAGCCCCAGTCGCGGAAGGCGCCCTCGGTGAACTTCATGATGTTGCCCTTGTGCACGAAGGTCACGCGCTTGCGCCCGTGGTCGATCGCATAACGAATGGCGCGGCGCGCCAGTTGCTTGGTGGCCGTGATCGAGATCGGCTTGATGCCCACCCCCGCGTCCGGACGGATCTGCTTCTTCACGCCGTCCTCGCGCAGCATCGCATTGACAAATTCAATCAGCTTCTTCGCCTGCGGCGTGCCTTCCTGCCACTCCATGCCGGCGTACACATCCTCCGTGTTCTCGCGGAAGATGACCACGTTCATCGCCTCGGGCCGACGCACCGGCGAGGGGACGCCGGGGATGTATTTTACCGGACGCCAGCATGCGTAAAGATTCAGCAGCTGGCGGAGCGCCACGTTCAGGCTGCGAATACCGCCGCCGACCGGGGTCGTCAGCGGCCCCTTGATAGCGATGCGGTAGGCCTTGATGGCGTCGAGCGTGCCCTGGGGCAGCCATTCCCTGAATTGCTTGAAGGCCTTCTCCCCCGCGAAAACTTCAAACCAGATGACCTTCTTCTTGCCTTTGAAAACCTTCTCCACCGCGGCATCAAACACGCGCTGCGAAGCTTTCCAGATGTCGCGACCCGTTCCGTCGCCCTCAATAAAGGGGATCACCGGCGTATCCGGGACAACAAACTTCTCGTCAATGTACTCAATCGCCTTGCCTTCGGCCGGAACTTCCAAACCATTGAATGATGCCATGTGTGAAATGACCCTCCCTTTCGGATTATCGGATGATTTACAGCAATTCAGTGACCAAGATACACAGCCCCGGACCTGTCGGCAGCCAGGTTTCAGCCCAGCGGCCTCACGCTTTCCCCTGTTCCGCCACGAAAAACGGCGCCAGGGCGCCGCACTCCAAAGTCACTTCCTGGTGGGCCGCGCTACCGCAGCAGGCTGCGCAGCACTGTCGGCAAAATGCCGCCGTTGCGGTAATAGTTTACGTCCACGTGCGAATCGAGCCGCGCGATGGCCTTGAAAGACTTCTTCGTGCCGTCCGCCGCCGTGGCTGTGATGCTCAGCTCCGCCCTCGGCTCGATGCGGTCGGTGAGCCCGGCGATATCGAACACCTCCCGGCCCGTAAGGCCCAGCGAGGCCACGCTTTCGCCCTCGCGGAATTGCAGCGGCAGCACGCCCATGCCCACCAGGTTGGCGCGATGAATGCGCTCGTAGCTTTCCGCCAAAACCGCCCGCACGCCCAGAAGCAGGGTCCCCTTCGCCGCCCAGTCGCGCGAGGAGCCCGAGCCATACTCCTTTCCCGCCAGGATCATCAGCGGAACGCCCTCGTCCCGATACCGCATGGCAGCGTCGTAGAACGACATCTTCTCGCCGTCCGGCAAGTGCAGGGTGACGGGCCCTTCGGTTCCGGGCAGCAGCAGGTTCTTGATGCGGATATTGGCAAATGTGCCCCGCACCATGACGCGGTCATTGCCACGCCGAGAGCCATAGGAATTGAAATCTTGCTTCGCGACGCCGCGCTCTTTCAGATATCGCCCGGCCGGACTGAACTCTGCGATATCGCCGGCGGGTGAGATATGGTCCGTGGTGATGGAGTCGCCCAGAACGGCCAGCGCGCGCGCGCCGCGGATATCGCCCATCGGGGAAGGCTCCGTTCCCAGCTCCGTGAAGAACGGCGGCTCCTGGATATAGGTGGATTCGGGACTGAAGCCGTAGAGCGCCCCGCCCGAAACCGGTATGGCATTCCACTGGGGATTACCGTCCCAGACATTGGCGTAGCTCTTCCGGAACATTTCCGGCCGCACGGAGCGATTCATCGCCTCCGCAATTTCCTCTTGGGTCGGCCAGATGTCGCGCAGATAGACGGGTTCGCCCCGCTCGTTCCGCCCCAGCGGCTCATTGTTCAGATCCACATCCACGCTTCCGGCCAGCGCGTAGGCCACCACCAACGGCGGCGAGGCCAGGTAATTGGCTCGTACCAGCGGGTGGACGCGGCCTTCAAAATTGCGATTGCCGGAAAGCACACCCACGGCCACGAGTTTGCCCTCGGTGATGGCTTTCGCAGTATCTTCCGGCAGCGGACCGCTGTTGCCAATGCAGGTAGTGCAGCCGTAGCCCACCAGGTTGAAGCGCTGGGCGGCAAGTTCGTCCAGCAGCCCGGCCGCCTGGAGGTATTCGGTCACCACTTTGGAACCCGGCGCCAGACTGGTCTTCACGTAAGGCTTGGTGCTCAAGCCCTTCGCGCGCCCCTTCTTCGCCACCAGGCCCGCCGCCAGCATGACGGACGGGTTCGAGGTATTGGTGCAGGAAGTGATGGCGGCAATCACCACCGCGCCGTGGCCGATCTGGTTCCCTGAAATTGTGGATTCTCGATCCAATTCCTCCGGCGCCAGACCGAAACCACGTTCTTTGACGGGGGCGGTGAGCGCCTGCCGGAATGACGATTTCATCGCCGCCAGCGGCACGCGATCCTGCGGCCGTTTCGGGCCCGCCAGGCAAGGCTCGACGGTAGAAAGGTCGAGTTCCAGTGTATCGGTGAATTCAGGGTCGGGCGTTGCCGCGGTGCGGAAGATGCCCTGCTCCTTCGCATAGCGTTCAACGCGGTCCACCTCCTCGTCACTGCGGCCGGTCTGACGGAGGTAGCGGAGCGTTTCGTCGTCCACGGGGAAGAATCCCATGGTCGCGCCGTATTCGGGCGCCATGTTAGCCACCGTGGCACGATCGGCGAGGAGCATGTCGGCCAGTCCTTCGCCATAGAACTCCACGAACTTGTCCACCACGCCCTTTTTGCGCAGCATCTGGGTGACGGTCAGCACGAGGTCGGTCGCGGTCACGCCCGAGCGCAGCTTGCCCGTAAGCTTGAAGCCGATCACCTGCGGCGTCAGAAAATAATTGGGCTGGCCGAGCATCGCCGCCTCGGCCTCAATCCCGCCCACGCCCCAGCCCAGAACCCCCAGGCCGTTGATCATGGTGGTGTGCGAATCGGTGCCCACCAGCGTGTCGGGCATCAGCACGGTCTCGCCGTTTTCCTCTCGCGCCAGCACAACCTTCGCGAGATATTCCAGATTCACCTGATGAACGATGCCCGTGGCGGGCGGAACCACGCGGAAATTGTGGAAGGCCTGCTGGCCCCAGCGCAGGAACTCGTAGCGCTCGCGGTTGCGCTCGAATTCGATTGCAGCGTTGCGGGCGAGCGCGTCCGGCGTTCCGAAATAGTCCACCTGGACTGAGTGGTCAATGACCAGGTCCACTGGGACCAGCGGATTGATCTTCGCCGGGTCGCCGCCCAAGCGCTTCATGGCCGCGCGCATGGCGGCGAGGTCCACCACCGCGGGGACGCCGGTGAAATCCTGCAAGATGACGCGCGCGGGCTTGAAGGGAACTTCGCGCGCCGCGGGCGCCTGGGCGTTCCACTGCGCCAGCGCCGCGACGTCGTCTTCCTTCACGAGGAAGTCATCCACATTGCGCAGCACCGCTTCCAGCAGAACTTTGATGGAAAACGGAAGCCGCGAAAGATTCAAGGAAACTCTCTTTTCAAGCCGGTCCAGCCGGTATATCGTGGCGCGGCCGCTTGCCGTCTCGAGTGTCGCGCGCGCTCCAAACGCATCCCTCTTTCCTGACACTTGGACTCCTCCCACTGCTTCTTGATGAGTGCTTTACCAAACCCATCAAGATAACACTCGCAAGAGAGGTTGTCCAACTTGGTCGCGCCGGCGATCGCGCTTCGAAGGAATGGAACCAGCCAGAGGCAGACACGAGAAGGCCAAGACTTGACGTTCCTCACCCTCGCCCGCCCTGCGAGCGTGGGGGACCCCGCAAATAGTGGATGCTGTTTGTTCTCGGGGCCTCTTTCTCTCGTCGGAAGAAAACGCCGTCGGACCGGAAGAGCAAAGAGTCTTCTCAATGAATATTGGAATCTGCCGTGGGGGGAATGAGATCGAAGGTAACCTGCCCGGCCAGCCGGATGATCGGACCCTCGAAATATACCGTGACGCTTCCCTCAGCGAAATCACGCATCACCTCCGCCCAAAGCTGTGCAAGAAAACTTCGGAGAAGGAATTCCCGCACCTTTCATGACCGCCTTCTACACGGGGGACCTTCGGAGGAACGGGAGCCGTATTGTATTATGGATCATTTTATAAGGTTAAAGCATAGGGCCTTTGCCCGATAAGACGGTGCTCGCATGGGAGCCCATCAACCCCGCCCGACAAAGGGCATCTTGGTCGCCATGAGGGTCATGAACTGGACGTTGG
>CAZHKT010000131.1:459-10626 GCA_964533045.1 uncultured Acidobacteriota bacterium | reverse complement strand
GCCTTTGGTTTCGGGCACCGTCCGCCAGATAAACAGCAACGCCGCAATGCAGACGAGCGCGTAAAACCAGAAAACGCCGCCTACGGAGCCGAAGCGCAGTTCCGCGGCCCGCATGGCGGGAGCCATCGCCTGAGTCGAGGTGTAAGTTGCAATCCAGAGGGCCAGCGCCCCGGCGCTCTGCCCCTTGGCGCGCAAGCGCGTGGGAAAGATTTCCGACATGACCAGCCAGGTCATCGGCGCCATGCTCAAGGCGTAGGTCCCCACGGTCAGAAACATGGCCACCACCACGTAGATTCCCTTCATGTCGAACCAGAAAAAGGTTCCCAGGACAAACTGCCCCAGCGCCATGCCGGCCGTGCCCACGAGAAGCAGCGGTCGTCGTCCCAGACGATCGACGGTCAGCATGGCCGTAAGGGTACAGATCAGGTTGCTGAGGTTGAAGATGATGGTCTGGCGCAGCGCGTCCGAGGCCAGGCTGAATCCGGCCTTTTGAAAGATGATGGGCGCGTAAAAGGTAATCGGACTAACCCCTGTCCATTGCTGGAAGACCCCCAGCAGGACGGCGATCAGCAGCGCCACACGGACTCCCGGCGCAAACAACTCGGCCACCGTCCCTTTTTCGGCCTCCATGGCCTTGCGAATGTCCTGCACTTCCGCCCGGGCGTGCGCTCCGCCATCCACCCGCGCCAGAATGGCAAGAGCCTCGGCTTCCCGATTCTCCTGCACCAGCCAGCGCGGGCTTTCCGGCACAGACAGCACGCCCATCAGGAGCAGCAGGGCGGGAATCAGCATGGAAAGAAACATCGCGCGCCAGTTGCCGCTGAAGGACAGAAAATAGGAAACCACAATGGAAGCGGTAGAGCCCACGACAATGGCGAGTTGATTAAGCGAAACCAGCCGGCCGCGCAGGCGCGCCGGCGCGATTTCGGCGATATACATGGGCGAGACCACAGAGGCCACGCCCACCCCCATCCCTCCCACGATCCGGAACAGGCTGAACGAAGCGACACCGTGCGAGAAAGCCGTGCCCGCCGCGCACACGCCGAACAGCACGGCCGCGACCACCAGACTCTTCTTGCGTCCGAACTGGTCGCCCGCCCACGCTGCCAGCAGCGGACCGGAAATGCATCCCAGGCTCGCGCTGCCGATCACCCACCCCATTTGCAGCGCGCTGAGCGAGAATTCCCTTTCCAGGAAGATCACGGCGCCCGAAATGATAGAGAGATCGTACCCAAACAGGAGCCCGCCCACCGCCGCGACCAGCGAGATGAGAAACACGTAAAGCTTGCTCGTCGCGGCCCGAGCATCCAGTGCCCGCTCGCGGTGATGGGATGGGGGAGTCGGCATCGCCACGGCTTCGCCGGGGGACAATATCAAAGCGGAACGGCCCTCTGCAACCGAGGTGCTCCAGCAGGGAGTCGAGACACGAGCAGGTTCGTTGCGGCCGACGTCGGGGATCGGTCACCTTCGGCCGACGCCGAAGTAGCGGAACCCGGCGGAATGCGCTTTCCTGGATTCGTAGATGTTACGAGCGTCCATCAGCAGGTCTCCGCGCATGAGCGACTTGATCCGGCCCAGATCCACGTTGCGAAATTCATTCCACTCGGTTGCCACGATCAGTGCATCGCAGCCCTCGGCGGCCGAGGCCGCATCCCTGCAATAAGTGAGCCGCTCATGCTGGAGCGCTCTCGCCGCCTGTTCGACCGCTACCGGATCGTAGGCACGAATCGAGGCACCCTCGTCCAGGAGCGCTTGGCAGATCAGAAGCGACCGCGACTCGCGCACGTCATCCGTGTTGGGCTTGAAGGAAAGCCCCAGCACGGCGATGGTCTTCCCTTCCAGGCCGCCCAGTTCCTTCCGCACCCGCGAAACAATCTTCCGGAATGGCGCGTCGTTGACCGCAATCGCCGCTTCCACCGTCTTGATTTCGACGCCGTGCCTTCGGGCGATCTGCACCAGCGCCCGAGTATCCTTGGGGAAGCAGTACCCGCCAAAGCCGGGACCGGGATGCAGGAACTTCGGGCCGATGCGCCGGTCAAGGCCGAGCGCCTTGACCACGGTATGAATATCCGCCGAAGGCCCCACGGCGTCGCACAGGTTCGCCAGTTCGTTGACGAAGGAAACCTTCATTGCCAGGAAGGAATTCGCCGCGTACTTGATCAGCTCCGCGCTTTCCCAGGTGGTGAAAACAAACGGCGTCTCGACCAGGTAGAGCGGGCGGTACACGTCGCGCATGATGGCGGCGGCGCGCTCGGAATGGGTTCCGATGATGACCCGGTTGGGATGAAAGAAATCCTCCACCGCCGATCCTTCGCGCAGGAACTCGGGATTGGACACCACGTCAAACTCGCAACGGCTCTGGAGCCGGCTTGCGATCCGTTCCCGAAGCGCCGCGCCGGTGCCCACGGGCACGGTGCTTTTGGTCACGATCACCTTGTATTCTTTCATCCGGTCGGCGATGGTGTCGGCCGCCGCCCAGACGTAGCGCATGTCGGGCATGCCGTCCGGTGCCGCGTCTGTGCCCACGGCGATGAAAACCACCAGGGAATCCTCAACTGCCGCGCCGATGTCGGTGGAAAACCCCAGCCGCCCCACCTGCATGTTGCGCTGAACGAGCTCGGCCAGTTGCGGCTCGAAGAATGGCAACTGCCCTTGGGAGAGCATCCCTATCTTGGCGGAGTCAATATCCGCGCACGTGACGTTCAGTCCAAAGTCGGAGAGGCCCGCGCTGGCGACCAAGCCGACGTAACCGGCACCCAAAACAGTGACGTTCATAAACGAGCCCTTTCCCTCTCGCGCCGGTCCCGCTTGGCGAGGCCGGCTTTAGATTCGGTAATACTCGCGAAACCAGGCCACGAAGCGCGCCATGCCCTCCGCCAGGGGCGTCTGGGGCCGGAAGCCCACGTCCCGCTGCAAGTCGTCAATCTCCGCCCAGGTGGCGGGCACGTCGCCCGGCTGCGCGGGCATCAGATTCAGGATGGCTTTCTTGCCCGTCGCGACTTCGATCGTGCGGATGAACTCCATCAACTCGACGGGCGAATTGTTTCCGATGTTATAGAGCGCGGCGGGCGCCCCGCCGCCCCAGCCGGCCTGCTCGGCAGCGGGGGGAGTGGGAATTCGGTCCAGCACTCGCATCAAACCCTCGACAATATCGTCGATGTAAGTAAAGTCGCGGCGCATCTGGCCGTGGTTATAGACGTCGATGGGACGCCCTTCAAGGATGGACCGGGTGAAGAGGAACGGCGCCATGTCGGGCCGCCCCCAGGGGCCGTATACCGTGAAGAAACGCAGCCCCGTGCAGGGGATGCGGTAGAGGTGCGCGTAGGAATAAGCCATCAATTCGTTGGCTCTCTTGGTCGCGGCGTAAAGGCTCACCGGGTGATCCGCTCGGTCGGCGACGGAAAAGGGCTGCTTGGGATTCGCGCCATAGACGGAGCTCGAAGAAGCGTAAACCAGGTGCTGAACTCTGCCCTGCCGGCATCCCTCCAGGATATGGAGGAACCCCACCAGATTGGAATCCACGTAAGCGTGAGGGTTCAGGATGGAATATCGCGGCCCGACCTGCGCCGCCAAATGAACGACCTTGTCGAATCCGCCGGAGCAGAAGATGGCTTCGATGGCAGGGCGATCCGCGACGCTAACGCGGTGGAACTGAAAGGCCGGATGGGAGGCGTTCTGCGCCAGCCGCGCCTCTTTGAGACGGACATCGTAGTAGTCGTTCAGATTGTCGATGCCGGTGACCTCATGGCCTTCCGCCAGAAGTCTTTTCACGGCGTGAAAACCGATGAAACCCGCGGCGCCAGTGACGAGGATTCGAGCCATGAGCGAGCCGGAAAGCGATACCCCAGCAGTTTAACACGATGCCGCCCGGGCGCGGCAGCCGTCCCCCTCGCCGGCAGGGATACCTGTGGAATTTCCGCTTGCGGGCCATCCCGGACTGTGAGAAGCTTCCGCTTCTCGAAGACTTCCGAAAGTGCGACCTGAGGGGATTCGCATCCCATGGGTTTTCATTCCTCCCACCCTCTGACGCCTCAGCAAGCCCGGCCTGCCGCGACACGCGGAGCGCGGGAATGGATTGCGAAGGGCCAGGCGCGCCTGGCCTCCGGCCGCCCCCGCGAAGCGCTTTCCCTGCTCAATCAGGCCGTCGCCGCGGGCGAGTTCTGCGCGGAGGCGTGGTACGTCAAGGGCAACTGCCTGCACGAACTGGGCCGGATGGTTGAGGCGCTCCGGTGCTACAACCGCGCCTTGGAGCTGGACCCGAGCCACGCGCACGCCTGGAACAATAAGGGAATCGAGCTGGTCGCTCTGGGGCGGACCGGCGACGCCATGCGTTGCTTCGATCGCGCCCTGGCACTGGACCCCCAAAACCGCGGCGGGTGGTTCAACCGCGGCGAGTGCTTGTTCGCCCTCCACCGTTATCAGGAAGCGCTGGCCTGCTATCGCCGTTTGACCGAAATCGCTCCCGGCGACGCGCCCGCCTGGGTGCGCGCGGGACTCTGCCTCTACCACCTGCGGCAATTCCCGGAAGCGCTGGACGCCACCCGCGAGGCGCTGCGCATCAACCCCCGCCATTTCGATGCCTTGCTCAATCTGGGCGTCTGCCACTACACGCTGGGCCAGTTTGACGACGCGCTGGCGGCCTCGGAAGAGGCGCTGCGCTTGAATTCTGCCGATTTCCGCGCCTGGTTCAATCGCGCCGTCTGTTTTCACATGCTCGGGCTTTATTCGGACGCGGAGCGATCCTGCGACCGCGCCCTGGCCATTGCGCCCGAGGAAAGCCGCCTCTGGGTGAACAAAGGAGCCAGTCTGCATTGCCGTGGAAAATACGAGGCGGCCCTCCATTGCTACGAGCGCGCTCTGGAACTCAATCGCAACGACGCGGCCGCCTGGCGAAATCGCGGCGAATGCCTGCGGCAGCTCCGGCGGCTGGAAGAGGCGATGCGCTCCTATGAGCACGTTCTGGGGATCAATCCCGAGGATTCCTGGACCCGCGCCGTCCTGCGTGCGGCCGAGCGCGAGGCGCTCCGGCCCCGCGCCCCGCGGACAGAGAATCGCCGCTTCTCTGGCGTCTCCCTGGTGGAAGGGTTCCCCCTCCGCGGCACTCCGCGCGGATCCTGCGGCGGAAACGCCTAACCCGAAGCTCGTTTCCGAGAATTGATCTGGGTCAATCACCCTCAAAAAATTTCCCGCAGGAAGGGCCCAGGGAATTGACCGGAATTCCGTCTCTGCCTATACTTTTTGTTGGGGGTTTGAGGACTTCCCAGTCCCGTTCCTACAACCGAACGCAAACCCAGTTTTGGACCGCGGTCCCGCGAAACAGGGGTGGACGCGTCCAGAAGAGAAGGGGCGAAGTGCTGCCTTCAACGCAGGCTCCCTGAGATTTTGAGACCGGCTCGATGCCTCAGATATTTCATCCGAGCACCAACACGATCGCGCGCCTCAGCCTCTACGGGGCGGTGTTCATTGCGGCGCTGGCCGCCTATGGCGCTTACGTCGTCAACCAGTCGCCTTACTTTACGACCGTCAACGTGGCCGCGCAGCAGCGGGTCCCGTTCAGTCACAAGCACCACGTCACGGAGCTGGGAATTGATTGCCGCTATTGCCATACCTCCGTGGAACAGTCGGCATATGCCGGGATTCCGCCGACCCACACCTGCATGACCTGCCACTCGCAGATCTGGACCAACGCGGAGATGCTGGAGCCGGTGAGGGCAAGCCACCGAACCAATCAGTCGCTGGGATGGACGCGTGTGAACTCGGTGCCGGATTTCGTCTATTTCGATCACAGCATTCACGTTCGCAAGGGGGTGGGCTGCACCACTTGCCACGGGCCGATCGGGGAGATGCCGCTCACCTGGCGCGCCGAAACGCTCTATATGCGCTGGTGTCTGGATTGTCATCGGGCCCCCGAGAAGTATGTGCGTCGCCGCGAGGACGTTTTTAGAGCCGACTACCAGCCGCCATCCGACCAGCTTCGACTGGGCAGACAGTTGGTGCTGGAATATAAGATCCGGCCGGTGAAGCAGCTGGAAGACTGTTACGCCTGCCACCGGTAGACCGCGCCGGCGGTAGCGGCGCTCCAGAAGCGCCGGCAGGAAGATCGTGAAGGACCGGCCGTCATAGGCCGCCGCGAGAACGGCAGAACTGAGAAACATGGGAACGTCGCAGGACAAAACACGCATCGACCTGGCCTCCCTTCGCGAGAGGGTCGAGAGCGAGGCGGGCAAGCGTTTCTGGCGGAGCCTGGAAGAACTGGCCGGGACGCCGGAGGCGACCGCCTACCTGCACCACGAGTTTCCCCATGATCCGGCGGAGGAGCCGGGCGCTTTCTCCAGGCGCGACGCGCTCAAGCTGATGGCCGCCTCGGCCGCCATGGCTGGCCTGACAGCTTGCACGAAGCTGCCGGAGGAGAAGATCTTCCCTTATGCCGCGCAGCCGCCCGAGCAGTTTGTTCCCGGCAAGCCGCTCTTCTATGCCACGGCCATGCCCCTGGGTGGCGTGGCCACCGGCCTCCTGGTGGAAAGTCATATGGGCCGACCCACCAAGGCGGAGGGAAATCCAGACCACCCCGCGAGTCTCGGCGCCTCTGACGCTTTCGCCCAGGCCTCTGTCCTTTCCCTCTATGATCCCGACCGCTCGCAGGCGGTCTTCACGCGCGGGCGGCTGAGCAGTTGGAGCGCCTTCCTGGCCGAATTCGAAAAGGCAGGCGCGGAGCTGCTGGCCTCGAAGGGCGCGGGACTGCGTATCCTGACGGAAACGGTAACTTCCCCCACTCTGGCCAGCCAGATGCGCGCCCTGCTCGCTCGTTACCCGGAGGCCCGCTGGCACCAGTACGAACCGGTGAGCCGCGACGGCGCCCGGGAGGGCGGTCGGATGGCCTTCGGAAGCTATGTCAACACGGTCTATCACCTGGACCGTGCTGAGGTGATCGTTTCCCTCGACGCGGACTTTCTTGCCTCCGGTCCCGGTCACGTCCGCTACGCGCGGGATTTCGCCCGTCGCCGCCAAATGCTGGATGAGACGTCTTCGCAAAACCGGCTGTACATGGTGGAGACGTCCCCGTCGGTTACAGGAACCATGGCGGATCACCGGCTGCCGCTGAGCCCTCGCCACATTGGGCATTTTGCGCGCGCCTTGGCGGCGGCGCTGGGCGTGGCGGGGGTGGCGGCGGCGCAGGCTCTGCCGGCGACCATCCCCGCCAGTTGGATCCCGGCCATCGCCCGCGACCTTCAGAACCATCGTGGCTCGTGCCTGGTGATCGCCGGCGACGAGCAGCCTCCCGTGGTTCATGCCCTCGCTCACACCATGAATCAGGCGCTGGGCAATACGGGGAGGACCGTAACCTACACCGATCCCCTCGAAGCGCAACCCGTGAATCAAATCGAATCGCTGCGCGAACTGGTGACCGATATCCGGGGCGGCAAGGTGCGAACGCTGCTGGTGCTGGGCGGGAACCCCGTCTACAACGCACCGGCCGATCTGGACTTTGGCAACCAGTACCTCAAGGTCGGCCTTCGGATCCACCTCGGGTTGCATTACAACGAGACCGCTAACCTGAGCCACTGGCACATCCCGCAGACCCATTTCCTGGAAGACTGGAGCGACGCGCGCGCTTACGACGGCACAGTAACTATCCTGCAGCCGTTGATCGCACCTCTTTACAACGGCCGCTCACCGCACGAGTTGCTTTCCGTGCTGCTGGGCCAGCCGGGGCGGACCAGCCACGAAACGGTCAAGGAATACTGGCGCGGACAGTATCGCGGCGCCGAGTTCGAGACCTTCTGGCGGACGTCACTGCACAACGGCGTGGTGGCGGATACCGCCCTTCAGCCCAAGCCTGTTTCCCTGAGCGCGAATCTGAAGCTTCCCGCAGCGGCCAGCGACGACGCCGGCGGCCTCCAGATTCACTTCCGTCCCGACCCCACCGTCTGGGATGGCCGCTTCGCCAACAACGGCTGGCTTCAGGAACTCCCCAAACCGCTCACCAAGCTCACCTGGGACAATGCCGCGCTCCTCAGCGTGGGAACGGCGGGGAAGCTGGGGCTGCAGAGCGAGGACGTGGTCAGGCTGCGTTACCGCGGACGCGAAGTGAGCGCCCCGGTTCTGATTCTCCCCGGCCAGGCCGATGATGTCGTGACACTCCACCTCGGCTATGGCCGCGATCGCGCCGGCCGCGTCGGCAGCGCCATCGGCGTCAATGCAAACCTTCTGCGAACCGCGGACAGTCCGTGGGCGGGGGCGGGGCTCGACCTCCAGAAGACCGGCCAGAAATACGCGCTGGCGCGCACCCAGCACCACAGCCTGATCAGCGGCGACAACCAGGAGCCTCGCGAAGAAGGCAGCGATGAGGCCTTTCGCCGCGCGCTCATCCGCACCGCCACGGTCGAGGAATACCGCAAGAATCCGGACTTCGCCCAGGGCCACGGCGAGCACGGCGGCCACGAGCTTTCGCTCTATCCTGCGGTCCACTACGACGGCAATGCGTGGGGCATGGTTATCGACTTGAATCGTTGCACGGGTTGCAACGCTTGCGTAGTGGCCTGTAAGTCGGAGAACAACGCGCCCGTGGTCGGCAAGCAGGAAGTGCGGGCCGGACGCGAGATGGATTGGATCCGCATCGACACCTACTTCCGCGGCAGCCTCGACAATCCGGAGGCTTACAACCAGGCCGTGATGTGCGTCCACTGCGAAAACGCTCCTTGCGAGAGTGTCTGCCCGGTGGGCGCCACCGTTCACAGCCCCGAGGGACTGAACGAGATGATCTATAACCGCTGCGTGGGTACGCGCTACTGCTCCAACAACTGCCCCTACAAGGTGCGTCGCTTCAACTTCCGGCTCTATGCCGACTGGACGACACCCAGTCTGTTCGGCCTGCGCAATCCCAATGTGACGGTGCGCAGCCGCGGCGTCATGGAGAAGTGCACCTACTGCGTGCAGCGCATCAACACCGTGAAGCTGAACGCCGAGAAAGAAGAGCGTTCGATCCGGGACGGTGAGATCCAGACCGCCTGCCAGCAGGCGTGCCCGGCCGGCGCGATTGTCTTTGGCAATCTCAACGACCCGGCCAGCGCCGTGTCCAAACTGAGGAAGCAGAATCGGGCCTACGGGCTGCTGACCGAACTGAACACCCGGCCGCGCACCAGCTACCTGGCGCGCCTGCGCAACCCCAATCCGGAGATTGCAGGATAACAGGTGAACGAGCCAACCCCGAATCCGCTTCCGGCGACTGATCGCGAGCAGCCCGTGATCGGTCCGGGGCACAGCTACGCCTCGGTCACGGACAAGATCAGCGCCATTGTTCTGACGCAGCCGCCCTCCAAGGGTTGGATGCTGGGTTTTGCCATCGCCTTCAGCTTGACGATGATGCTGTTGGGCGCCATCACTTACCTCCTGTTGGAAGGAACGGGCATTTGGGGCATCAACATTCCCGTCGCCTGGGGATTTGCCATCATCAACCTGGTCTGGTGGATTGGGATCGGACACGCCGGAACGCTGATTTCCGCGATTCTGCTCCTGTTGCGCCAGCGCTGGCGCACTTCCATCAACCGCTTTGCTGAAGCAATGACCATCTTCGCGGTTTCGTGCGCGGGAGTCTTTCCCTTGATTCACGTGGGCCGACCCTGGCTGGCCTACTGGCTGCTGCCGTACCCCGACACCATGGCGGTCTGGCCGCAGTTCCGCAGCCCGCTGGTCTGGGACGTTTTCGCGATCTCAACTTACGCAACCGTCTCCTTCCTCTTCTGGTTCGTCGGCATGATCCCCGATCTGGCCACGCTGCGCGACCGGGCCAAGCACAAACTGGTCAAGCGATTCTACGGAATCTTTGCGATGGGCTGGCGCGGATCCGCCGTGCACTGGCACCGGTATGAAATGGCTTCCCTGCTGCTGGCGGGGCTGGCCACGCCGCTGGTAGTTTCGGTTCATACCGTGGTGAGTTTCGACTTCGCCGTCGGCATCATTCCCGGCTGGCACACCACGATCTTTCCGCCTTACTTCGTTGCCGGCGCCATCTACTCGGGCTTCGCCATGGTGATGACGCTGGCGATTCCCATCCGGGCGTTCTACAACCTCCAGGACTTCATCACCATGCGTCACCTGGAAAACATGGCGAAGGTCATGATTGCAACGGGTCTGATCGTGGCCTATGGCTACGCCATGGAAGCGTTC
>CAZHKT010000131.1:0-449 GCA_964533045.1 uncultured Acidobacteriota bacterium | reverse complement strand
CGGCGAATCCGTATGAGCGCTTTATGATCCTCAACCGCTACACCGGACCGTACGCGCTGGCCGGCGCCGCCCTGATTCT
Organism: uncultured Acidobacteriota bacterium; assembly: GCA_964533045.1. Classification (GTDB taxonomy): domain Bacteria; phylum Acidobacteriota; class Terriglobia; order UBA7540; family UBA7540; genus JACQNR01. The sequence continues at coordinate 370 of CAZHKT010000131.1, read as the reverse complement.
CTGCAACGTTCTCATCCCGCAAACGATGTGGTTGAAGCGCGTCCGCACCAGTATTCCAGCCCTGTTTGGTATTTCCATCATCGTGAATATCGGAATGTGGCTGGAGCGTTTCGTGATTGTGGTCACCAGTCTGCACCGGGACTTCCTGCCTTCGAGCTGGGGCATGTACTATCCGACGCGCTGGGACGTGATGACGTATGTCGGGACGATCGGCCTTTTCCTGACGATGTTCTATTTGTTTATCCGGTTCCTGCCCATGATTTCGATCTTTGAAATGCGGGGCCTGGTCCCCGCCAAAGCGGAGAGCAAGCGGGAACACTAAAGAGAATTACATAATATAGTGACAATCAGAACAATTCGGCCTGTTTCC
>CAZHKT010000130.1:0-10643 GCA_964533045.1 uncultured Acidobacteriota bacterium | reverse complement strand
GATGATCGGACACTCCAACGGGGCCTTGGTGACCTCGGCGATGCGCAGATCGGTGATCTTCAGCTCCGAAGGCCGGGAGTTGGTGTTGGTGTTCATCGGGTAGGCTTCCAGCTGCACCCCCGAAAGCCAGCCGCCCAGCGCGGCTCCAGCGGTCTTCAGCAGATTGCGGCGTTTCATCACGAATGGTTCCTCCCTTGATGGCGTTTGGTGCTTCGGCGATCCCTCACCTTCCCTCGCCGGAGGCCCCTGGCGCAGGCCGGGGCCGCCGGCGGGAACGCGGTCATTCCTCGTACTTCTTGCGGACTTTGGAACCCTGGCTCGCAGCGTACTGATTGAATTCTTCCACCATCTTCCTCGACCACTTGGCATCGACCTCGCCCGGTGAATATTTTCCGGTGCGGAGCATTTCGTGTCCCCACTCGTCGGTCAGGCGCGCCATTTCGGATTCGTCGGCGACCTTTTCCGCCAGGTGCGGGGGCACGAACGTCAGGCCCTCCGGGTCGCTCAGGATCACGTCGCCCGGCATCACCGTGACTCGGCCAATGCGGATCGGGACATTGATTCCCATCAGCATGACGTCGGCGATCGCAGAAGGATGGAAGTCGCGCACGTAAACCTTGAGGTGCTCGCTGATCGCGGCAATGCCGCCGGCGTCGCGCACTCCGCCGTTCACCACGAAGCCGGTCTTGGTCTTGGTCCAGATGGCGGTGGAGAGATTGTCGCCGGCGAAGGTGCCGTCCTCGACCTTGCCGAACATGTCCACGACCAGCACATCGTTCTCTTGCAGCGTGTCAATCACCCAGGAATTCTGCCCCGCCCCCACGCGGCCTTCCCGCTGCCCGTGATCGTTGATCACGTCGTTGATGTCGGGCCGGATAGGCATGAAGACGGCCGTGACCACGCGGCCCACCAGCCGCTCGTCGGGATGGATGACCCGCCAGCCGCCTTCGATCTGCGACTTGTAGCCCAATTCCTTCATGACGCCCCAGGCGATTTCGCACTTTGCCTTCTTCATGCGCTCGAGCAGGTCGTCGGGGACGCGCGGCCGTCCGTCCGGGAAGCGCTCGCCCTTCCAGGCGCGCGTCAGGTCGATCCGCTGCTCCTTGCTGAACAGGCCCAGTTGCGCCTGCGCCGCAGGAACCATGACTCCCAGCAAGGCGAGAATCAGAATCCGTTGCACAAATTTCAGCATGTCATCTCTCCTCTGAAAATAAGCCCAGTAGAAATTATCACAGAGACGAATTTCTGTGGGGATTTTTGCGGGCCAGTTCCCCTGGGCGCGCGGGCATCTTGCCCGCAGGCGCTGATCCCTCGGAGCGGTGTCGAGGCTCCACGCTGCGGCCGGGACGGCCGCGCTCCCCGGGTTGCCGGTCCCCCCCACCTCAACTGAAGTTATTTCAGCTTCATCAGAAATATCCCGTGCCCCACACCGGCGGGTTCGTTGCTGCGTGCCGACTGAAAGGCCATCCGCTGGCCGTCGGGGCTCACCACGGGGTTGGAGGCCTTATATCCCTCGTAGTCGCCCCAGCGCGTCATGCGCACAAAGTCCGTGCTGTGGGGCACCAGGCGCAGCCTCCAGATGTCCACGTAGTTGCCGTTCTGACGCTCGGGGCCGCGGTCGCGACTCGATTCGACCAGCGTCCACTCGCCGTCGGGCGAGATGCCTTCCACCTCGTTGTATTCGTTTTCAATCCGGCGATAAGTGGTGATGACGCCGGAATCCAGCCGAATGCCCATCACGTCGGCCAGCGGATGGTGGTAGCAGGTGTAAATCAGTTCGTTGTCGTTGGTGCGAAAGTCTTGCGGCTCCAGCTCGCATTCCGGCCGGCGGGCGCGCGTGATCTCTCTTTTGTTGGCAAGTACGGGCACGCCATCCTTGTAGTCAATGTCGGCGGTGTAGATGACCGATTCGCCCGGCGCGAGCACCTCGGGCAACTGGCTGCGCGTATTGGCCCAGGCAATTTTCATCGTCTTGCGCGAGATGGCGACTCCCTCGGAAATGTGATGTGCGAGCGCCACGGGCGGCGACTTGAGGTCGGCCTTCATCACCCACATCTCCTGGTCGCGCTGGCGCGTGGTGCGAATGTCCGTAAACGTCCGCGCGCCGATGAGGAAGTAATCGCCGTTGGGCAGATACTGCACGCGCAGAAACCCGGCATGGACGAAGTGGCCGGTCAGCAGACGGATGACCTTTGTTTCCAGATCGATTTCGAATGCGTCGCCGTAACTTTTCGACATGAAGGCGATGCGTTTGCCCTCGGGTGACCACGCGGCGCGCTCGCCAAATGCCGTCAGTTGCGTGATTTCCGGTGGCAATTCCTTTTCGGGATTTCCGATCCTCCCGGACGGTGACTGGGCGCCTCGCGCGGCTGCTATGAGAGCAATACCAGTGAGGAGCAAAGTTCGGCGAAACATGGAGGAGCCTCCGGGGTATTTGTTACCCTGAGTCCGCCAAAGGCGGACGAAGGGTCTGCAGCGGGTCTCCGGGGAGCGAGAAAAGCAGATTTCCCGCTCCGCTCAGAATGACAGCTTTGGGTGAAGCGGCTCAAGCTTATCGCAAAGGGGCGGGGAATCAAGAGGTCAGGGAAGGGGAGTGTGTTAACGAGTCTTGCTGCGCGGTTCGGCCAGCGACGTCGCGCCTTCGCTCAACTGCACAAGCGGTTTGACAGTGGTGCTCATGTCGTCTTCGCTCCCCAGCAGGTCGGCGAGCGTGGTCTGGCTGAGCACGCGGTCCACCATGAATTGCACGGCCTGCCAGAGCGAACGGATGGAGCAATCCACGGAGCGCGTGCACATTTTGGCGGCGCCGGCATGGTCGTCGCAGAAATCGGATTCGAACAGGCGTCCGCCCAGCAGGGCCAGCGCTTCGCCGACAATGATCTGGTCGGGCGGCCGCGACAGGGTGTAGCCGCCGATTTTGCCGCGCGCGCTCTTCACCAGACCGCCCCGCCGCAGCACGCGCATCAGCTTAGCCACGTAGAAACTCGAAATCCCTTCCGCCGCGCTGATTTCTGGAATGGTCAGACCCGTCGGGCCGCCACTGCGCGCGATGCGTAACAGGCACCGCAGACCGTACTCTTCCTGTGAACTGAATTTCATAATTTTCCGGGGTCACCGGCGTCTCGCCGGCATGGGCGGCCGGGACGGCCGCGGTCCCGGGCCTCAAAACATCCCGAGTTGCAATCGCGCCGCTTCGCTCATGCGGCTGGGATCCCAGGGCGGCTCCCAGGTGATCTCGATCTTCACGTCCTTGATGACACCTTGTCCCAGGCGGCGGATCCTGTCTTCCACCTCGCCCGGCAGCGTGCGCGCCGCGGGGCAGCCGGGCGAGGTCAGGGTCATCTTGACGTGCACCTCGTCCGTTTCGGGATCCACCTTCACTTCGTAGATGAGGCCAAGCTCATAAATATTGACAGGAATCTCCGGGTCATAGGTCTTGCGCAGAACTTCGTCGATGACCTTGTCCTGAAACTGAATGGCGTCCATGGCTCTCATGGTGGATGCGATCCTATTCGGTCGTCACCGTCTCGTGCCGGCCGGCGAGCGCGCTGCGCAATGTGTGCCAAACCAGCGTGGCGCACTTCACCCGCATGGGAAACTCCGCCACGCCCGCGAACACTTTCAGCTTGCCCAGGTCATCGGGGGCCTGATCGGGCGGATTCTTGCCGGTGACCAGGTCGTGGAATTCTTGGAAAAGTGCCTCCGCCTCCGGGATAGTCCTGCCCTTGAGCGTGTCGGTCATCAGGGAGGCGGCGGCGGTCGAAATCGCGCAGCCCGAGCCTTCGAAACTCAGATCGGCGATGCGGTCGCCTTCGAGCTTCACGTAGAGCGTTACCTTGTCGCCGCAGAGCGGATTAAACCCCTGCGCCGTGCGGCTGGGCGCCAGCATGACCCGCCGGTTGCGCGGGCTTTTGCTGTGCCCCAGGATCATTTCCTGATAGAGATCGCGCAGGTCCGGCATCAGCCCAAGAACTCCTTCACCTTCTGAATGCCTTTCACCAGCGCGTCAACTTCTTCCACCGTGTTGTAGAAGGCGAAGGAAGCGCGCGTGGTGGCTGGAACGCCGAAACGGTCCATCAGCGGCTGCGCGCAATGATGGCCGGTGCGCACCGCGATGCCTTCGCGATCGAGGATCGTTCCCACATCGTGGGGGTGGATGTTGTCCATCACGAAGGAAATCACCGCGGCTTTTTCGCGCGCGGTGCCGATGATGCGCACCCCCGCGATGCGGGAGAGGGCGTCTGTCGCGTAAGCCAGCAGCTCGTGCTCGTAGGGGACGAACGATTCAAAACGCAATTCGGTCAGGTAATCGATGGCGGCCGCGAGGCCCAGCGTGCCGGCAATGTTGGGCGTCCCCGCCTCGAATTTGTAGGGCAGGGTGTTGTAAATCGTCTTTTCGAAAGTGACGGAGGCGATCATGTCGCCGCCGCCTTGGTAGGGCGGCATGGCTTCGAGCAGCCGGGCCTTGCCGTAGAGCGCCCCGATGCCCGTTGGTCCGAACAGCTTGTGGCCGGAGATGGTGTAGAAATCGCAATCCAGGTCGCGCACGTCCACTGGCTGGTGAGGCGCGGCCTGCGCCCCGTCCAGCAGCACCGGCACGTTCCACAGGTGCGCCATCTCGATGATGCGTTTCACCGGATTGATGGTGCCTAGCACGTTCGAGACGTGATTCATGGCCACGAAGCGCGTTCGCGTGTTGAGCAGCCGCTCGAAGCCTTCGAGATCCAGCTCCCCGTTGTCGAGCACCGGCGCGACCTTCAGTTGCGCTCCCTTCTCCTCGCAGAGCATTTGCCAGGGGACGATGTTGGAGTGATGCTCCATGCCGGAAAGGACGATTTCGTCGCCGGCCCGGATGTTCTTCCGCCCCCAGGCGGCGGCGACCAGATTGATCGCCTCGGTGGTGCCGCGGGTAAAGATGATTTCGCGCGGGTCGGCGGCGTTGAGGAATCGCTGCAGCTTGACGCGCGTGTCTTCGTAGGCGACGGTGGCCCTTTCGCTCAGCCAGTGGACGCCGCGGTGCACGTTGGCGCAGAGACTTTCGTAGAAGTGCCGCTCGGCGTCGATGACCACGCGCGGCTTCTGGCTGGTGGCGGCGTTGTCGAAATAGACGAGCGGGCGGCCGTGCACCTGTTTCCCAAGAATGGGGAAGTCCTTGCGCACGCGGGCGACGTCAAACGAGCCGACCGCGGTGGCGGCGGGCTGTTGTTCCAAGGCCATCACACTCCCTCCTGGCGCGAGCGCCGGGCCAGCGTCTGGAACAGCGCGTCGCGCAGCCGGTCGCGTAGCGGCGTGAACTTGACGCGCTCAATCACATCGTTGGCGAAGGCAAAGGTCAGAATCTTGTGCGCCTCGTGCCAGCCGATGCCGCGCGAGCGGAGATAGAAAATCGCATCCTGGTCTACCTGGCCGATGGTGGCGCCGTGCGTGCATTTCACGTCGTCGGCGAAGATCTCGAGTTGCGGCTTGGTGTTGATCACCGCGTCTTCGGAGAGCAGAAGATTCTTGTTGCTCTGCTTGGAGTCGGTCTTCTGGGCGTCCTTGCGCACGATGACCCGGCCGTTAAAGACGCCGCTCGATGGGCCGTCCAGCACGCCCTTGTAAAGTTCACGGCTCGCGCAGTGCGGCCGGGCGTGGTCAAGGGTCGTGTGGTGATCGACGTGCTGCTTGCCGGTGGTCAGATAGAGGCCGTTCAGATGAGCTTCCGCCCCCTCGCCGGCGAGCACGGTCGTGAGGTCTTCACGAATCAGGGCGCCGCCAAAAGAAAAGTTGTGCGTGGTGACGCTGCTCGAGCGCGCTTGCTCAACGCGCACGTTGCCCACGTGAGCGCCCGAAGGACTTTCCTGGTGGAGTTTGGAATACTCGAGCACGGCGCCATCGCCCGCCACGATTTCGGTCACCGCGTTCGAGAAATATGAACCCTGCCCGAGGCCGATGTGGCCTTCATAGACCGTCGCCTGGCTCTCGGCTCCGGCCAGAATCAGCGTGCGCGGCGCGGAGAGCGTCGGCGTGCCATCCACGGTCGAGACGTGGAGGACGTAGAGGGGTTTTTCGACAAGGACGCCCTTGGGAATTTCGATAAAACCGCCGTCCTGCATGAGTGCTGTGTTGAGCGCGGTGAAGGCGTTTGCCTGGAAGTCGGCGTAGCGCGCCAGATGCTGTTCCACGCTGGGATGGCCCAAGGCCAGGGCCTTGGAGAGTCGTGTCACGCACACGCCTTTGGGCACGCCCGCCAGGAACGAGATGCCGGGATGATAGTGACCGTTCACAAAAACCAGGCGCGGGCAATCCAGTTCAAAAAAGCACGACCAGGCGAGCGCTTCCGCCGGCGTTTCCCTCTTCACTTCGGCCATAGGCTGGAAACCAGCCTGCGCCAGAGGCGCCACGTTGGTGTAGCGCCACTCCTCGTCCTTGGTGGTGGGGAAGCCAAGTTCTGCAAAACGGTGAATGGCGGCGCGCCGAAGCTCCGCCAACCAGGCCGGGCCCGCCGCGTAGTCCTTCTCGCGAGCCTGATAGTGCGAGAGGTAAGTTTCCTCGTAATCCTTCACAGCCGTCATGGGTTCCTTTGTTTTTCCTGGGTGCCCCGCCGTCTCGGCGGCATGCCGGCCAGAGGCCGGTGTGCCCAGGTCAGAGCGCATGTCCTGCCGCCACTTCTTCTTCCAGCCAGCCGTAGCCTTTGCTTTCCAACTCCAGCGCCAGGTCTTTCTTCCCCGACTTGACGATTCGTCCGTTGTAGAGCACGTGCACGAAATCGGGAATGATGTAGTTGAGCAGCCTTTGATAGTGCGTGACCACAATCATGGAGCGCTCGGAGCCGCGCAGGGAGTTGACGCCGTGTGCCACCTCGCGCAGCGCGTCAATGTCGAGCCCGGAATCGGTTTCGTCGAGGATGGCCAGCTTAGGCTCAAGAATCGCCATCTGAAAGATCTCATTGCGTTTCTTCTCGCCGCCGGAGAAGCCTTCGTTCACCGCCCGATTCATCAAGGCCTCGTCCATATCGAGCGCCTTCAGTTTCTTGCGAGCCAGGGTCAGGAAATCCATGGCGTCGATTTCCGGCAGACCCTGGCTCTTGCGGATGGTGTTGAGCGCGGAACGAAGGAAGTACGTGTTGCTCACGCCGGGAATCTCGACCGGGTACTGGAAGGCCAGAAAAATGCCGGCCCGGGCGCGGTCCTCGGGCGACATCTCGAGCAGGTTCTGCCCGTTGTAAATGACCGCACCTTCGGTCACTTCATAGGACTCGCGGCCGGCCAGCACGCCCGCCAGCGTGGACTTGCCCGAACCGTTCGGCCCCATGATGGCGTGCACCTCGCCCAGCTTGACTTCCAGATCGATGCCGCGAAGGATTTCCTTGCCATTGGTGCTTGCGTGTAAGTTCTTGATGGTCAGCATTCGTGATCTCGCCCTCAGTGGTTAGCGATCAGCCTTTCAGTAAACGGAAACTCGCACATCGAAATTGGAAACTCGACACGGGAGATGGAGAATCAGGCCCTCGTTCATTATGGATACTTCATCGTTACCCCACGCTGCCTTCCAGGCTCACGCCCAGAAGTTTCTGCGCCTCGACGGCAAACTCCATCGGGAGCTCCTTGAATACCTGCTTGCAGAACCCGTTGACGATCATGGAAATGGCGTCCTCGAGCGCGATGCCGCGCTGGCGCAGGTAGAAGATCTGATCCTCGCCGATCTTGGACGTTGAAGCTTCATGCTCCACTTGCGCCGTGGGGTTTTTGACTTCGAGATAGGGAAACGTGTGCGCGCCGCACTGGTCGCCGATCAGCAGCGAATCACACTGCGAGTAATTGCGCGCGCCCGCCGCGCCCTTCAGAATCTTCACCATGCCGCGATAGGTATTCTGCCCGTGCCCGGCCGAGATGCCCTTCGAGACAATGGTGCTCCGCGTGTTCTTGCCGATGTGGATCATCTTGGTGCCCGTGTCGGCCTGCTGGTAGTTGTTGGTGAGCGCCACGGAATAGAACTCACCGATGGAGTTGTCACCCTGGAGGATGCAACTGGGGTATTTCCAGGTGATGGCGGAGCCGGTCTCGACCTGCGTCCAGGAAATCTTGGAGTTCACACCCAGACACTTCCCGCGCTTGGTGACGAAATTATAGATGCCGCCCTTGCCTTGCTTGTCGCCGGGATACCAGTTCTGTACGGTGGAATATTTGATCTGCGCGTTGTCATGGGCAATCAGTTCCACCACCGCGGCGTGCAACTGGTTTTCGTCGCGCATCGGCGCCGTGCAGCCTTCCAGATAGCTCACGGACGCGCCTTCGTCGGCGATGATGAGGGTGCGCTCGAACTGGCCGGTGTTCTTGGCGTTGATCCGGAAGTAGGTGGAGAGCTCCATCGGACAGCGCACGCCCTTGGGGACATAGCAGAAGGACCCGTCGCTGAAGACCGCGGAATTGAGCGTGGCAAAAAAGTTGTCGGTGTAAGGAACCACCGAGCCCAGGTACTTTCTGACCAGTTCGGGATGCTCGTGCACGGCTTCCGAGAATGAACAGAAAATGATCCCCATGCCCCTGAGCTTTTCCTTGAACGTGGTGGCGACGGAAACGCTGTCAAACACCGCGTCCACCGCAACGCCCGCCAGCAATTCGCGTTCGTGCAAGGGTATCCCCAGCTTTTCATAGGTCTTCAGAAGTTCGGGGTCAATTTCTTCCGTGCTCTTGGCGCCGGGTTTCACTTTCTTGGGGGCGGAGTAGTAGGTCGCAGCCTGGTAGTCAATGGGAGGATAATGAACGTTCGGCCAGGTGGGCTCGCTCATGGTGAGCCAGTGCCGGTACGCCTTGAGCCGCCACTCGAGCAGCCATTCCGGCTCTTTCTTCTTGGCGGAAATCAGACGAATGATGTCTTCATTCAAACCTGGGGGGGCATCGTCGGTTTCGATTTCAGTGGTGAAACCATACTTGTATTCCTGTGTGGCCAGAATCTCGATCTCAGACTGCGGCGTGGGCATACAACCTCCCGGATTGGGCGCTCGCCTGCGTCTCGAACCGATGGGGCGCGAATCTGGGCTCGGATGAGCGCCGGAAATCTCAGATTAGGGAATCTGTACAAAATTGTCAAGATATTTTTCCGCGATGCATGGCCTGTAAGTGATTGATAGTACATAGAATTATTCATTCGGGCGAGACACCTCTGAATACTGAGTGTGAAAGGGTTCTTCCTGACTCCTTTGGAAGTGCAGTCCTTCTGTCCGCATTCAATGCTTGGCAGCGATTCCTTTCTCTGGTATGAGTGGCGTATCGCAACCAAATCATCAGGTTGGAGGTTTGACGATGAGCAATGCGAAAAGTATGCGGCGCCGATTCCTGGCGAAGGTCGCCACGGGGACCGGAATCGCCGCCGGAGTCCTCGCGGCGGGGCCAGCGGCTGCGGGGAAAGGGGAAGCTCCGAAGAAGAAGGCGGTTGGCCACACGAGCAAGACAATACCCTCGGGCCTGCCGTTCAGTCCGGCGATCCAATACGGAAATCTTATCTTTGTCTCCGGCCAGATCCCACTCGACCCCGCCACGCAAAAACTGGCCACGGGCACGATTCAGGACCAGGTCCGTCAATGCTTGGAAAATGTCAGGGCGGTCGTTCTGGCTTCAGGGTCTTCAATGGACAAGGTCCTGAAGTGTACGGTCTTTCTCAACGACATCGCCCATTTCCAGGCGATGAACGAAGTCTACCGTACCTTTTTCCCGACGGACCCTCCTGCGCGCTCAACCGTGGCGGTGAAGGAACTGGCCATGGGTGCACCCGTGGAAATCGAGTGCATCGCCTACGTGGATTGAGGATGGCGGGCAATCGGCGCGGCCCTGCGGCAGCGCTTTCCCGGCAGACGGCGCTTATTTCCCGCCTTCCGCTTCGTCGAAACGCAGCGAGGCGGAATTCACGCAATAACGCAGGCCCGTGGGGCGGGGCCCATCATCGAACACGTGCCCCAAGTGTGCGTCGCACTGACGGCACACCACTTCGTCCCGAACCATTCCATAACTCAGGTCGGATACGACCGTCACGTTCTCTTCGGCGATCGGCGCGTAGAAGCTGGGCCAGCCCGTGCCCGATTCGAACTTTGTTTCGGAACTGAACAGCGCGTTGCCGCAGCACACGCACCGATAAATTCCCTTTTCGTGATGATCCCAGAACTTGCCCGTGAAGGCTGGTTCGGTCCCTTTCTTTCGAGTCACATAGTACTGTTCAGGCGTGAGTTGCTTTTGCCACTCCGTGTCGGTCTTCACCACCCGGTCCACAGCCACAAGTCCTCCTCTTTTCCCTGATTGGGAGAATTCAACGATGGTTGTCTTCCCTCCCGGCTGGGCACGATGTCCAGGCTGGATGGCCTTTCCCCCGCCCATGGCGGCCCTTAGTGCCGCGACCGTCGCCCCGGCTCCTGCCGCCATCAGCCAATGTCTCCGGTTCATTGCTGTCGACTCCTCGGGCTCCGGTCAGATTCCCTTTCGCTCCGCGCAGCCCTCTTAAGTGCACGACATATATGATGGAAAACAGCCCTTGTGAGATTCAGAATGATTTAAACCTTATTCTGACACGTGTGAGAAGAGGCGTCTGAGAAAGTGCTTGACACGACTTCCGGGACTTGAGTACCATCGCGGGGACCTTGCAGAAGCTGAGGGCGGGGTCTATTCCGAACA
>CAZHKT010000129.1:0-10659 GCA_964533045.1 uncultured Acidobacteriota bacterium | reverse complement strand
TAAGCTTCTGGCAGCGGTTCAGCCGGGGCGAATCCATTACGTTTCTTGCAGCCCGCCCACGCTGGCGCGCGATTTAGCCTATCTGCTTGCCCACGGCTTCGTGCTCGAATCGGTTGAAATGTTCGATTTTTTCCCCCACACTTACCACCTTGAATCGCTGGCGCGGCTGGTTCGCCAGACCGCCTGACACCCAACCGTCGAACCCGAAACGTGCATGGCATCGGACAATACTTCGCCTGCTTCGCTGCCCCCTGACTCCTCGTCCCATCCGATGCTGCTCCTGGCCGCGTGTTTCGCGGCCGGGATTGTGGCCGCAGAGATTGTCGGAGGTGGCTCCGGACTTCTGGCCGCCTGCCTCCTGGTTGTCGGCGTGTCGTTGCTGGCGGGGCTTCTGGCGTTACGCGCCTCGCGCGAGCTTGTCGCCCACGCGGCGCTTGCAGCAGGGCTGGTGGCTTCGGGGGCGGCGGCGATGCCCTTATTTGCGTTGCGCTTCCCTCCCGGGCATGTTCGTCATTGGAGTGCGAACGATCTCGCAGCACCCGTCCGGCTGGAAGGCCAGATCGTTTCCACGCCCGAACGGACTCCGGACCAGCTCCAATTCGATCTGGAAGTCCAGCAATGGGAACGGGGACAGCGCACTCGCACCGCCCAGGGCAAGGTTCGGCTGCGGCTTTATGTTGGCGACGACCCGGAGAGCCTGGATTTGGCCGAAGCACTTCACCTCGAGTTGGGTGACCGTCTTCGAGTCGTGGCGCAACTTCGCCGACCGCGCGTGTATCGCAATCCGGGCAGCTTCGACTTCGCGCGCTGGCTGGAGTCGGTGGAGGACATTCCGCTCGTCGGCGCCGTCCGCAGCCCGCGCGAGATCGAAAAGCTTTCCTCGCCAGGATCTCCGCGTCTCGGCAGGGCGCTCCAGTCCCTCCGTCGAAGACTCCTGGAAGGCATCGACCAGACTTTTCCGCCCTGGTCCCGTCAGGGCCGGGAAGGTTCGGTGCTGAAAGCCGTGCTGCTGGGAGACAATTCCTCGCTTTCGACCGATACCGTGGAGAACTTCCGGCGAACGGGTCTGTATCACCAGTTGGTCGTTTCCGGGATGCAACTGGGCTTGCTGGCGTTCCTGGTCGGATTGCTGCTGGGCACCGTCCGGGTAAAGGAAAACGTCCAGATCTTCCTCCTCCTCGCTGCCATGATCGGTTACGCGCTGCTGCTGGAACAGCGCGCGCCCACGCTGCGCGCCACCTTGATGATCTTCGTTTACCTTGCCGCCCGATTTCTCTACCGCGAACACGCCCTGCTCAACGCCGTCGGAGCGAGCGCGCTCATCCTGCTCCTCTGGAGGCCTTTCTGGCTGCTGGAGTCGGGGTTTCAGCTTTCGTTTTCCGCGGCGCTGCTGATCGCCGGACTGGCCGTGCCGATCATCGAGACCACCACGGAACCCTATCGCCGGGCTCTTCGCCAGCTTCTCGATTCAGAACGCGATATGCATTTCGCGCCACGGCCGGCGCAGTTTCGGCTCGACCTGCGAAGCCTCGCCTCGGCCCTAAGCCGTCGCGTCCCTTGGCTTGGGGCGCGGCCGCACCTAGCCGCGAAAGTCATCAGCGCACCGATGGAGGGTTTGCTCTGGGTGGCGAGCACTCTCTTATTTTCGGCCATCCTGCAAATCGGACTCCTGATGCCCATGACAGAAACCTTTCACCGGGTCACCATTGCGGGCATCGTGCTCAATGCGCTGGCTACGCCGCTGATGACGCTGATGCTGGGGTTGGCGGCGCCCACCGTCGCTCTCGCCGCTGTCAGTCCGGCCGCGGCGGCGATTCCGGGCCGATTGCTTTCGCTGGTCACCTCAGGATTCATCAAGGTTGCAGAGTTTGAGGGATTTCCCGCCTGGGTCAGCTATCGGGTTCCCGACCCACCCCTCTGGGTCTCGCTGGGATTCGCGATCTGCATCGCCTGGGCCGGCTGGGCTTTGGTGCCTCCCCGCAGGCGCCTTTGGCCGGCGCTGGGTGGAGCCGCGTTGTTTGCGGCTCTCATTTCCTTTCCTGCCTTTGCCCCGCGCCTTCCGCAAGGCGCCTTGGAGGTGACGGCGCTCGACTGCGGCGGCGAAGCGCTCTTCATCGTATTTCCTGAGGGGAAGACGATGCTGGTGGACGCCTGCGCCAGCCGCACCGCCAGCCCGGGCGGTCTGAGCCGGGGCTCATGGGATCAGGGCGAAAACGTGGTCTCACCCTACCTGTGGTCGCGCGGGATTTCGCGTATCGACCGCGTCGTGCTGGCCGACGTACGGCAAGACCACCTGGGCGGGATGGCGGCGGTCTTTCGCAACTTTCGAGTGGCCGAGTTCTGGCACGCACGCCATCCGATGACCGCGGCATATACCCAGTTAATGCAGGAGGCGGACCGACTGGGAATCCAAGACCGTTTGCTGGGGGCGGGACAAACCCTCGATTTCGGCGGCGGAAGGATCGAAGTGCTGTGGCCTCCGGAGAATCAGGCGGGCGGCGACGACTCAAAGGACTCGCTGGTGCTTCGCATCTCGGCTGCGGGGGGAAGTGTTCTGCTGACGGGAGACATCGACAGGGACACGGAGGCAGAGTTGCTTCGCCGGGGTGTGCCGCTCGCCAGCCAGGTCTTGAAAGTCGCCGCGCACGGGGCTCGAAATGCGACGGCTTCCGCGTTTCTCGAAAGAGCTCGACCCGAGGTTGCCCTGATCGCGCAGGGTCGTGGCCGCTTTCGGGAGGCCCCGAGTGAAGAAACGCTCGCCCGTCTCGCGGCAGCCGGAGCGCGCGTGCTGCGCACAGATCGCGACGGAGCGGTTACCGTTTTGGTCCGCGATGGAAGGCTACAGATTCAAACCTGGCAGGACCTGTCCTGGACCTCCTCAGCGCCGTCATTTGCCGTTCTCTCTGTATTCCGGAAGGAGTGAGCGGTACAGCGTGTGCGACACTTGCGCGCCAAAAAGCGTGACCGCCGACGAGATATAAACCCAGGTCATTAAGGCGACAACCACGCCGATGGAACCATACACCTGCCGGTAGTTGAAGACCGGCAGCAAGAGGGTGAAAAGCGACCGCGCCGCTTCCCAGAAGATCGCCGTCATCACCGCGCTGGGCAGCACGTGGCGCAGCTTCATGGGACGGTTGGGAAGGACCTTGTAGAGAATCGTGAACATCATGAGGGTCAAGGTGAAGGTGACCAGGAAGACGGCGAGGTGGTAGCCCAGCGAGACGAGGAGCGAAGGAAAGAGTTTGGATCCCAGGCGAACCCAGTTGTGAACGTAGACGTTAATGCCGACGACCACGGAGGAAAGCAGGAAGATAATCCCCGTGACCACTGCCATTTCCAGCGCCAGCAGATGGCGATGTGTCCAGCTCCGCTCCTTTTCCACCCCCCAGGCCCGATTCAATGCCTTCTCCAGCGGCAGGAAGATGCCGGCCGAACTCCACAGAAGCAGGAAAAGCGATATCCCGCCGACCCGGCTGTACATCTGGCCGACGCCTGAGATGTTACGGAAGATGAAATCCGCCCGCACGGGCAGGAACCTTTCGAAGATCAGTGCCAGGCGGGGCGCGAGTTCCTCGCGTGTGATCAGCAAGCTGCTGACAGTCAGCAGCAGGAGCAGGAAGGGAAAGATGGAAAGCAAACTGTGATATGCAATCGAGGCGGAAACCGCCAGCGAGTCTTCATTGAAAAAGCGCACGAAGGATTGCTGAAACACTTTGCGGACACCGATCCAGCGGACTTTCGGCGCGGGAACCTGCGGGTTGGTTTCAGATGGCGTGGTGGACAAGTTCTTTGACAGGAAAAACCTCTCCCCGGTGCTCAAGCTTACAACACTCGGTTCCGGGTTAAATGACTATTGTGGCGAAAAACAACCGGTCACCGCAGCAGCATTTTCGCGATCAGGAAGGCAATCCCGCCCCCGACGCCCAGCGCTGCCTGGTACTCACGGTTCTTCAGGTATTGGCTCCAGCGAAACGGCGCGCCGCCCAGTTTGGCGCTGCGCAGCGCAGGAAAGAAAAAAGGTACGGCCGCCGCATAGTTGGCATAGCGCTCGCCGAACTCGGCGCGCAAAAACGCTTCTTCGCGGCGCATCACCGGCCAGTAGATGAGGAGGAACAGCGCCACCAGCGCCACACTCAGGTACCAGATGCCGCCTGCGACAGCAAATCCGGCGCCCATGATGAGGCTGCCCAAATAGAGCGGATTGCGCGTGCGGCTGTAGGGGCCGCCGGTGGCCAGGGTCGCGTTCTTGTCTAAGCATCCGGCGGCGTAGGCGCGCACCGCCAGACCGACCAGCGCGATTGCCGTCCCCGCCATGAGCAGGCGCGGCCGCGGCTGGGCCAGGATGAGGTAAGCCGCGGCCAGCAGGAATCCCGCCGGGACGCGCCAGCGCGCCGCCCACGCTGCGTATGCTCTATTCATGCTTCCTTTCCAGTCGGTGCCGGATGGCCTGCAGCACCGTTTCCACCGAAATCCCCGAAAGGTAGCCGGCATTTTCCGCCCGGCGAGTATAGTCAATGCGACTGCCGTTCCACAGGGTGATGTCGTCAGGGGAAAACGGCCCGTTGCGCGCCGGATCGGTGGGTCCGAAGATCGCTACGACCGGTGTCCGCACCGCCGCCGCCAAGTGCATCGGGCCGGTATCTCCCGCGACCAGCAACTTGGCGCGCCGCGCGAGGGCAATGAATTGATGCACGGTGGAAGGGAAATAGCGTGCGCGCGCAACGCCGCATCCCTTCACGATCTGCCGGATCAAGCGCTCTTCCGCCGGCGAACCGGTTAGGAGAAAGTCCACGTCCATCTCCCGCGCGCAGGCTCGGATGAGATCGGCGTAGTTGCCGGGCGGCCAGCACTTGCTCTTCCAGCCGCCGCCCGGATTGAGGATCAAGAAGTCCCTTGTACCCGAGGCCGCGAGTTCTTTCACGACATAATCCTGGTCGGGCTGGTGATGGGGCAGTGGAAATTCCCAGTCGCTCCGCCGGGGACACGGCACGCCGAGAGGTTCGAGCAGGGAAAAATTCCATTCGATGACATGCTCGACGCCACGCGCCGGGATCCGCTGCGAATAGAAGAATGCCGTGGCGGGCTCGCGCAGCCGCATTTCGGAAAACCCAATGCGCTCGCTGGCGCCGCTCAACCAGGCGATCAGTCCTGACTTGTATAGTCCCTGAAAATCAATCGCCACATCGTAACGTTGTCGGCGCAAATCGCGGACTTGGCGCGCAATCGCCGCAAGCGTGGCCGGGGCAAACTGCTGCTTGCGCCACGCGTGCGTGTCGATGGGAATCACGCGATGAACGAACGGATTGCCTTCCAGCAGCCCGGCGTGCCTCGATTCGACAATCCAGTGAATTTCTGCCCGGGGATACGCTCGTCCCAGGGCCGTCACCGCTGGCAGGGCATGAACGATATCTCCCAGCGAGCTGAGGCGGAGAATGAGGTATTTCCGGGCTGGATCAGTCATGATGGCCGAACCCGTGAGGAGTGACCCTTGGCAAGCGAGGAGCCCGCAGGACCCGTGCACCGCTTTCTCGCTGCACACCGAGTTCCCCCCGTTCCGCGGCGCGCAGAAGGGGGACCATTCTGTCTTCTGACGTCGGGCGCCAGACTTCTCTCGTCACGTATCCCTCGTCACTGCTCTCGCGCGACGCGCCATCGCGGCCAGCAGGTCGCTGGTCGAGTGATCCTTGGGGTCGCCCACGATGCGGACTTCGCCGCCCAGCTCGTCCATCACCCAGCGTTCGGGGACCGACTGCTCCGTGTAATCGGGTCCCTTGCACTGGACATGGGGGCGCAGGTCGCGCAGGATTCCTTCGGCGGTCGGGTCATCGAAGATGACGACATGGTCCACGCAGACGAGCGCCGCGACCAGTTCGGCTCGCGCCTCCTCCTTCAAGAGCGGCCGGCCTTCCCCCTTGAGGCCGGAGACCGAGCTGTCGCTGTTGACGCCCACCACCAGCACGTCGCCCTGAGCCTTCGCGCCCTCGAGAAAGCGCACGTGGCCCACATGCAGCAATTCAAAGCAGCCGTTGGCGAAGGCAATCTTTTTGCCGGCGGCGCGCAGTCGTTCGCCCAGCTCGCGGACGGCGTTTCGAGGAATCAGTTTCGATCTCACGCGTTGCGAAGCGCCTCCCGCAATTCCTGCCGGCTGACTGTGGCCGTGCCGCGCTTCATCACCACCAGTCCGCCTGCGCAGTTGGCGATTTGCGCCGCTTCCAGGGCGCTCGAGCCTGCAGCCAGCGCCAGCGTGAAGGCGGCAATCACCGTATCGCCCGCACCCGTGACGTCCACCGCCTCGTCCGATCCGAACACCGGCAGATGCCGCGGGGCGCGGCGTGGTTCGAAGAGCACCATCCCGTCCTTGCCTCGCGTCACCACCAGCGATTCCAGCGCCATGCGGCGCAGCAGCTTCCGGCCTGATTCGTGCAACGCGTTCAGGTTGGCGCCGATCTCCCGACCCAGCGCGTCCTCGACTTCCGGCTCATTGGGAGTCGCTGCGGTGAGGTGCGAATAACTCAGCATGTCGTAGCGCGAGTCCACGGTGACGGGCATCCGGCTGCGCCACCGCAATCCCAGGGGCGTCACCTCGCGCGCGCTCACGGTCCCGTAGCCGTAATCCGAAACCAGGAGGCCCGACGCTTTCTTCAACAGTCCTGCGGCGGTTCGCGCCAGTCGTCGCCGAAGCGGCACGGGAGGCGGCTGCGCGGGCTCCCGGTCCACGCGCACGATCTGCTGCCGCTGCCAGTGCGAGAGCCCGCCCAGAATGCGCGACTTGGTGGGGGTTACGTGGCCGCGCAGGCGAAGGATATGGCGTGTGCTGATGCCTCGTTCCCGAAACAATTGAAGCAACGCACCACCAGCCTCGTCGTCCCCGATGACGCCCACGGGTTGCACGTTGGCGCCGAGCGCCGCGAGGTTACTGGCTGCGTTGGCGCCGCCGCCGGGAAGCACCTGCTTGGAACGCTGCTTCAGAATCAGCACTGGCGCTTCGCGGGAAACCCGGGCGATCTCGCCGTGGACAAATTCGTCGGCGACAAGGTCGCCCAGCATCACGAGGGTCTGACGCGGGAAGCGGTCGAGAATGTTGAGAAGCGCGAGGCGCTCGGCTGTTGAGATTGTCATCGGGTTGCGATTCAGGCCGCCCCTTTCACCACGCTGAGGGCGGCGACGTATACGTCGTCCACGGTCACGCCGGTCATGCAACGGAAATCAATCGGGCACTCGCGCAGGCCGCAGGGTGCGCATTCGGTGGGCCGTTTCACCACACGCACCTGCGAGCCGAGTGGCCCGGTGGCGCGATCGTCGGTCGAGCCGAAAATGGCGACCACGGGCAGCCCTAGCGCCGCCGCCAGATGCATCGGTCCCGAATCGTTGGTTACCACCACGCGGCACTGGGCCAGCAGCGCCATCAGCTGCCGCAGGCTGGTGTCGCCCGCCAGGATGAGCGGCGTATGTTTCATGCCGCGCGCGATTTCCTCAGCCAGCGGACGCTCGGCGCTCGAGCCGAAGATTAACACATCGGCGTGAAGCGCTCCAATCAGGCGGTCGGCTACTTGGGCGTAACGCGACGCCAACCAGCGTTTGGCCGGCCCGAAGAACGCGCCCGGGTTGAGGCCCACCAGCACGCGCGGACCTCCCAGCCCGTTGCGCGCGAGGTGCCGCCGCGCCCACTCCTTTTCCGCCTCCTCCACCTCCAGGTGCGGATTCGCGGCGCGGTCGTAACCGGCAATCAGCCCCGCCCGGAAAAGCAGTTCCAGGTAGTAGTTCCGCTGGTGTCCGTAAATAGCTGGAGGGGGGGGCACGACGGCGTCGGTCAACAAACGACTCCGTCCGTCGCGCGCGTAGCCGATCCGCACTGGAACGCGCGCGCCCCAGGCCATGGCCGCGGCCTGGAAGGCGTTCTGCAGAAGAATCGCGGCGTCAAAGCCCTCGGCACGCAGTTTCTGCACCAGACGCCAGAATCCGCCGGGTCCGCGGTGAACCTTCTCGGGGTCGTAGATGATCTGGCGGCTCACCGCGGGCAGGTGATGGTAGAGTTCGCTGACCCAGGGCTTGCTGACCAGCACGATCTCGGCTGAGGGAAAGCGGGCGCGCAGGGCGGCCAGCGCCGGAAGCGACATTACGCCATCACCGATCCAGTTGGTGGCGCGAACCAGGATCTTGCGAAAATCAGGATTCATCCGGAGACTCTCACCGAGTGGACGCGCCTCACGAGCGAATCGATGAAGGCGTCCGATTCCGGCATTTCAACACGCGTTACGGCAACCACGACCGGCAATGCGGGCTTCCAGGCGCGTGGGAAGTTCGCCAGGTCTTTTTCAGTCGTCACCAGCATGCCGGCCCCCGCCGCGCGCGCGCGGCCCTCCAGCCGGTGCAGGTCGCCCGCACCGTAGCGGTAATGATCGCGGAAAGGGACCTCCGCAGCAACTTGAATTCCCCATTGCCGCAAGCTGGAAAAGAACGCGCGGGGATTGCCGATGCCGCAGAAGGCCAGGGCTCGCTGCGAGGCCATGGTGTCGTGTTCCACTGCCGATCCGTCGAGCGCATTCATCCACCCGCGCAGGGCGAGTGTGGACTCAAACACCTCCGCGCCGGGATTCAGTTCCGCCACCATCTGGAGGTGCCGGGAGGGATCGGCCAGGTCGCACCGGGTCAAGACCACGATGTCGGCTCGCCGCAGCGCCGAGCGCGGCTCGCGAAAATTTCCGGCGGGAAGCAGGCGCCCGGAAGCGAAGTCCTGGGTCACGTCGAGGGTCACCACATCCACCTGGCGGAAGAGCGCCCAGTGCTGGAAGCCGTCATCGAGCAGATGGACGTCTACGGTGTAGCGCTCCTCGGCCATGCGCCCGGCGCGATGCCGGTTGCTGCCGATGACGATGGGAACCTTGGGCAGCGCAGCGGCCAGGAGCGAAGCTTCGTCTCCCGTCTCCCTCGGATCGGCGCGACGGTTGGTTTGCGGCGCGAGGGTCACCATACCGCCTGCCGACCTCCGGTAACCTCGCGTGAGTATGCTGGGCGTCCATCCCCGGTCCAGGAGCCGCTCCGCGATGAACATCACCAGCGGCGTCTTGCCTGTCCCACCCACCGTCAAATTGCCCACGCTGATAACCGGCCGGTTGAGTCGGCGCATTTTGAACAGGCCGGAGCGATATGCGATCTGGCGCAAGGCCAGGCCGGTCCGATAACCCGCGGCAAAGGGGAGCAAGATGCGCCGCATTACGACACCCCCGCCGCCGGTGCAGGGCAGAGTTGAGAATCGATCACCGCCAGCGCGCGTTCGGTTGCGCCTCGCTGGCTGTCCAGCACGCGCCGCGCGGCCTGGCCCAGCCGGGCGCGGCGGTCCGCGTCGCGGAACAACGCGGAAAGCTGCGCGGCCAAATCGGAAGCGCCGGCCACCTGCACGGCGGCGCCTTGCGAGATGAGCCAATGCGCGATGTCACGAAAGTTGTGCATGTACGGACCAAAAAGAATGGGCTTTGACCAGTAAGCAGGCTCGAGGACATTGTGCCCGCCGGTCGGAACCAGGCTGCCCCCGATGAAGACCACATCGGCCAATCCGAAAACTCCTGCCAATTCTCCAATTGTATCAAGGAGCAGGACTTCGGAGCTTTCCAATTGGGTGGCGAGACCCGCCGCGGTGGAAGCCAGCTGCGTGCGCCGGACGGCCTTGACGCCACGCGCGGCCAGCAGCGCGGCCACTGATTCAAAGCGCGCCGGATGGCGCGGCGCCAGGATGAGCAGTCCCGACGAGTGCTCCGGCTGAACTTCTCGCCACGCTTGCAGGATGCGGTCTTCCTCGCCCGGCATGGTGCTGCCCGCCACCAGGACCGGTCTGCGGGCGGCACTCACCAGCGCGTCTTCCAGACGCGCAGCGAATTCGCCCAAGGCGGGAGGTTGCGCATCAAATTTGAGATTTCCAATGGCCGTCACGCGATCCGCTGCCGCCCCGATTTTGACGAAGCGCTCGGCGTCCACCGCGCTCTGGGCGCAGATTTGATGGACATTGCCGAGGACTCGACGCATGAAAAATGAAATCCATTTGTAGCGCGGAAACGAACGGTCGGAGATGCGGCCGTTTACCACCAAGATACGAGCGCCCGACTCCCGCGCCGCGCGCAGCATGTTAGGCCACAGTTCGGTTTCGACAATGACCAGCAGCGCAGGGCGAAGGGTTCGGAACGCGCGACGCATGCAGAACGCCAGATCGAGCGGCAGCAGAAACCGGCCGGCCAGGTCGGGCAGGCGCGACGCGCCCGCTTCGCGGCCCGCCGCCGTGACATGGCTGAGAAACACCTTTCGTTCGGGGTGACGGCGCTGAAGCTCACGAACCAATCCGGCGGCGGCTATCGTCTCGCCCACCGACACGGCGTGGACCCAGATCGCATCACGTTCCGCCTGCTGAAAGGAGTGTGGCAGCAATCCGAAGCGCTCGCGCCACTCGGCGGCGGAGAAGAGGCTGTGACGCTGCCGCCACAAGTAGTAAGGCGCGGTCAGTACAATTCCCAGCGTGAAAAGCAAGCTGTAGAAGACATACATCACGGGATGGAGACCAGTCGGCGCAGGATCAGCGTCAATTATAGACGCAATGCAGCCGGCGGGCAAACCTGCGTATCGAGACGTGTTAAATGTAACCGGTGAGGGGCCGTCGAGACATTTAAG
>CAZHKT010000128.1:0-10706 GCA_964533045.1 uncultured Acidobacteriota bacterium | reverse complement strand
GTCGAGCCCGCGGCGTCCACCAGCCCCAGGCCGGTGCCGGTGTGATTGAAGCGGGCGTGGTCGGCGGCGATGGCGAAATCCGCCGCCAGCACCCAGCCGTTGCCCACCCCGGCCACCGCGCCGTTGATGCGTGCGATGGTGGGCTTGCCGGCGCGGCGAAACAGCTCGAGCGCCTCGTAAAGCAATCCGAGCCACTTCCAGGAACTCTGCGGACGCTTGAGAAACTCCTGAGAAAATTCGGTGGCGTCGCCACCCGCGCAAAATGCCTTCTCTCCCGCACCGGTCAGCACCACCACGGCCACCGCTTCGTCCGCGGCCGCATCGCGCAGCGCCACCATCATGGCGCGCAAGGTCTCGGCCGTCAGCGCGTTGTAAGCCGCGGGGCGGTTGATGGTGAGGCGCGCCAGTCCCTCCTTCTTCTCATAAAGAAGCTCAAAGCGCGACGCGGATTTTGCCGTTGCGGGGCTCAGAGCTTTCTCACCTTGTACAATCTGGGAATATCTTCTCGCAAATGCTCTCTCCACGCCAGCAGCCATGTAGCGCCGCCGTCCCGGCGGCTGTGCCGCGAGCGTCCCGCT
The DNA here is from genome assembly GCA_964533045.1 of uncultured Acidobacteriota bacterium. Lineage (GTDB taxonomy): Bacteria > Acidobacteriota > Terriglobia > UBA7540 > UBA7540 > JACQNR01. The sequence goes on along the minus strand of CAZHKT010000128.1, from coordinate 10,128 downwards.
CGCGGCGCGGGCAGAATGCGCGCGAGACCGCCGGCTGGAAGCCGGCGCTACACCCCACTCCGACCTGAACGGGACTCGGAGAAAATGCAATCCCTGTCCGTAGCGGCGACCTTCAGGTCGCCACCGTTTCCGAGGATGGCGGGCTGAAGCCCGCCGCTACGGCGCGCATTCTATTTCCAGCGCCACGCCCAAGCCACCTGAAACGCACAGCGTGGCCAGCCCGCGGCGCGCCTTCCGCCTGGCCATTTCGTGCAGCAGCGTCACGGTAATGCGCGCCCCGGAGCAGCCGATGGGATGGCCGAGCGCGATGGCCCCGCCGTTCACGTTCAGGCGCTCCCGGTCAAAGTGGAGTTCGCGGTCGCAGGCCAGCACCTGCGCCGCGAAAGCCTCGTTCAATTCGATCAGGTCGTAATCGTCCAGCTTGCGACCCGTCGCCTTCAGCAACTTCCGGACGGCGGGCACGGGGCCAATCCCCATCAGGCGGGGGTCCACGCCCGCCGTGGCGTGTGCGACGATTCTCCCCAAGGACCTCCAATTCGATTTCGCGGCGCGCTCCTCCGACATCAGGACCAGGGCCGCCGCCCCATCCGTGATGCCGGAGGAGTTCCCGGCGGTGATGGTTCCGCTCTTGGAGAAAACCGGTTGGAGGCTCGCCAGTGCCTGGGGCGTGGTGCCGGCGCGCGGATGCTCGTCGGCGGCGAAGGTGCGTTCTCCTTGCTTTTCCTGGATGGCGATGGGAACGATTTCGGCAGCGAATCGTCCCGCTTCCAGGGCCCGCTGGGCGCGCTGCTGGCTGCCGAGCGCGTAAGCGTCCTGCTCTTCGCGGGAGATTTGGTATTGCCCGGCGAGCACTTCCGCCGTTTCCCCCATGATCATCTTGGCCAGCGGACAGAGGAAGCCGTCCTGATACATGCCGTCGGTCAGCCTCTGGTGTCCCAGCCGCGCGCCCCAGCGCGCGCCCTCGACAAAATACGGGATGCGGCTCATGGCCTCCGTCCCGCCCGCCAGCACGACCTCAGCGTTTCCGAGGACGATCTCCTGATACCCCAGAATAATAGCTTTCAGCCCCGAGGCGCAGGCCTGGTTGACGGTGGTGGCCGGCTTCTCCGCCGGGACGCCTGCCCGGACGGCGATCTGCCGCGCCGGGTTCGGTCCGTTTCCGGCCTGCCGCGCGTGGCCGAAGATAACGTCGTCCACCTCGGCGGGTTCGACGCCAGCCCGGGCGAGCGCCGCCTGGGCGGCCACCACCCCCAGGTCGGGGGCGGAGAAATCGCGGAGCGAGCCTCCAAACTTGCCAATGGCCGTGCGAACCGCTCCGAAAATGTAAACACCCTTCATGGGATGGCCCGATGCTACCACAGACGGCGGCGCGTGGTAACGCCAGCTTGGAATTGATTCGGGACCAGAAACGCCCTGCCGTAACGCCGATCCCTTGTTTTCAACAACATCCTCGGTTCGTTCCGACAATTCGGTGTCATCGAGATGCGAGGGATTCGCTCCACGCCCCCACAGCCCGGGCCAAACTCGCCACCATTTTTAGCCTAGCGTACTTGTCTACGGAAGTCCAGTGATTCCGGCTGGCCGAAAGGAAAGGTCACATGCCGGGCTGAGCCTGGGCCAGGCAGTCATCTTCCAGCAAGACGGCGTGGACGTGCTTGGGACCGTGAACGCCGCGAATGAGGATCTGCTCGATGTCCGCGGTGCGGCTGGGGCCGGTGATGAAGACCACGGAGCGCCCGGGCAGGGGTTGAGTGGGATCGGCGGGCACCGGCAACCGCGCCAAAACCTCTTCGAGCGAAGCGAGCGCCTGGCTGCGCCGGTAAAACGCGATATGCGTGGGCGGCGCGAGCGATCCAAGCTGGGTCCCTTCCGTCCAGCTGCTCACCACTATGCTCCCCGATTCAGCGAGGACGAAATCCACCCCGCTGATCCCAACATCGGCTATAAAGGCCTTTCCTCTATATAAGTTACGGGATTCAGCCTCGCCCGATTCGGGCCATGCGGCGACTTCCACTCCCATGGACGCGAGCTTGGCAGGAATTCCAGCGGCGGCGATGATCGGGTTACGGGTGCAGACCGCCAGCTTCGCCTGATGTTCCCGAAGGATCGCCTGGAGGACCTCGACGAGCTGGGCCAGCGAGGATACGCGGTGTGTGGACCCCGAAACCTTCTGAAGTTCTGTCTCGAACCTTCCGATAACATCTTCGGCAGCAATCGGTTGCATGACACGCTCGAGGGGCCCGAAGAGTTCGTCGGGCCTCCGAACAGAAATCGGGCTCCCCGGCGCTTTCCCCAGCGCTTTCTGCAGCCGACCGAGAAATTGGTGACGATTGGACATGGAGTAGAGCCGCTATTTTCTATCACAAAACGCCGGGAAAACCAACGTTGATGCTCTATCTCCAAGAAAACAAGGGAAATAAAAACATCTTGAAAAATCGTGGAATTGGTGCATAATAGTGCAACTTTCCACCGCTTTGGAACATCCGAAGAGGCGAGTACCGAAAGTTTCGAGAAGTCCCGAATGACACGTAAGCAAAGGATTTGAAATGGCAACCGCAGTAAAGTCTAAGAAGTCTCCCATCCGGGCGCTCTTGCTGAAGAAGCGGCAGGAATTGCTGGCCGCCGGGCAGAAGCATCCCGAGGCGCTGGCTATGAGCCTGCAGACCCCGGATGAGGTCGAGTTTGCGATCCGCTCGGCCCAGCAGGACCTGAACGCCGCCACCGTGGAACTCCGCTCGCGCACGCTGCGCGAGGTGGAAAGCGCCCTGAAGCGCGTGGCCGGCGGCACCTACGGCGAGTGCGAAGCCTGCGGCGAAGAAATCTCCGCCAACCGCCTCAAGGCCATCCCCTGGGCCCGCTATTGCCTCAGCTGCCAGGAACTCCGGTCGAAAAACTAACCGCTTTCGAGTAGCTTGACCTGAATGGTGCAACGGCCCCTCCACGGGTGTCTCCGCCGGGGCCGTCTCATTCTTCCTTTCCGTGTGACGCTTCGAGTAAACTCCTTCCCGCATGGATCGATGCCAGCAATAAGACAATGGCGTTGTTCTACCTAGTGCGGCACGGGGAGACGGCGTGGAACGCGGAGGGGCGGCTGTGCGGGCGGACGGACATTGAATTGAACGACGCGGGGCGGCGGCAAGCGGAGCGATTGGGGGAGCGCTTGCGCGCGCTGCCGCCCTCGGCGATTTACACGAGCCCGCTGCGGCGCACGGTCGAGACGGCGGCGATCATTGCGCGTGGCACGGGCGTCCCGCCCGTGATTGATGCGAGACTCGTCGAACTGAATTACGGCGAGTGGGAAGGCCGCACGTTTGCCGACGTGAAATCGCAAGACGCCGGACTCTATGGCCGCTGGGACCGGGATCCGGCGCGCGTGGCGCCGCCTGAGGGCGAATCGGGCCTGGAAGCAATCGCGCGCGTCGCGCCGTTCCTCGACGAAGTTCGAGCGCGCCACGCGGGCGAGCACGAGCACGTCATCGTCGTCACGCACAAGACAATTTGCCGGCTGGCGCTTTGCCACGCGCTGGGGCTCGATCCGGCCGAGTATCGCCGCCGCCTGAGCATGGAGAATGCCGCGCTCAATATCATCGCGCCGGAAAAAGACGGCTGGCGCGTCATCCTCGTGAACGACACTTCGCACCTCGCCTGCCTCCGCCGCGAAGCCGCCACGCCGAACGAAACCTTTTGATTTCGGATGTTGAACCCGTCACGCCCCCTCGCCGCCCGGCACCCGGGGCAAGGGTTCCAGTTCCTTATCGCATCGCATGCGCCAAATCCAAACAAATTCCTCTGGAGGTAGCGGCGACCGTCAGGTCGCCATCCCGTTGGCGAATCCCTGGCGGGCTGAAGCCCGCCGCTACCAACCTGGGTGCGCCGGCGTCCCGCCGGCTGGCAGGCAAGAAGCCTGCGGTCCGAGGATTAGGTGAATTTGATTGGCACGTCCTGGCGGTCCTCGGCGGTGGCTTCGAACAGCGGGTGAGGCGTCATGCCCTTGAAGCCCGCGATGAAATTGGCGGGGACTTGGCCGATGCGGATGTTGTAGCGGTTGGCGTCTTCGTTGAAGATGGTGCGCTGGGCGGCGATCTTTTCCTCCAGGTCCGTGATGCGCCCCTGAAGCTGCATGAAGTTGGTGTTGGCCTTGAGTTCCGGGTAATTCTCCGAGACGGCAAAGAGCGACTTGAGCGCGCCGGTCATCATGTTGTCCGCCTGCATCTTGTCGGCGGGGGTCGCGGCGCGCATCCAGGCCGTGCGCGCGTCGGTGATCGCCTGGAAGGTCTTCTGCTCGTGCTGCATGTAGCCCTTGCAGGTTTCCACCAGCTTGGGCAATTCGTCGTGGCGCTGCTTGAGAAAGACGTCCACGTTGGCAAAGGAGCGGTCAATGTCGTTCTTCAGCTTCACCAGTTCGTTATTCAGGCGAATCGCGTACAGCAGCAGGCCGCCGGCCACCAGCGCCATGCATATCAGCATGCCGATCAGGATGAGGGTCGTTGCCATGCATGACTCCTTCTTCAACTCATCTTCATCTCGACATCGCGGCGGTCTTCCTCGGAAACCTTGAAGAGCTCGCGCGGCTGCAAGTTGAGCATCTTCGCCACAAACACGTCGGGAAGCTGCTGGATGCGGATGTTGTACGTATTCGTCGTGTCGTTGAAGAACTCGCGCCGGTCGGCGATGCGCTCTTCCAGTTCGGAAATGCGTTTCTGCAATTGCAGAAAGCTGTTGTTAGCCTTGAGGTCGGGATAATTCTCGGCCACCGCGAAGAGCGATTTCAGCGCGCCAGAGATCATGCTGTCGGCCTGCGCCTTCTGCGCGACAGTGGTCGCCTGCAGAAAGGCGGTGCGCGCCTCGGTGATCATCTTGAACGTCTGCTGCTCGTACTGCATGTAGCCCTTGCAGGTTTCGATCAACTTGGGCAGTTCGTCGTGGCGCTGCTTGAGCAGCACGTCAATGTTCGACCACGACTTGTTGATGTCGTTCTTCAGCCGCACCAGGCTGTTGTAAACGGTCATGAAATAGATAAAGATCCCAACGACAACCAGCACCACCACCAGCGCCAGTAAAATCGCTACACCCATCGGTCTTCAGCCCTCCCACAGCCGCACAGAATAGCGCATTTCATGACCAATCCAATCAACAATCGTGGCTAAAACATCCCAAACTCATTCAGCAGGATTCCCAGGCACCCCACCGAAAGCGCGCCTCCGCCAAAGATATAGAGGAACGCTTGGCGGCGGTAGTGCTTCTGCGCTTCTTCTTCCGTCCGCCATGAGATGTGAAAGAAAGGCTCATTCTCGCCCTTGCAGATGAGGTTCCGGTCATCCTCGTCGCGCGGGCTGGGATTTTCCGCGCAGGTTCCAGCAATGTGGTACTGCTGCCCGGGAATGATGCAGTATTCGGTCAGGCGGAAGCGGCCCGAGCTGCCGCCGGCGGAGAGAGATTTGAAGAAGGACACGATTCCCGAACGCGGGGCCTGCTGGGCGCGGCGTTCGACGCGCATCTGGCGGCGCAGGTTCTCCATCTCCTCGCGGGCCTGGTCCGGCGTGAGAGGTGGCGATGACCCGCCGGCGGCTGCTTCAAGTTCCGGTTCCGGCCGCGCCGCGGTCACGTAGTGAGGGACGGCGATGCCCGCCCCGGCCCGCTCGATGTAAGTGTCGCCGTAGCGTTCGACCTTGCATTGCTGGACCAGGTCCAGTTCCGCCGCCTGGGGATTGACGCGGACTTTGCCCGTGGCGTCCTCGATGTCAAACGGGACGCCATTGATGTCGGTGGCGTAATGCGACCATTTTTCGCGGCCCTTCGAATCTTTGGTTCGCTTCTCGATTTCCACTTTGTACCAGTAACAGTTCGTGTGGCTGACCGGGCTGACGACCTGCACCTCGCCGCGCGCCGTGCCGTAAACCTCGCAGCGCCCCATGGCCAGGCTGCGTATGGGCACCAAGGGCGTATCGGCCATCATGCGGTAATTGCGGAAATGCTTGAACCCCTTGAAAAAGAGGTAAAGGCCGGCGCCGAAGCCGAGCGTGCCGAAGATGAGCGGATCGCCGTCGGAGGACATAGGCCCCTTCGAAGACCGGAATGGTAAGCGAGCCGCGACGGATTGTCCACAGGCTGCATCCCGCTCTGGTGTTACAATCGCCTCTCGGGCACCAGCCGAGGGGCAGGGGACGGGCCGCTGATGGCTGAACGCTTCCGCATCCTCGAACACACCGCCGACATCGGTTTTGAGGCCTTCGGTGCCAGCCGCGAGGAAGTCTTCGCCAATGCGGCGCAGGCGCTGTTTTATATCCTCGTCGATCCCGCCGCGGTCGAAGCGCGTGACCAGGCGGACATCAGGGCGCAGGGCCCCGCGCCGGCCGAACTGCTGGTGAACTGGCTGAGTGAACTCCTCTACTTTCAGGACGCCGAGGGCTGGCTATTCCGCGATTTTGAGGTAATCTCTCTTTCGGATCACTCGATCCAAGCCGTCGCGCGGGGGGAGAAGTTCGACCCCTCCCGGCACCGAATCAAGCTGCTGGTGAAGGCTATCACCTATCACCAGCTGGTTCTGGAACCCTCGGCCGGCGGCTGGCGCGCGCAAGTCTATGTGGATATCTGAAAGACAGCCCAGCGCCGCGCGGAGAGATCGCGTTTTTCTCTGCCTTCTTTCTGCTGCCCTGGGCCTTCTGCCCGGGGCCTCCAGCCTCTTGCCTTCCGCCTTCGCCTCTCCTGCCCGCGGGCTCTACGAAGTTCGCGAATTGGGGCGCGGCATCTACGTTCTGTTCCCCGAAGACGTGGTGGACACGGATGGCGACCCGCAATTCAGCCGGCGCGCGAACGCCGGCTTTATTGTCACCGCCGACGGGGTGGTGGTGGTTAACACCATGAACACGCCGTTCCGGGCGCGCGATCTGCTTTACGAAATCCGGCGCGTCACCGATCTTCCCGTCCGCTACGTCATCAACACCGACGCGCATCCCGACCTCATGCTGGGCAACGAAGTCTTCGTGGCCGACCGCGCCACCCTCATTGCCACGCAATCGGCGGCCGAGGAGATGCGCGCCTACGCGGCCGGCCTTCCTCGCCGGATGGGGCGCGAGGACGGCTGGCGTCTGCAATCGCGCATGCGCGGCATTCACCCCACCCCCCCGTCGCAGACCTTCGACACCGAAATGCGCCTGACGCTGAGCGGAGAAGAGGTCCGGATTCTGAGGCGGTCCGGGGGCCACTCGGCGGGCGATGCCGTGGTCTATCTGCCGCAGCACAAGTTGCTGTTCGCCGGGCACCTGTTCGAAAACGGCTTCTTCCCCCGCTTCGATTCGAGCGACGTCCGTCGCTGGACGGAAGTGCTCAAAGAATTGGAAGCCTGGGACGTGGAGACTTACATTCCGGCGCGCGGGCCGGCGGGCGGCCGGCGCGATGTGGCGCAATTCCGGCAGTTTCTGGAGTGGCTCTGGAATGAAATCGCGGCTCGCGCCGCCGAGGGAAAGTCGGTGGCCGACGTGAAGCGCGACCTGAAACTCACCGAGACCTACCGCTGGAGTTCGCGCGACCTCGCCGCGCGCGCCATCGAAGAGGTTTATCAGCAGGTGCGGCGAGAGACGACCATGCTACCTCCTCCGTCGGCGGCCCCTGAATCGCCGCCCGCCGCATCCAATAACTCAACGCCCTGACGCCCGGGCCTCCTCCCGCCCCACATTGACACTCGCCCGCCGCAGTCGTAGCATGAAGTCCAGCTATGAGCCGCAAAGGCACAGGCACGTGGGAAGTCTCCTGCCCTTGCTGCGGGGCGACGCTGACGATCGACGCCAAGCTGGGCAAGGTGCTGCATCACACGCCGCCCCCCAAGGCGGAGCACACGCCCGACCTGGAGCACGCCGCGATGCTGCTGGAGAAGGAAAAGGCCCGCCGCGAGGCGCTCTTCCGGCAGAGCACCGAGGAGCAGAAGATCAAATCCGACCTGCTCGACCGCAAGTTCCAGGAAGCCCTGAAACAGACCAAGGACGAACCGGTCACCAAGCCGCTGCGCGATATCGACCTCGATTGATTCGCATCCCGCTTCGATTGAACGCCCGTGAACGGTTGTGCTAGCATGGCCGTTTGCGGAATTTGCATTGATACAGGCCGTGCGCTGTCGCGCGGTCCTTAAGGAGTTCATCGTGAAGATCTACGAGGGTGCCAACCTGCGCAACGTCGCCCTGGTCGGTCATGGCCACACGGGCAAGACGCAGCTCATCTCCGCGCTGCTATACACGGCGGGGGCAGTCAACCGCCTGGGCAAAGTGGACGACGGGACGTCGGTCACGGACTACGACGAAGAGGAGATTCAGCGCAAGTTTTCGATCGCCGCCTCGCTGGCCCACGCCGAGTGGGGCAAGGTGAAGATCAATTTCATCGATACCCCCGGCTACAACATCTTCCTGCACGAAACCGAAGGGGCCCTGGTGGCCGCCGAATCCGCCCTGCTGCTGGTGCACGGGGTGGGCGGCATCGAGGTCCAGACGGAAAAGACCTGGGGCTTCTGCGAGAAGTTCCATCTGCCGCGCGCCATCGTCATCAGCCAGCTGGACCGCGATCGCGCCAGCTTTGACCGCACCCTCGAGGCGGTGCAGAAGACCTTCGGACGCACCGCCATCCCCGTGCAACTGCCCCTCGGCGAAGAGAAGAACTTCCGCGGCGTGGTGGACCTGGTCCGCATGAAAGCGTACACCTACGAGGCGGGTGGCAACGGCAAGGCGAAGGAAGGCGAGATTCCCGCCGAGCTGGCCGACGTCGCGGGCAAAGCCCATGAAGCCCTGGTCGAAATGGTGGCCGAGGGCAACGACAAACTGATGGAGGAATTCTTCGAGAAGGGAACGATCCCCGTCGAAGACCTGGTGCCCGGCCTGCGGGAAGCCATCGCCTCGCGCCGGATCTACCCGGTGCTGGCCGCCTCGGGCCTGCAAAACGTGGGCAGCGAAAGCCTTCTCGGCTTCATCGCCGATTACCTGCCCTCCCCCGTCGAACGCGGCGAGCTGGAGGGTCTGGACGGCGAAGGCGGCAATCCCGTCAAGCGCCAGGTCGCCGATGGCCAGCCGGTGGCGGTCTACATCTTCAAGACGGTCGCCGATCCTTTTGCCGGCCGGGTGAGCTATTTCAAAGTCATGTCGGGAACCCTGAAGAATGAGGCGAACCTGACCAGTTTCACGCGCGGCTCGGCGGAGCGCTTCTCGCACATCAGCATCGTGCAGGGGAAGACGCAGCTGGCCATTGCCGAACTGCACGCCGGCGACATCGGCGCCGTCGCCAAGCTCAAGGACACGCTCACCGGCGACACGCTGGGCGACAAGAGCGCCCCCATCGTCTTCCCCAAAGTCAAGCTCGCCGATCCCGCGATTTCCTTCGCCATCGAGCCCAGGTCGCGCGGCGACGAAGACAAGCTTTCCACCGCCGTCCATCGCTTGCTCGAAGAGGACCTGATGCTGCGCTTCGCGCGCGACCCGCAGACCAAGGAATTCCTCCTGTCGGGCGCCGGCCAGCAGCACGTCGAGGCCGCGGTCTCAAAACTCAAGCGGCGCTTCAATCTCGAGGTCACGCTCAAAGCCCCCAAGATTCCCTACCGCGAGACCATCCGCGCCAAGGCCGAAGCCCAGGGCAAACACAAAAAGCAAACCGGCGGGCACGGCCAGTACGGCGATTGCTGGATCAAGATGGAACCGCTGCCGCGCGGCGGCGGCTTCGAATTCGTCAACGACATCTTCGGCGGGGCCATCCCGCGCAACTTCATTCCCGCGGTGGAAAAGGGCATTGTGGAGGCGGCGGCGAAAGGGTACCTCGCGGGCTACCCGGTCGTCGACTTCAAGGTGATCCTCTTTGACGGGTCGTACCACGATGTGGACTCGTCGGAAATCGCCTTCAAGCTGGCCGGCTCGAAAGCCTTCAAGAAATGCATGGAACAGGCCAAGCCCTGCCTGCTCGAGCCTATCATGAATGTGGAGATCACCATTCCCGATAATTATTCAGGGGATATTATGGGAAATCTGAATGGCCGGCGCGGCCGCATCCAGGGCATGGAGCCCAAGGGCGGCTCGACGGTGGTCAAGGCCCAGGTGCCGCTCGCCGAAATGCTCACCTACGCTTCCGACCTCACCTCCATGACCCAGGGGCGCGGCA
>CAZHKT010000127.1:0-10952 GCA_964533045.1 uncultured Acidobacteriota bacterium | reverse complement strand
TTGGAAACAGGCCGAATTGTTCTGATTGTCACTATATTATGTAATTCTCTTTAGGCAGGGTAGTTTGGAAAGATTTGAGAATGATCTGAGAAGAATCGCGAACTACCCGAACGATCACCGAAATGCAGGTTGCCCGACCGGAACGACGTTTACGTGCAATGAGACTCCCCCACCGAACGTATCCGTGAGCTTTGAAAATCGGATTAGCGCAAAGCAGCGGGAGTATCTCCCAAGATTCACGGTCCTCGATGTGGGCTGGTCCCGAATTGATGAACATTTCGCAGTCCGGATGAGTAGCCCGGGGCCTTCCGGCGGGACCTTCTACTTTTCAGGAGCGAAAATCTCCCAATTGCTGGGGATCATCTCGCGGGGCAGAGCCTATCTTAACGCTCATTGAGATTTGAAGTGCCCCAGAGCCGGAGGGCGAGTCCTGCGCTACGAGTTCATTGCGCCTCGATGACCAGTTCGCTGTTTTCGACGCGCAGGGCGGTGACGGCTTCGGGGAGTTCCATCTGGAGATCGATCTTGCCTTCGAGCAGGGCGACGGGGACCGAGACGCGACCGATGTGCACGTCGGTGGGATTGAGTCGCACCAGGTGGTTTGCGAACAGCAGATTCCCATCGACGGTCATGTAGACGTCGAACCCGTGGACATCAAAGAGGAGCAGCACGATCATCCGGTCGCCCTCGAGGAGAATGGCGCCGTTCTTGATCGTGACCGAGCCGGGCGGCTGGGGATTCGCCTTGAGAAACTGCTGGATTTGGGAGTTAAGTTCGGGCGCGGTCAGGTGCAGTTCGGACGGCACGCCGAAATCGTTGGCGTTCACGAGCCGCGCGATCTTGTTATTGAAGGACGCGGCATCCTCTTCGCTCGATTCGGGAAAGGGCAGCGCGGGCTTGCGCAGCAGCATCCAGACCAGCAGCAGGCTGGCAATGAGCGAAACGAGGGCGGCGTATCCGAGGACCTTTCTCATGCGCGGACCGGAACCTTGTCATGCTGTGGAGGCCCGATACTGGTCATCGGGACGACGAAGCATCTCGCACCGGGCCGAGTCCGAGAAAAGCAAATCCTTGGCGTGGCCTGCCGAACGGCAGGTCACGCGAAGGGTGACGGGCCTTAGGAAATCATGAGGCGACCCGCTCCGGCTCGCGGATGACCGACTTGGTCGGATCAATCTTCAGCCAGAGCAGCGCGCCGATGAAGAAGATGACGCTGGAAACCACGATGGGGATATTCCAGCTTCCGAAGTGCTTGAGCAGGAAGCCGGTCATGGTAGGCGCGACGAAACCCGCCAGATTGCCCCACATGTTCATGCTGCCGGAAACGGTTCCGGCCAGTTCATGCCCCACGTCCATGCAAACCGCCCAGCAGGAGGCCAGCGTCAGATCGCCGAAAAACGACGCCATGGAGATGACCACCAGCGACTCGATCGGATCGTCCACCGTCACGCTCGCGGCCATCGCCAGCGATCCCAGGAAGAAGCCCCCGAATCCGATCCAGCGACGGTTCTTCAGGTTGCCGGTCTTGCGGACCACGTAATCCGTCAGCAACCCGCCCAGCACCGAGCCGATGGCCCCGAACAGCAGCGGCATGCCGCCATAGCTCATCGAAACGCCGCGCGCTTTCAGGTAGGTTGGCATCCAGGTGATGTAGAAGTACCAGCCGTAGGAAAAGGTAAAGTACATCCACATGATGGTCCACAGGTTGCCGCTGCGCAGCAGGCGGCCCCAGGGAACATTGGCGTGGTCCATCTCGTCGCGGGCTTCGTGGCCTTCGTGGATGAGCTGGATTTCCTCGGCGTTCACGCCCTTCTTCTCCTCGGGATGGTCTCGAATCCACCAGTAGAAGAAGATCGCCCAGACAATGCCGACGACGCCAAAGACGGCGAAGGTCATTCGCCAGTGAATATGGTCGAGCAAATAGACGACCAGCGCCGGGGCGAAGGCGCCCCCGCCGCGCCCGAACATCCACATCATGCCGGTGGCATACCCCCGCTCGGAGCGGGGCATCCAGCGGGAAAAGATCTTGGCCGCGTTGGGATAGGCGCCCGCTTCGCCCGCGCCAAACAGAAATCGAACCACCACCAGGGTCCAAAGCTTGCTGACCAGGCCGGTGAAAACGGTGAACACCGACCACCAGACGACGATGCGGGTGATGACCTTGCGCGGGCCGATGCGGTCGCCCAGCCAGCCGCCCGGGACTTCGAAGAGCGCGTAGGCCACGGCGAAGGCGCTGAAGACGTAGCCCATCTGCACCGGGTCGAGGCCCAGGTCGGCAGAGATGTAGGGAGCGCTGGCCGAAATGCAGACGCGGTCCAGATACGTCACCACCGAGAGCGAGCAGACCCAGGCCAGCACATAGTGCCGCACGCCGGTGGGCCGGCCGCCACTCGCCGGAGCCGCTGCGTTTGATTTGTTCAATGTCGTCATGCTTTCGCGCACAAGGATCCGCCCGGCTTCGCTTCTGCGATGGATCTGGAATGCCGCCTCACAGCTACGCCGTGCATACTAGCACAGGTCGGGGCGCAGCAACCGGTTCGTCGCCGGCGGCGCGGCGAATTGACCCGCCTGGTTGAAGGAGCGAGGGCGGGCCGCACCGCCCTTGGGGTGAGCCGCAGGCGCGATTGACACCCCGCGAGCCGATGTGTTAGGAAGGGAGGGAGGAGAACCACCGTGGGCGCCGAGGAGTTTCAATCCGCGTGGGAACTGTTGAAGGAAGCCTATCAGTATCAGATGGGCGGCGACTACGATATGGCGGTGGAGCTTTACAAGCGCTCGCTCGACCTGCATCCGACGGCGGAGGCCTACACCTTCCTCGGCTGGACCTACCGGTTCCAGGGCCGGCTGGACGATGCCATCGCTGAGTGCAAGAAAGCCATCCAGATTGACCCCGAGTTCGGCAACCCTTACAACGATATCGGCGCCTATATGATCGAAAAGGGCGAGTACGACGAGGCCGAAAAGTGGCTGCTGCGTGCGCTCCAGTCGAAGCGCTACGAAACCTATCACTATCCCCACTACAACCTGGGCCGCGTCTACGTGGCCAAGGAACAGTTCCTGAAGGCCCGCAAGCATTTCGAGCAGGCCCTCAAGATTTCTCCCGATTACGCCCTCGCCCAGGAAGCGCTCGAGAACCTCAAACGCAAGGTTCAGTAGCGCCCGTGCCCGGTCATCCCGCGAGCGTGCTATCATCCAGTGCTGAATCCTGAATGAGGAGCTGGCGCGTCGGAGTTTGGTGGCGTCACCCAGAATCTATAATTCATCCTTCCGAGATCCCTATGCCCCGTGATTCCCTCCGTTACCTGACCGACGAATTGAACAAGCTGCGCGAGCAGAAGACGGCGCTCCGGTTGCGCATCCTGGAGGGCGAGCAGCGGCCCGTCGCACGCTTCGACGGGCGCGAGGTCATCAACCTCTGCTCGAATAACTATCTCGGGCTGACCACGCATCCGAAGCTGCGGCAAAAGGCGCTCGAAGCCTTGGAAAAGTTCGGCGTGGGAACCGGCGCCGTGCGCACCATCGCCGGCACCATGTCCATCCACATGGAGCTGGAGGAGAAGATCGCGCGCTTCAAGAACGTGGAAGCCTCGGTGGTGTTCCAGTCGGGATTTACGGCGAACGCCGGGACGGTGCAGGCCATCCTGACGCGCGACGACGTCATCATTTCCGACGAACTCAACCACGCCTCGATCATTGACGGCTGCCGGCTGTCTCGCGCCGAGATCAAAGTCTTCCCCCACAAGGACGTGGAGGCCTGCGAGAAGATCCTGAAAGAGGTTGCGGGACGCCCCTGCCGCAAGCTGCTCATTACCGACGGTGTCTTCTCCATGGACGGGGATATTGCGCCGCTGCCCGCGCTGGTCGAGCTGGCCGAAACATACGGCTGCATCATGATGATTGACGACGCGCACGCTTCCGGCGTGCTGGGCCGCAACGGACGCGGGACGGTGGACCACTTCAACCTGCACGGGCGCGTGGATATTCAGGTGGGCACGCTGTCGAAGGCCATCGGCGCGCTGGGCGGCTACGTCTGCTCAACCCGCGACGCGATCGAATTCCTCTACAATCGCGCCCGGCCTTTTCTGTTTTCAACCTCCCATCCGCCGTCGGTGACCGCCTCCTGCATCGCCGCGTTCGATGTGCTTCAGGAAGAACCACACCTGATCGAAAAGCTCTGGTCGAACACGCGATTCTTCAAAGACGGCTTGAAAAAGCTGGGCTTCAATACCGGCCTGTCCGAAACCCCTATCACGCCCATCATGGTGGGTGACGCGGCGCTGGCCCACGAATTCTCGCGCCAACTGTTCGCGGAAGGTGTCTTCGCCATGGGCATCGGCTTCCCCACCGTGCCCGTCGGCAAGGCGCGCCTTCGCACCATCGTCACCGCCACCCACACCGAGCAGGAATTGACGCAGGCCCTGCAGATTCTCGAGGCGGTCGGGAAGAAACTGCACATCATCTAGAGTGGTGCGTCCCAGAAACCTCGACAGCCGCGAAGGCGGGCGCTATGGCAGGGGCGAGCCTTGTGCCCGCCCCGCGGCGACCCCAAGGATCGCCCCTCCACATGGAAAGCCGTTTCAGACGCTCCACGCCAGCGCGCTTTCGCGCTTGCCGGATTGATTGACTTGCAAGAAGAGCGGCGATTACCATCCCTTTGTGGGCGCACGCGCGACAATTGCAGGGTTGATGCTCGCCGTGATGCTGGCGGGCGCCGCGGCGCGTGTCGGTGCGCAGACGGGCGAAGGCGCGCTCGCCGACAAGATCGGCGCACTGGTTGATGTGGGGCGGCTCGAGGAGGCGATCACGGAAGCGCGCGGGGCCACCGCGCGATTCCCGCGATCACCGGCGCTTCAGCAGTTACTGGGCGCGGCGCTGTTCAAAAACGGCCGGAACGCGGAAGCGCGGGAAGCCTTTCGTCGCGCCATCGCACTTGCCCCGAACGATCCCAAGAATCATTTCAACCTGGCGCTGGTCAAACTCGCCGAGAACCAGAACGCCGCCGCAGCCCAGGCGCTTGAAACCGCCATCCGGCTCGACCCGAAGAACGCCCAGGCACGCATGCTGCTCGGGCGGGTGTATCACAACCAGAACCGGAATCTGCCCGCTATCGAGCAGTTCAAGAAGGCGATCGAGCTCGAGCCGAACCTTCCTCTGGCGCACTATCACCTCGGCTTCGCCTACCAGAGCCAGGGGAATTCCGCCGCAGCCCTGAAGGAATACGGCCGGGAGATGATGCTGAATCCCGGCTTTTTTGAGCCTTACCTTCGCTCGGGTGAGGTGCAACTCGGCAAGGGCAACCTGGATGAAGCGGAAACACTGTTTCGAAAGGGGATCGAGCTGCGCCCGGGCGCGGTGAACGCGCAATACGGGGTGGCGCGCGTGCTGTTGGCGCGAGGGGACCTGACGGGCGCGGCGCGCGCGCTCGAACGCGTCATCGAGTTGAAACCCGACCACGTTCAGGCTCATTACGCCCTGGCGCGCGCCTATCAGCAATTGGGCCGGAAGGAAGAGGCGGAGCGCGAGTTCAAGATCGTCGCCGACCTGCACGCGCGCGGCGCCCAGAGAAGTTCCGGGATCGCGGGAGGCCAGAATCCATAATATGCAACGCCTTCGGCCTGAATTCGCCCTCGCTCTGGCACTTCTCGCCGCCGCCACTGTGGCCTTTTCCGGGCAAAAGCCGTCGCCGCGCGCACCGCAACCATCAGCCCAGCGAATGTCGCCCTCTGCAGCGGTGGATCAGTTCGTCGAAGTGTCGAAGCCGGCGGGCATCCACTTCACGCTCAGCAGCGGCGGCCCCGAGAAGCGCTACATCATTGAAGCCAAGGGCGGCGGCGGCATCGCCTGGTTCGATTACGACGGCGACGGCAATCTGGACCTCTTCTTCGTCAACGGCAGCACCTTTGAAGACTGGCGGCGCGGCACCAGCCCGCGCTCGCGGCTCTATCGCAATCGCGGCGACGGAACGTTTGAAGATGCTTCCCATGCCTCGGGGCTCGATCACACCGGCTGGGGCATGGGCGTCTGCGCCGCCGATTATAACAACGACGGGAATGAGGATCTTTACGTCACCTACTACGGCGGAAACGTACTTTATCGCAATCGGGGTGGGGGCCAATTCGAGAATGTGACGAAGTCCGCCGGCACGGCCGGCCGCGGCTGGGGCATGGGCTGCGCCTTCGGCGATCTGGATGGCGACGGCTTCCTCGATCTCTACGTCGCCAACTACGTCGACGTGGACATCGAAAGACTGGGCGAACCCGGCAGCGCGCCCAACTGTACCTATCGAAGCATTGCTACTTTCTGCGGCCCCCGCGGATTCCCCGGCGGGCGCGATATTCTCTATCACAACAACCGCGACGGCACGTTCACCGACGTGACGGAACAGGCAGGCATTGACGCGGGCCGCTCCTTCGGCCTGGGCGTGGTGATGGGCGACTACGACCGTGACGGCCGCCTTGACATCTACGTGGCCAACGATTCCACACCCAGCGCGCTCTACCGCAATAACGGCGATGGCACCTTTGCCGATGCCGGGCCGCAATCGGGAACGGCTTACAGCGCCGAAGGCCAGGAACAGGCGGGAATGGGCGTGGACTTCGGCGACTACGACAACGATGGCTGGCTGGATTTGGTGAAGGGGAATTTCTCCGACGACACCAAGAACCTGTATCACAACAACGGGGACGGAACCTTCACCGATCAGACTTATTTCGCCGGCCTCGGAGACACGGGGTGGCTCTTCACCACCTTCGGCGCCGATTTCCTGGACTACGACAACGACGGATGGAAGGATATCCTGCTCGCCAACGGGCAGACCTTTCCGCAGATGGACCTCTATCCGACCGGCATTACCTACGCGGAGCGCAACCTGCTCTTCCGCAATCTGGGTAACGGCCAATTCGAGGAAGTGGGGCGCCGCGCGGGCCCGGGGCTGGCGCTTCAGAAAGTCAGCCGCGGTCTGGCGGTGGCCGATTACGACAATGACGGCGACGTGGAATTCGCCATCAGCAACATGAACGCCGCCCCCGACCTGATTCGCCATGTGCGCAAGAATCCGAACCAGTCCGTCCTGATCCGCCTCGTCGGAACCAAAAGCAACCGCGACGGCATCGGGGCCATAGTGAAAGTGACAGCCGGCGGGTTCACACAGTTCGACGAGGTGCGCAGCGGCGGGAGCTATCTCTGTTCGAACGACCCGCGCCTGCATTTTGGCCTGGGCACAGCGACAAAGGCTGAGCGCATCGAAATCGAATGGCCGAGCGGACAGACGGATCGTATCGAAAACGCCCCGGCAGGAAATGTGCTCACGGTGCGCGAGGGCGAAGGCTTGATCGGGACACAGCCGTTCCGAAAGGCAGGGCCGCTCGGGAAAAGCAAAGCAAGGTCGGGAAAGTGATGGGGGGCAGGGTGCGCCGTGCCCTCCAACAGAAATGCAAGATGACCGGCATCGAATTCCATCCCGCAACCGCAGACCGCTGGGCCGATCTCGAGGCTCTCTTCGGCCCGCGGGGCGCGTGCGGAGGCTGCTGGTGCATGCACTGGCGCCAGTCGCGCAGCGAGTACGAGAAGAAGAAAGGCGAAGCTAATCGCCGCGCGCTCAAGAAACTGGTCTCTCAAGGTCCTCCTCCGGGGTTGGTGGCTTATGTGAATGGAATCCCCGCGGGCTGGTGTGCCGTGGCGCCGCGCGACACGTATCCCCGGCTGGCGCACTCGCGGGTGCTGGCGCCGGTGGACAGCGCCGAGGTCTGGTCGGTGCCCTGTTTCTTTATCGCCAGGAAATACCGCCGCACCGGCCTGGCCTCGAAGCTGCTCGCGGCGGCGGCGGAATATGCAAGGAAGCGAGGCGCGAAGATACTGGAAGGATATCCCGTGCAGCCGAAGCGCGGCGCGATCGCGGACGTCTTCGCGTTCACGGGGCTGGCCGGTTCCTTCCGGCGCGCCGGCTTCCGCGAGGTGGCGCGACGTTCCGCGACGCGGCCCATCATGCGACTCGGTTTACAATGATTGTCTGCCGGCTTTCCCTGGCCCGGCCCGCAAGGAGACGACATGCCGTCCTCTGGATACGATGATCAGCCCTTTGTGGCGGAGTTTTACGATTTTGTGGTGCCCTACCGCGAGCGGGGCGACGTGAACTTTTTCGTGGAGGCGGCTCGGGAGACGGGCGGGCCGGTGCTGGAGATTGGCTGCGGCACGGGTCGTGTGCTGATCCCCACGGCGCGCGCCGGAATCGAGATTCACGGCCTCGATGCATCGCCCGCCATGCTGGCCGTCTGCCGCGAGAAGCTGGCGCGTGAATCGGCCGAGACGCAGGCGCGCGCTTCGCTGTCGGAAGGCGACATGCGCCACTTTGATCTGGGGCGGGAATTCCGTCTGGTGACCATTCCCTTCCGCCCCTTCCAGCATTTGATGACGGTGGAGGATCAACTGGCTTGCCTGGCGAGCGTGCACCGCCATCTGGTGCCCGGAGGCAAACTCATTCTCGACCTGTTCAACCCGGCGTTTCCGCATATGGTGGACGAGAAGTATTTCGAGGAACTGAACCGCGAGCCTCCCTTCACCATGCCGGACGGGCGCCAGGTGCTGCGACGGCATCACGTTCTGGGGCGCGACTTCTTCAAGCAGACGCAGGACGTCGAGCTGATTCACCGTGTCACGTTCCCCGACGGCCGCCAGGAGCGGCTGGTGCAACGCTTCACCATGCGCTATCTGTTCCGCTTCGAGGCGGAACACCTGCTGGCGCGGTCGGGCTTCGAGGTGGAGAACGTCTACGCGGATTTCGAGAAGAACCCTTACGGGTCGAAGTATCCCGGCGACCTGGTCTTCGTGACACGCAAGCGGTAGCTATTGGCGCTGGCTGGAGCGGTAGAGAATCACGCGAACTTTCTCGAGTGTGATCAGGCCGCCACCCACCATCTCGTCCAGCCGCGGCAGGATCTTTTCGATTCGCTCGGTGTACTCCACAACCTCAATGACGATGGGAAGATCCTGCGAGAGGCGCAGGATCTTGTCGGTATGCAGGTGGCTGGTCGAGCCGTAACCGGCCACGCCGCGCAGCACGGTCACGCCGCTGAAACCCTCGCGGCGGAACAACTGCACGAGGGCTTCGTAGAGCGGTGTATGCTGCCACTTGTCGGACTCGCCGATGTGAATGCGCATCAGCGTTCGCTCTCCCTCGAATCTCTGATGTTCCATGCCGCCTCCATTGAGAATTACAAACTACGGTTTTTGCTGTAGCGCCGGTGTCCCCACCGGCGCTTTCGGCGCTGAAGACAGCGCCGCTACAGCAGTTCATTGTCACGATATTGCGAAACCATCCTCAAATGCGGTCCGCGATGCGGATCCCCACCAACGCGGCGACGATGCCGCCCACAAGGCTTGCCCCGACGTAGAGGCCGGCGTGCATCCAGTCGCCATCCTCCAGCATCTTCACGGTCTCCCAGCCAAAGGTGGAAAATGTGGTGAAGGCTCCGAAGAATCCGATGGTGAGGCCGGTGCGCCATTCGGGAGGGATGCTGAGATGGTGCAGCGCGTACTGAGCCACGCCGCCCAGCAGGAAGCATCCCGTCAGGTTCACCGCCAGCGTCCCGGCGGGAAATGACGCGCCGGCGCGCTCCTGGACGAGTCCCTGAAGCCAATAGCGCGCCAGCGTCCCCGCCGCGCCAAAGACGATCAAAAGAAATATTTGCAATGCACCTCTGTCTTCCTGCTGTGCAGCCCGGCCTGGAAACAAAAAAACCTGGATGCCGCCGGCAGCCAGGAGTCATTAGCCCCCAAGGATCAGGGCGGTTGAAGGCGAACTCCATCGCCTGAGATGCTGCTATTATAACGCAGGACGGGACGGAATGCAGCGCGGCGGCAAGGTCGCCCTCTACGCCCGGCTCGATTGAGGTCAGGCCCATGCAACGGCAAGCCGCGAAGTCGCGACTGGTGATGCTCTCCGTGGACGGGATGCATCCGTCGCTTTATCGCGAGGCGGCGCAGGTCGGCCTGAAGATTCCCAATATCCAGGAATTGGCCCAGGAGGGCGCGCAGGCGGAAGGGATGGAGTCTATCTTCCCCTCCACCACCTACCCGGCGCACGCCACGCTCGTGACGGGCGCGCTGCCGCGAGCCCACGGCATCTACAGCCACCTGGCGTCGCTCGATCCCACCGAGACGGCGCGGCCCTGGCACTGGTTCGCCGCGGCCATTGATGTGCCCACGCTGTGGAATCTGGCGCGCGCCCATGGCCTGAAGGCTGCCGCCATCAGCTGGCCGGTCAGCGCGGGCGCGCCGATTGATTTCAATATCCCGGAGATCTGGGATCCTGCCGCGCCCGACCCGCACCAGGATTTTCAGACCGTCGCCAAGCACGCGACGCCCCATCTGTTCAGCGAACTGGTCGGGACCATCCAGCCGAACGCGCAGCTGGGGCTTGACGCCCTGCGCGGCGAAGCCGGACTTCACCTCTGGCGGCAGTACCACCCGGACCTCATGTTCATTCACTTCGTGGGCTACGACGACCGCGCCCACCGCTTCGGGCCGCGCTCCCCCGAGGCGCTGCGGGCGCTGGAAATCACCGACCACGAGATCGGGCGCATCCGGGCCATGATTGCCGAGGACCGCCACACCACGCTCGTGGTGCTTTCCGACCACGGATTCCTTCCCGTCGAACGCGAGGCCGCCCCTCTGGTTATCTTGAAGGAGGAAGGCCTGTTTGCCATGCGGGGCCGGAAGCATCTGGAGCTGAAGAAGCTGGGCGCGGTGCATGCGGGAGGGTCATTCGCGGTGTTCTGGCTAGAAGAACCGGAGACGGCGGAGCGGCGCGCGCTCGACCGGGCCTTGAGTCGCATCGTCGAGACCGGCACGGTGGCGGAAGTGGTGGACCGTGCCAAGCTGGAGCGCCTGGGAAGCGATCCCGACGCCGAGTGGATCCTGGACGCCGCCGACGGAGTCTGTTTTACCGGGCGCTT
>CAZHKT010000126.1:0-11028 GCA_964533045.1 uncultured Acidobacteriota bacterium | reverse complement strand
GTAGCGTCGGCCTTCAGGCCGACATGGCGGATGGCTACCTGAAGGTCGCCGCTACGACAAGAATCGCGGGGGCGGGCAATGCGTTGTAATGACGGCTCGAGGGGGCGTTCTTATGCCGTGACGGCCCCGCGGCGCCAAAGCAGAAACGACCGAATGAAGGGATCCATATCGCCGTCGAGGACGCGGTCGGCGTCGCCCATCTCGAACTTGGTGCGCACGTCCTTCACCAGCCGATAGGGGTGCAGCACGTAGGAGCGAATCTGGCTGCCGAAGTTGATGTCCATCTTGGAATCTTCCAGTCTCTTGCTTTCCTCGCGGCGTTTCTGAAGTTCCTGTTCGTACAGTTTGGAGCGCAGCATCTTGAGCGCCATATCCTTGTTGCGGTGTTGGGAGCGCTCATTCTGGCACTGCGCCACGGTGCCGGTGGGAATGTGGACGACACGCACGGCGCTGTCGGTGGTGTTGACGTGCTGCCCGCCCGCGCCCGTGGACCGATAGGTTTCGATGCGGATCTCGTCCGGCTTCAGTTCGATTTCGATGGTGTCGTCGATTTCGGGGCTGACGAAGACCGACGCAAACGAAGTGTGGCGGCGCGCGGCAGCATCAAAAGGGGAGATGCGCACCAGGCGGTGCACGCCGATTTCGGAATTGAGCAGGCCGTAGGCGTATTCACCCGCCACCGTGAAGGTGGCTGATTTCAGCCCTACCTCTTCGCCCGGCTGGTAATCCATCAGGGTGAACTTGAAACCCTTGCGCTCGGCCCAGCGCTTGTACATGCGCAGGAGCATGTCGCCCCAATCCTGCGACTCGGTGCCGCCCGCGCCCGGGTGGATGGTGACGATGGCGTTGAGGCGGTCGTTCTCGCCGGGGAGCAACGTGGCGAACTCCAGCCGGTCTACTTCCCGGGCGAGCGCCTGAAGTTCGGTCTTCAATTCCGCCTCGACGTTTTCGCCCTCGCGCCCCAGCTCGAAGTAGGCGTCAAGATCCTCCAGCTTGCGCGCCAGCATTTCGTCGGTCCGCACCTGTTCCTCCAGGCGCTTCCGCTCGGTGAGAATCTTCTGCGATGCTTCCGGATTCTGCCAGAAATCCGGCCGGGCTATTTGCTGCTCGAGAGCTTCGAGCTGGCGGCGGCGGGCGGGCGCGTCAAAGAAAACTCCGCAGCTCGAGGGTCCGCACCTTTAGCGGTTCGTATTCGCGTTGCAGTTCTTCAGTCATCGGCACTCCAGTCTTCAGAATCCGGCAGCCAGGGTCAGGAAGAGGAACACCCTACTTGGGAGTTTTGCCCTTTGCCGCTGGTGGCCTGATGCGATGGTCTTTCCAGTATCCATAGGCCACCACCAGCACCACGAGAGCCACGCATTGCCAGGCAAAAACATCACCGAACCGAGTGTACAACGTGCTGCCGCCTAGCATGTCGAACCGTCCGCTGAGCACGCCTTCTTCGTGGCGTGGCAATTGCGCCAGCACGCGCCCGTAAGGGTCAATGATGCAGGTGATCCCGTCGTTGGTCGCGCGCAGCAGATAGCGCCGATTCTCGATGGCGCGCAGCCGCGCCATTTCCAGATGCTGCGCGGCGGCGGCCGTATCGCCGAACCAGGCGTCGTTCGAGATATTCACCAGCACCGCAGGGCCCTCCGGCACCAACCGCCGGACCAGCTGCGGAAAGATGGATTCGTAACAGATAAAGAGGCTGAGCGCGCCTTCGGGCGTTTCTGCGGCGCGATAACTCGAGCCCGGAACGAAATTCCCCGCTTCGTGCGTAATCTTTCCGACCAGATTCGGGAACGCCCAGGCGGGCACGTATTCCCCGAACGGCACCAGATGAATTTTATCATAGGCGAGGACGACCCGTCCCGTGGGGTCGAGCACCATGGCGCTGTTCTTGGGCTGCGTCTGGCCGGCATCCGCGAAGTTGACGCTCCCCACCACCACGGTCGCGCCCGACTCGCGCGCCATGCGTTCGACGGCAGCACGGAAGACGGGGTCGCGCTCGAAATAGAAGGGCGCGGGATTCTCCGGCCAGATGATGAACGGCGTGGAGCCTTCGGTTTGCCGACCGCGCGCCGCCGCGATGCTCTTTTCCACCAGTTGATTCAGAGGCTCGGGATGGCTCCACGGCGCCCACTTCGCGATCTCCGCAGGCGTCATCGGAACGTTGGGCTGGACCAGATGAGCCACACGCGCCCCTGGAATGACGGGCGGCGGCGCCAGAAGCCCGTTGAGCAGCAAAAGCGTGGCCGGCCAGGCCGCCATGGCGATCCTGGCATCCCACCGAGACCGGAGACGCGGCAGAGCCCATGCCGCGACGGATGCGGTGGCTGCTGCCAGGAAGGACAGCCCGTAAACTCCGGATGCCGCCGCCAAACGCCGCAAGCCATCGAACTGCACGGCGTACCCCAGCAGGTTCCACGGGACTCCGGTGAAAAGGTAGGCGCGGCCAAATTCCGTCACAACCCAGATGAATGGCGCGGTGCAAAGCGCCAACGGCTCCGATGCGCGCGCAATCCCGCTCACGGCTGCGCCGAACACGCCGAAGAAAACCGCGAAGAGGAGCGCGAACAGCATCAGGACACCCCAGGCCAGCACCGGCGAGAGGCCGCCGTGGAGTTCCAGGACGTCCACGAACCACTGGCACGACGATGCAAAAAAAACAAATCCGGCAGCGTATCCCAGCCCGAATCCGCGCCGGGGTTGCGGGTCCTGCAGCAAAGCCAGCAACAGGGGGGCGAGCGCAAACCAGGCCAGGTAATGCTGACCCGGAATGGGAAAGCATAAGAATAGAAGGCCGCCGCTCAGCGCGCTCGCTGAAAGACGGCGAAGGTTCGAGGAGGGCGGGTTGATCCGGGAAAGAGCCTCGATGCGCGTGGTCAAGGAGTTGGTGTCAGTTGGCAGTTGTCAGTTTACAGATTCCTTGTGCGGGTAATCGCTTTTCGTTGCTGCCTTTCCTCTTTGGTTTTTCAAATTTCGAATCTCCGATGTGGACTTTGTGTTCCAGACTCAGCAACGCATCAGGTTATTGTCGAATAAACGGTTTGAAACCTTCCTTGGCGATGCGGTCGCGCACGCGCACGGCTTCGGCGCGCGTCTCGTACGGCCCCACTTGCACGCGGTAGAGGTTATCCCTTGCATCCGAGAACTGCGGCGGCACGACAAAGACGTCAAAGCCGCGCGTCTTCAGTTCCTTGACCAGTTTCTCAGCATCCCTCTTGTCGCGCGAGGCGGTGACCTGAACGGTGAATCCCGCCTTTTCTTTGGCGCGGGGCGCCGCCGCGGGCTTGGCAGCGACAGTCTTGGCTGGGGCGGGCTTGGCGGCGGCCTTGGCAACGGGCGCGGTCTCAGGCGCGGGCTTGGCAGGAGCCGCGGTAGCAACGATGTGCTCTGTGGACAAATCGCCCGAAGCCGAAGGCGGTGGTAAAGCGGGCTGCGAAGGAGCCCTTTCCGGCGGCGTGTTCACCGGCGGCGGAATGAGGCCATTCGAAGCAGGTGCTCCCTCCGTCGCGGCGGCCAAGGGCGCCGACCGCTCGTTGTAACCCACCAGGAAACCCAGCGAGAAGAAGACGGCGCAGGCCGCCACGAACATCACAAATATCAGGATCAGGTAGCGGGCCGTGAAACCCTTCTCGTCTTTGCCTTCGTGGCGATCCGCCATGATTCTCCGTTCTGCCCTGCCCGCGCCGTGCGATTACGGTTTGGAATCCGCCGCCAGCCCCGGTCCGCGACCCATCAGCGCTGAAAGCATTTCGATCGGCAACGGAAAGACGATCGTGGTGTTCTTCTCGACGCCGATTTCGGTCAGTGTCTGGAGGTAGCGAAGCGTAATCGCCACCGGCTGCCGGCTGATCACCTGCGCCGCCTCCGCCAGTTTTGCCGACGCCTGGAATTCGCCGTCGGCGTGGATGATCTTGGCCCGGCGCTCCCGCTCGGCTTCGGCCTGTTTGGCGATGGCCCGCTGCATCTCCTGCGGCAAGTCCACCTGCTTGATTTGCACCTGGGTCACTTTGATTCCCCAGGGCTCTGTCTGCTCATCAATAATGGTTTGGATGCGGGCATTGAGTTTTTCGCGCTGGGAAAGCATTTCATCCAGTTCCACCTCGCCCAGCACCGAGCGCAACGCTGTGGACGCCAGTTGCTCGACGGCATAGCGGTAGTTCCGCAGCTCCACCAGCGCCTTCTGCGCCGTAATAACCCGGTACCACAAAACGGCATTCACTTTGACCGATACGTTATCACGCGAAATCACGTCCTGCGGCGGCACATCCCAGGTCTCAATTTGCAGGGAGACGCGATACATGCGATCAATGGGCCAGAAGATCAGAATCAGGCCAGGCCCCTTGTCGGTCGCCAGCACGCGCCCCAGGCGCAGCACGACGGCTTTTTCCCATTCGTTGAGGATGTTGATGCACTTGATGATCCAGACCAGACCGATAAAGATGGCAACGGCAACGGCTGTGCTCATAAGTCCTCCTTCTCGTCCGCCGGTCTCAGCGCGCGGCCCTGCGCGCACCCTGCAGTCTAGCGGGATTCGCCGGCGGGCTCAACTGTCAGGGTCAAACCTTCCAGCTTCAGCACGCGGACGCGCGTGCCGGCGGGAATGGGCGCCCCAGCGCGCGCCTGCCAGATCTCGCCGCGGATCAGCACCTGCCCGCTGGGAGCCAGGTCGGTTTGGGCGACGCCTTCCAAACCTATCATGGCCTCCTCCCCCGTGATCACCTTGCGCTGCCGCGCGGAAAGGGCGAGCCGCAGCAGCACGACGGTTATCAATCCCAGGGGGATCGCAACGCCCAGCGCGGTCGAGAGGCGGATGCGGGCCTCCGGCATGGGCGAATCCACCAGGATCAGGGCCCCCAGGACCAGCGAGATGACACCGGCCGCCCCCAGCGCGCCGTAGGACGTGAATTTCACCTCCAGCGCAAACAGGACCAGGGCCAGGACAATCAGCAGCACGCCCAGGAAATTGATGGGAAGCAGATTGAACGCGTAGAGCGCCAGCACCAGCGCCGCTGCGCCCACCACGCCCGGCGCCACCACGCCGGGATGGGTGAACTCGATGTACAGGCAGGCCACGCCCACCGCCCCCAGCAGAAAGGCAATATTGGGATCGGCGATCCACGCGAAGAGGCGCTCGCGCCGGGTCATCTCGTGCGCCTCCAGCGTGGCGCCACTCAGATGCAGCGAGGTCGTGGTCCCGTCCAGGCGCGTGAGCGTCCTGCCATCGAGGCTGGCCAAAAGTTCCCCGGCCGAATTGGCCACCGCGTCGATCAACTTTCCCTCCAGCGCTTCCTTCTCCGTGAACGATTTGCTCTGCCGCACCCCGGCTTCCGCCAGTTGCACGTTCCGGCCTCGCTTCTCCGCGATGCTGCGGATGTACGAGGCAGAATCATTCTCAACCTTCTCCTCCATGGTCTTGCCGACGTTGGTGTGGAAGAGAATGACGGGATGCGCCGCGCCGGTGTTGGTTCCGGGCGACATCGCCGCCACGTCCGCGGCCAGCAGGATGAAAAAGCCCGCCGAAGCGGCGGTGCTCCCGCTGGGGGAGACGTAGGCAATGACGGGCACGCGCGAACCGTAAATTGCCTTGATGACTTCCTGCATGGAATTGGACATGCCGCCCGGGGTGTCCAGCTCCAGCAGAACGGCTTCCGCGCCGGTCTCGTTCGCCTTCCTGATGCCCGCGATGATGTATTCCGCGGTGACATGATTCACCATCTGATCAAGCCGGATAGTCACCACCCGCGGCGGGGCGGCGAGGGCTTCGCCGCCAAGGCCGGAGGCCAGCAGGAACCCCACAACGAGAGCAAGGCGACGACCTATGGCTGTCTTCATGGCTTGGGTCCGGCGGCATCGGCGCCGCGCGATTGCGCCACTTTTCCGGACTGTCCCATTCGCAGCCAGGCCCGGTAGGCGCGGCGGTTGAATTGTTTTTTCAGACGCGGCTGGGGCAGGATGGCTCCGTTGCCGTTTCCAGCGGACTCTTCGCGGACTTCCAGCCACTGGTCTTCTTTCTTCCTTCCCTCGACGTCGCCCGCCGCCGCCAGCGATTCGCGGAGCAGGCGGTGAATCTCCAGGTCCTCCGGCGCGGATTGAAGGGCCTCGCGGAGATAGCGAACGGCCACAGGATAGCGCTTCTGATTCCACAGGCAAACGCCCAGGTTGAAGCTGTAGTCGGGGTCCGACGAATCGGCCTGGTAGGCGCGGTCAAAACTCGCCATGGCTTCCATCCAGCGGCTCCGATGCGACTGGAGGAAACCCAGATTGTTCCAGACCTCCGCCAGCGGCGTGTCGCGGGACAGTTCCGCGAAGGTCTTTTCCGAGGCGGCGTTCTTGCCGAGAAAGAATTCGTCCACGCCCCGGATGAAGCGCGCCTCCACCTGGCTCGCTTCCGCGGGGCCGAGGCGCGCCAGCCATTTGTAGGAGTTCTCGTAGTCTTTCACGTCGTAGTAGTGCTGGGCCAGTTCGAGGGCGGCGCGGCGGTCGGCGGGATGGCGCCGGTCGGCCTCCATCAGAAAGCGGACGCGGGCCTCAGGTTCCGCCGCCAGCAAGCCGCGAATAAGGTTCTCATGGGCATCGAGGCGCAGGGCGGGAAATTGCTTTTCGAAGTCCTCTTCGCTGCCCACCGTAAAGCCGGGGTCACTGGCCGCCAGGATTCGCCAGGCCAGTTGCGCCTGCATGCCGGCCAGGTCGGCAAGACTTCCACCCACTTCGAACGGTCCCGCCATGCGAAGCCTGGCCGCGTCCAGCAAGGCCGCCTGCGCCTTCAGGGTCTCGCCGCTCAGGTAGAAGACGCCGGTCACCACCCAGTCCGCGTCCCATGATTGCGCCACCTTCAGGGCGCTGGCCTGGCTGAGGGGCGAGCCCGGCATCAAGCCTAATTCTCGGACGGCCGCATCGCGCTCGCGGCGAGTCAACGCCACTCGACCGTCGCCTTCGAGCCGCCGCGCGAGGGTCTCGGCAAAGCTCTCCGAGAACCAGGCCAGGTCGGGGCGATGGGTCTTGTTTTCAAAGGGAAGAACTACAACGGTGTGGGAAATCGGCGCGGCGCTCGCTGGAAGGCCGATCAGGAAAACTAGAATGACCAGAAATCTACGCTTCATGTTCTCCGCCCCGCCTATTATAGCACCCGTGACGGACGAGCCTGACCGGCGCCGTTCGGAAGCCAAGGTGATCCCTCAGAGAGGTTTGGGGGGAGCGGCGCGCAACTCGATGTAAGGGGGGTAGAGCGCCAGGGTCTTGAAGTCCGGATCCTTGTCGAGCAGATCGAAATCCTTGAAGCCTTCCTCCATCGCACGACGCAGATATCGCACCGCATCGTCGGAGCGGCCCTTCTGGGCAAAAACCTTGGCCACGTAGAAATAGTACTTGGCGTCGGCGGGACGAGCCTGGAGCGTCGTCCCGACGCTGGCGCGGGCAGTGAAGAATCCCGGGTCCAGGTCGAGAACCGTCTGGTACGATTTCACCGCCTCCTCGTACTTCTTGGTGGCGTAAAGCGCCGTGCCCAGGTTGTAATGGAAAGCCGGATTGCCGCTGTTGTAATGGATGGCCTGCCGGTACCACTTCAGAGCCTTCTTCGGCTTCTCAGTCAGGTAATAGGTGGTTCCGATGTTGTTGTAAGCTTCGGCGAAGTCCTTCTTCAGCCGAATAGCCTCCCGGTAGGCGCGCCGCGCTTGATCAAACTCCTGCAAATTGGAGTGCGCGATACCTTTCTTGTTCCAAAGGCGGGGATCCTTGAATTTGCATTCCTTCAAGGCGCGCTGATAGTAGTCCAGCGCCTCGGCGTACGATTTGCGGGCCATGAAAAGGTCGGCGCGCTCCTCCAGCGATAAGGTGGCCGCCTGGGGCGGCGCGGGATTCTCCGTTTGCAGCGGAAGGGGGAAAAGGGTCGCGGCAGGCGAGGGAGCCACCACCAGGGTCGCTCCCAGAAAAGCCATCAGACGGCGCGCGCGCATGGGCAATCTCCATTCTCCAAAGAAGCCCAGCGCGAATCATAGCACGGTGGTCAGTGTTAAGGGTCCGGCTTCTTCGTGGAGTCGGGCGGGGGCGGCGCAGGGCGCTCCCGGCCTTTGAAAACCGAAATCAGCTTACCAAAGATTCCTTTCCGCTTCCCGGCGTCGTGGCCTTCCGCCGCATCTTCCTCGGACCGGGCCTGGGCTTCAGCGGGTTCAGGCGCTCCGGGCGGCAGGGGCATGGGCGGGGCAGTGGCGGCCGCGGGAGGCGCTTCGCCGCCACGGAAGATGCGGCTGAGGATGCCTCCCCCCGAACTCCCTGCCGTCGAGGCCGCTGTGAGGGGCTCGGTGCCCTCGACAAAAACTTCTGAGCGGGTCTGGACGGCGCCGGCGTGCGCCACCAGGTTCGTCCGCGTGTCAATCGTCGCGGTGATAATTCCTTCCGGCGGGGAGAAGGGCTGAGTGTCCCGATACCCGGGCTGTTCCAGCGCCCGCTTCATGAATTCCGCCCAGACCGGCAAGGCAGAATAGGCGCCGGATAGTTTCAACTCGCGGTCGTCATCGTAACCCACCCAGACCACCGCCAGCAGCGTGGAAGTGTAGCCGACGAACCAACCGTCGTGAGAGGTGCCGGTCTTCCCCGCCGCCGGTGCGGTGAAGCCCCTGCTGCGCAATCCGCCCGCCGTCCCGCTCTGGATTACGCTCTGCATCATGCTCGTCATCAGGTAACTGACGCGCGGGTCGAGAACGTCACGGGTCTCCACCGGGCTGCGATAGAGCACCTTGCCATCGGCGCCGCGCACGGCCAGGATCATCTTCGGCCGGACGTACTTCCCGCTGTTGCTGAAGATGGTGTAGGCGCCGGCGATTTCAAGGGGCGTCGCCTCATAGGCCCCCAGGGCGATGGCCGGCGTCCCCAGGATGTCCTTGTTGATACCCGCCGCGACCGCCAGCCGCCGGACCTTTTCGTAGCCCACCATCTCCGCCAGCCGCACAGTGGCCACATTCAGCGAGAGCGCCAGTGCGTACCGCGCCGTCACCGGCCCGTGATATTCCTTCTTGTAGTTTTCCGGTTCGTAGGGCTCGTCGCCGAATTGGAAGGTCGTCGGCTCATCCTGAAGGATGGTGGCGGGGGTTACAAGCGGCTGCGAGCCGTCCACCGCCGAACTGAGCGCCGCCGCGTACACAAAGGGCTTGAAGGAGGAGCCCGGCTGGCGCCGCGCCAGCGTGTGATTCAACTGGCTCACGCCGTAATTTCGCCCGCCCACCAGGGCGCGAACTTCGGCCGTGGTGGGATCCAGGGCCACAAACGCCACCTGGGGCTGGTTGGGGTCGGGGGGCGGCTCATTCTTAGCCCGCACTTTCTTCTTCAGTTGGGCATCCACCTCGGCCATGCCGGCCCGGACCGCTTCCGACGCCGCACGCTGGAGATTCATGTCCAGCGTGGTGTAAATGCGGTAGCTTTGGGAAAGCAGCTCGCGTTCCGAGAACCGCGCCAGCAGTTCGTCGCGAACCATGTCCACAAAATAAGGAGCATGGCTCGCCTCGAAATTCTGCGGCGCAACGCCCAGCGGTTGGGCCGAGGCGCGCTCCGCTTCCGCGGCGGTGATGAAGCCCACCTCCTGCATCCGCCGAATCACAAAGTTGCGGCGCTCCAGCGCCCGCTGGGGATACTTGTAGGGAGAATCCCGATTCGGCCCATGGATCATCCCCGCCAGCAGCGCCGCTTCGTGAAGCTCCAGACTGGAAACGTCCTTGTTGAAGTACGCGGTCGCGGCCTCGCCCACGCCGTAGATCCCAAAACTCCCGCGCTGGCCCAGGTAGATCTGATTGACGTACATCTCGAAGATCTCTTCCTTCTTCAGGCGCTGCTCCATGAGTATGGCCAGGAAGATTTCACTGGCCTTGCGCTCGAGGGTCCGCTCCGTCGTGAGGAAGAAGCCGCGCGCCAGTTGCATGGTGATGGTGCTGGTGCCTTTGATCCGATCGTCGGATCGCCACGCCGTGACGGTGGCGGCAATCAGGCGGAAGATGTTGACGCCGCTATGGGAAAAGAACCGATGGTCTTCGGTCGCCAGAATGGCATCGATCAGGTTCTGGGGCAGGTCCTGATAGCGCACCAGCCGGCGCTTGCTGCGGTTCTGGTCAAAAAGCGTGGTGATGACCTCGGGTTCAATCTGGCAGCTGTCGCGGGAAGTGCCGCGGCGCCAGGCGCGGATCGAGACCACCTTCCCCGCGCGGAACTGCACTTCGACGGGCTCGCTCCGCGTTTCATCGTCCACGAAGAACGAATTCTCGCCCGGGTAGATTTC
Organism: uncultured Acidobacteriota bacterium; assembly: GCA_964533045.1. Lineage (GTDB taxonomy): Bacteria > Acidobacteriota > Terriglobia > UBA7540 > UBA7540 > JACQNR01. The sequence goes on along the minus strand of CAZHKT010000126.1, from coordinate 776 downwards.
AATCCTGTCGCCGTCGAGCCGGTAGGTTCCCGCTCGGGAGGTCCCTTCTCCCTCGGCGTACATGGCGCGCCGCAGGCTGGCCGCCACCGCCGCGGCGTTGCCAGCCTCTCCGACGCGCAGCGTGGCGGGAGCCGCAAAGACCAAGGAGGCATTGTTGAAGATGTCTCCGCTCAGGCGCGCATCAATCAGGCGGGAGAAGCGGACGTGAAAATAGATATAGACGCCGGTGAAAGAAACCAGGAAGAGAAGTCCGCCCGCGATGAGGGCCTTCTTCCACCACGCAAGGCGGCGCAGCCACCCGGCTTTCGTTCGGCCGCGGGCGGCAGGAGGCTTGCGGGATGAACCAGAGGCATGGGCTGACACTATTTACAGGGAGCGGTTCTGCGCCGACGAAGAGAAATGGAGGTTGAGCGTATAGACCTTCAAATCCACCGGCACGGTGTAATCCAGGCTGACGGTGACGCTGGCGCTGCTGGCCTCCACCTGAACCTGGTCGGCCTCGATGGGCAGGTTCAGTTCGCGGGCCTTCTCCAAAACCCTGCCGCGGATCACTTCACTGTTGGCCTTCTGCGTCAGCCAGAAGGGAGTTTGCTGGCGGATGTAGTCGTCAATCTCCCAGCTGTTGACGTAGACGGGAATCGTCTTGAAGCCCACATAAACCAGGCAGGCAAGGAACGCCAGCGTTAGATAGGCCTTGAGACTGCCGCTTCCCGAATCGGAATATCGCATAATTTCCCCCGATTGGCGCTATCCGGCTCGCCCCCTCACGAGCGCTT
>CAZHKT010000125.1:9042-11089 GCA_964533045.1 uncultured Acidobacteriota bacterium | reverse complement strand
TGGAAACAGGCCGAATTGTTCTGATTGTCACTATATTATGTAATTCTCTTTAGTGATCGCGGTGGCGTTTGACGTCGATCTGCAGCCGCTTGATCTTCTGATTGAGGGTGGAGAGCGGGATCTTAAACCGCTCCGCGGCTTCCGTCTGGCTCCAGTTGGTGCGCGCCAGCATGTCCAGGATGACGCGGCGCTCGTACGACTCAACGATGTCGAACAGCGAGCGCCCCTCGAAGTCCTCGATCGGGAGCATCTGGCCGGAGGAGGATCCGTTGGCCGTGATCTGTTCGGGCAGCAGGTCGGGCTTGAGTTCGGGCGTGGAGGCCAGGACCACGGCGCGCTCCACGGCGTTCTCCAGTTCGCGCACGTTGCCCGGCCAGTCGTAATCCATCATGCGGTGCAGCGCTTCCGGCGTAAAGTGGAGGTCCTTGCGGTTATTCTCCTCTGAGAAGCGGCGCAGGAAGTGCTCGACCAGCAGCGGGATGTCCTCCTTGCGCTCGCGCAGCGGGGGGAGGGCAAGCGTGATGACGTTCAGCCGGTAGTAGAGGTCTTCGCGGAATTTGTTCTCCTGCACCAGGCGGCGCAGGTCGGCGTTGGTGGCGGCCAGGATGCGCACGTCCACCTTGATGGTTTCGGTGCCGCCCAGGCGCATGAACTCGCGCTCCTGGATGACGCGCAGCAGCTTGGCCTGCGTTTCCACGCCCACCGTGCCGATTTCGTCAAAGAAGATGGTGCCCTGATCGGCCACTTCGAAGAGGCCGCGCTTGGTGGCGATGGCGGACGTGAAAGCTCCCTTCACGTGGCCGAACAGCGTGCTTTCGAGAAGGTCGATGGGCATGGAACCGGTGTTGACGGGGACGAAGGTCTTGTCGGCGCGCGGGCTGGTGGCGTGGATGGTCTTAGCGACGAGTTCCTTGCCGGTTCCGCTCTCGCCCGTGATCAGCACTGTGGCCCGGCTCGCCGCCACCTGGGTGATCACGTCGTAGACCTTCTGCATCTTCTCGCTCTTGCCGATGATGTTGGGCAGGCCGAAGCGCTTCAGGGCCCGGCGCAGCTGAACGTTTTCAATCTGCAGGCGCGACTTGTCGAGCAGGTTGCGGATTTCCAGCAGCAGCTTGTCGTTATCCCAGGGCTTGGTGATATAGCTGGCGGCGCCTTCCTTGGACGCCTCGAAGGCCATCTGACTCGAATCGTAGGCGGTGATCATGATCACGCCCAGCTCGGGCGAGTCGCGGCGCAGGACCTTCAGCACGTCGAGGCCGCTGCGGTCGGGCAGGTTGATATCGAGGAGCACGAGGTCGAAGACGCCTTCGTCGGCCTTCTTCAATCCTTCCTCGGCGGTCGCGGCGCTGGCCACGCGGTAGCCTTCGGCCGCCAGCAGCTGCTCCAGGCTTTCGCGGATTTCCTTTTCGTCGTCAATGATGAGGACGGCGCCTTCAGCCGACATGCACAGGCTTCCTCGCGGCGGGGATTTCCAGGCGGAATGTGGTGCCCTTGCCCTGACTGCTCTCCACGTTGATCTTGCCCGAGTGCTCGCGGATGATGCCGTACGTCACGGCCAGACCCAGCCCGGTGCCGCGGCTCGTCCCTTTGGTGGTGAAGAAGGGGTCAAAGATCTTGTTCAGGTGATCGGGGGGAATGCCCACCCCGTTGTCCGTCACTTCCACCAGCACGGTCGAGTTCTCCGCTTCGGTAGCCAGCGTCAGCTCTCCGCCGCGCGGCATGGCATCGCGCGCGTTGAGAATCAGATTCATGAAGACCTGCTGGAGTTTGCCGGCATTGCCGTAAATGAGGGGCAGGTCCGGTGCCAGCTGGGCGTTCAGGGTGATGCGCGAGGCGCGCAGCATCGGATCGACGAGCGAAAGGGTCTCTTCGATGACGCGGTTCAGGTTGATCTCGCTGTAATCGCTGCCGCTCACCCGCGAGAATTTGAGCAGGCTGTTGACAATCTCCGAAGCGCGGAAGGACTGCTTCACGATCTTGTCCACCGTCTTGGCGCGCGGATCGTCGGGAGGGATTTGCTTGGCGAGCATTTGCGCCTGGGAGGAAA
>CAZHKT010000125.1:0-9032 GCA_964533045.1 uncultured Acidobacteriota bacterium | reverse complement strand
CCGCCAGCGGCGTGTTCACTTCGTGCGCCACGCCCGCCGAGAGCAGTCCGATGGAGGAGAGCTTTTCCGCCTGCACCAACTGGTCTTCCAGGCTGACGCGCTCGGTGATGTCATTGAAGATCAGCAGGCGGCCGATCACTTCCTGTTCCTTGCCGAGCAGCGGCACCATGGACATGTTCACGATCAGCCGCCGCTTGTCGGGCGTCTGCAGCGGGAATTTGTAAAGATTCAGCGTGTCGTCGGATTGGTGCGCCGGGGCGAGTTCGGCCAGCAGCTCCACCGGGAAGATGGATTCCAGGCGCTGGCCCACCGCTTCCTGGCGCGACAGGCCGTAGAGCTTCTCCATCGCCGAGTTCCAGGCCTGCACGCGGTGGTCGAGCCCGCAGGCCAGCACGCCGGCGTTAATGGAGGCGACGATGTTTTCGCTGAAATCGCGCAGCTTCTGGTTTTCGATGGCCTGCTGCATCAGTGATTCGTAGAGCCGCGCATTCTCCAGCGCCACGGCCATGTAGCTGGAAATGGTCTGCAGCAGGTCAATGTCTTCGGTGGAGAGGAAGTCGCCGCGGCGCGTGCGCCCCAGCGCCAGGTACCCCAGGGTGCGATCTTCCACCCTGATGGCCAGGTAATAGTGCAGGTCCAGCTTCTCGATCGTCGCCTCGGCTTCCGGCGTGACGCCGAACACGCGCTTCACACTCTCGAAAAACAGATAGCCCTTCCTGAGTTCCGGGCGCCCGGGATCGAGGAAGTTGAGGTCCAGCCCTTCGGTGTCCGAGATGCCGCGCGACTTCACCAGTTGAAAACCGTTCGAATCCGATCGCAGGAAGACCGCCACGCGATCCACCGCCAGCGTGTCGCCCAGGCGCGTCACCACCTGATCGAGCAGCCGGTTCATGTGCAATTCGGCGGTCAGCTCGCGCGCGAAATCGAGCAGCGTGCGCCGGTAATCGTAGCGCTCCGGATTGAAGAGGCGCTCCAGGCGGCCCTGAATCCAGCTGACGATGGGCTGGAAAAGGAAGGCGGTGATGATAATCGCCAGGATCCAGCCGCCGCGGCTGGTGGTGGGGAACGTGGTGCGGAAAATATCTGCGAACAGTGCGATTAGGCCGAAGGAAAGACCCACCATCGCCGCCGTGGCCAGCGTGTAGGCGATGCCGCGCTGGAAGATGATATCCACGTCCATCAGACGGTAGCGGATGATGGCGTACCCGAAGGTCAGCGGCAGGAAAATGAGCGACAGAACCGAAAGGGTCATCCAGGGGGCCGGCAGGTGGCCCAGGAAATAGGGAATGACGTAGAGGGCGGCGAAGGGGATGATGGAGACCATCGTGCCGCGCGTCACCCACTTCAGTTGCTGCTTAATCAGCGGGACGTCGGCCCGCCGGTAACTGCGCTCCAGCCAGACGGCGCCGGCCAGGAAATAGAGGGCCAGATAGGCCAGCTCCACGCGATCCAAGATCCAGCGGACCATCAGCAGCGGGCCGGAGAACACCAGCACACCCGTAGCGATCGAAATGTGGGTGGCCAGCAGGAGTAGTCCCGGAAGGTAAATGGCTGCCGCAGTCAGCGGCTTCGTACGGATGATTTCTGGCTTTTCCGGGAACGTCAGGCAGAAGTGCAAGAAGAGAGCGGGTTGCAGCAGCAGCGCCACGACGTTCAGCCAGTAAATCGTCCAGTCGAAGGCATTGAGCTTGCCCGTATAGGCGAAGCTGTAAAGGACAAACGAGGCCAGACAGAACACATAGAAGTGGAGCGACTTGGGCGCCGTCCAGCGGCGCATCAGGATGAAGGTCCCAATCAGGAGAAAGATCAGTCCCACAAAGTTGAGATAGAGACGGAAATTATTGCCTTGAACTTGGGGTTCCAGAACCAGGCTGGCGCGGAACGGTTCGCCCTTGCGCACCAGCTCGTAATCCACTTTGCTCCAGACCCCGCTGCGGAAAACCGCGCGCACCGCGTCGGCAGAGGTCTTGACAGGAATCCCATTGATGGCCAGGAGCCGGTCGCCCGAGACGATGCCCGCGCGCTGCGCGGGACTCTTGGAGGCAACGATCCACGCTTGTACGCCCTCGCTCGTGTCAACCCACGAAACGCCGTCGTCAGGGACCTGGTAGATGCGCCGCTGCTGGAAATTGAGAATCCCGAACACGACGAGCGTCAGGCTCAGCAGAGCCAGCATGATCGTCGTGAACCGGAAAGGCAGCGTCTTCATGCTTTACTCAGGACGTGTCTTTGGTGCACACACCCTCGCGCAGAACAAAAGCAAATCACCTTCCATCAGCGGGTCTTTCCATAAGATCCAACTTGTTTGTTTTCAGCCGGTGGATCCGTGAAATCCAAAATTTGAAGGTTTCTACAAGAAACTGCATACCACTTCCCGAATATTGTATCTGATTGCGAATCAGGCAGATGAAGCAGGAAATCGAAGGGTCGGGGAGCCGTCTCAAGCCTGTGTTGTCGTTCTCGTTCCATCTCAGCCTCCGGCGACCCGCAGCCCAGATCGGTCAGAACTGGACGGAGAATCCACCCCGGAAGCTGCGGTAGGCGGGGGTAATCATGAGCGATTCCTCGCCAGAGCCCTGCAGCGGCACATACCCCTGCGAAAGCAGGTTACGGAAGTCTGCCATGGCTTCGATCCTGGCGGGCAGGAACGCCAGACTGGGCAACGGCTGGCGAATCTGAACGCCCAGATAAGGCTGAATCTGGAGGTTCGCCTGTCCGACGGGATCCACGGAATTGAGCCGTCCCGAAGGAATCCACAAATAAGAAGTCGTGACGTAGGTGCGAGCCCGGGGAATCCTGGTGGAGACACGCCCCCCGACCGTCTGAGATCTTCGTGTATCGAGTGAAGCTCTCAAATCCTTCACGGGGCCGGGACCTTTGGGGCTGGCCGCCAAGGCCTCGCCCATGGCGTAGAGCACCGTGATTTCGGTCGAACTCCCGAATTTTCGAACCACGGAGGCGCGAGCCCCCGAGGCCGAGTAGTTGCCGGCATTGAGCGTCACTCCGTCGGCCGCCGGGTTCGCGAAATAGCTTCCGGAAAGACCCGAAAGAGCTTCTTCACCACCGAAACCCCACAGCGCGGCGTTCTGAAAGCGGTCGCGGTAAGCGGCGACTTCCACCCGGGTCTTGCTCCCTATGCGGCGTGAGTACGCCGCTTCGGAATGAATCAGCCGCTCGAGCTGAGGCCGGTAACCCAGCATGGTGATGCGCGGGAAGGAGGTGAGCGCTCCCACCCGATCGAGCAGCGACTGGCCGTTATCCAGGCGCGCCGCGCCGTGGCGGACCACCACGGAACTGGTCTTGTTGATCTGGTACTCGGCCCTCAGGTAGGGCCGCGTGGAGCTGGTATTCTGACCGGCATTCAGAAAATCGAAATCCATGCCGCCGGTCAGCATCAACTGCCGCAGCACGCGCCGGGTCTGGGAGTAATTGGCGGAGATGGCCTGCGCGCGGGTCGGCCCGTTGAGTGCATTTCGAGCCCCCAGCGCAAAGCTGTCGGCCAGGTTCAACTGATGGACGGCCACCGCCAGCTCCTGCGGGTCCCCTTTGATCACGTCGCGCCTCAGGACGGTGGCCACAGAATGGGATTGCACGCCGCTGGCGGCCAGCGATCCGGCCACCAGAATATCCACATTCTCCGAGAGCGGCCGGACGTAGGCAATCACGCTGCCCATACCCGGATCGCCGCTCAGCGCGTGGCTCCGGCTGGAGCCGGGATTCATGCCGACCAGACATTCACCCTCCGGCCGAGCACCTTTGGACTTCCCCTTCTTCGATTTGGTTTGAGCCTGCGGCTGATAGCGAAGAATGGGCCGCGTCGAAGCGCTGGTGCGCAGCACCCATTTCCAATCTTCACCCCAGCTGCTGACATTTCCGGCAGGGACCTGCAGCCGCAGCGGCGTCAGGATATCGGCGAGCACGAAGCTCTGTTCCACGCTGCGGCCGGCCTCGACCCGGATTCCGGTGCGCAACACCGGCAGCCGCGTGGCGGCAGTCACCTGAAGGGAATAGAGGCCGGGCAGGAGACGTTCCACGGTGTACCGCCCGTGAGCGTCCGTGATGATCTTTTCGAGGAACTGCCCGCTGCTGGGCAGACCTTTCAGCAGGGGGCCGATGATCTGGACCGTGGCGCCCATCAGGGGCATACCCTGCGGGTCGGCGACCACGCCGGTGATGCGGCCGTAGTCCGCGGCCTGCACCGGCCCAGGGGCCAGCGAGACAAGCATCAGGGCAGCGCCTAGAAACGCTGCCGTCGTCCCTCGGAATCGGGGTTGCCGGCTCATTGGATTCAGTGTGCCTTTCGGAAGAACTCTGCCGCCCCGCCGGAGGCGGCAGCCATCCTCTAAAGCAGCTCAAACGTGGCCGTGGGAGACAGCGTTTGATTCTTCACATTGTCCTTCACCACAATCTGCACGGTGTACTTGCCGGGCGGAAGGGACTTCAGCGGCATCGTCTTCTGCAGCGTGAGCTGCTGCGAAGCGCTGGCCAGTTTGGCGGCGTCCTCCGGCTGATTCAATATCGGCTTTCCGTCCCGGCTGATGGCGAACTGAATGTCGGCCTTCGGTTTCTTGGTTTCCGGGTCGATGCCGAGATTATACACCTGCATGTAGATTCCCAGGTTCTGATCGCGTGTAAACTGCTGCTTCACGCTGGGTCGCACCTTGGTCCCGCCGATGACGAAGGGCCCCGTGCCCACCTGGGAAGTGGGGATGGGCTGGATCAGGTCCGCCAGGATGAGCGAACTGTGACCGAGCTGATCCTCATCAATGCGGGGGACCTGGAAGCGGGTTTCGGTGGAGCCCATGTTTCCGTTGATGTCGTCTTTAAGCACGACGCTCAGCTTGTAAAGGCCGGGCTTCAGCGGCATGACTTTCTGATACACCGATTTGCGGTCCACGTAGCGCTGGAAGTCGTTTTCCGGAACGTCCAGGGCGAGCGCGTCTTCGAAACTGCCTGCCCGCCGGCCGCTCACCGTGGTGATTTCGCCGAAGATGTCCAGCACGGCATGCATGACGCCGCCCTTGTTGTCAAAGTGCAGATCCCGGTTCGAGACTTGGATGGTAATGGGTGTCAGCACACTGTCTTCTGTCACTCGGATGAAGTCCGTGCGCACCTCGAAGGGCAGCAACTGCGCCTTCACGCGCGAGGTCACAGAAGCCCTCAAGTCATTGAACTTGACCGAGGGCGGCTTGAAGATGCGGGAGTAGAGATCCAGACGGTTGAACGTGCTCATCTGCCCCAGTTCGCCGTACGCTCCCTGGCTCCCCTGGTTTTCAAACTGGTCGGGAATGAAACGGTCGGCCTTGGACCGCATGCCCATGGCTTCGTACATGGTCAAGCCCGCGCCGGGCACGTGCAACAGGGCGTCCTTCTCCTGCGGGTCCATGGTCAGGCGGTATTCGCCGGTCATGCTGGGATCCACAAACTCGAGGATAATGTTCTGCCCGATGCCGTCAATATAGCGGTAGCGCCAGGTTTCAAACGGAAACGTGGCGGTCTCGCCACCGCCCTCAAAGGGCGATCGGACGTAGCTTCCGCCCGCGGGATGCGATTCGATCTGGTCCGGCGGGCCATACATAATGTAAATGCGTCCGCGATCGGTCTTCCAGCCGGGGAACCCGGAGGCAAAGCGCTCATTGGCGTAGGCGATGCGCCGGTAGTACTCTTCTTTGAATTCGTTTTCGGGACTGCCCGGATTCGGGTTGCGGCGCTCCCAGAACTGCTCAATGAACTGCTCGCGTTCATCATCGGTGCTGAGTTTCTTGAAGGCCGCCCGTTCCTCGTCGGTGATAATGTAAGGAACTTCGTCGCGGATCCACCGCGAGTAGGCCGACTCCAGCTCTTTCTGAATGGCTTTCTGCTTCTTTTTGTCTTCCCGGGAGGGTTTCTGCTTCTTCTGGGGTGAAGCCCAGAGCGTAGGCGTGGCCGGGCACATGATGGCCACAGCCATCACCACAGCCAGAATGCGGTGGGCCAGCGTTGCATCTGAAGGCATAGACACACTCCCTCTACCGGTCTATTTGACCCAGCACAGGGGGCAGTTCAAGCCAAATTCTAGTTTTTGGGCTACGAGAAGTCAAGTAACTTCACCCTGCCACAAACATTCCCACAGAGGGTCACGTGACCGACATCAGCTTTGATGCCTTGCGGAGGAAAAGGGTGGCACCGAGACTATCCCGGATTTGGAGGAACCTGTCTAACATTCGGGCCCGTTCCTGACGTCCCAGTGAGGTCGAAGTGGTCGGCGGCCGACGCCCTCAGCGCCATTTACTTCAGGCAGGAAAGGGGTAAAATAAGCGTTAGGGTCCAGAACTCCCGGTAGTCCGGCGGCGCCGTCCAGGCAGACCGGCGCACGCCGCCTGGATCCTTCTGGCTCGCGAACCGCTTTCGCTTATCCCGCGAAACTTTTGGCCTGCGGGTTTCGTATAGACAGTTAGCGCCGCCAAGAAGGGGGAGAAGCTTGTTGGCTCAGACTCTCCTCGGAGGCCCGATTTAATAAGGAGTCTTAAGATCATGGCGACGGCCACGGAATTGAAGCTGGGCACTGCCGAGGCTCCCGACGTGCAAGAAGCGTTGGGGAGGAACTTGCCACCTCCGCGGGGCAAGGCAGGCATGAAACCCTGGAAGAAGAAGCTGATGATTGCGGGGGGCATTCTTGGCGTGATCCTCCTGGCGGGTGGGGGGTATCTCTGGACCCAGCGCGGCGTGGTGACGGTTCAGACCGGAAAGGCGATCCAGCAGGACCTTTCGTCCATTGTCACGGCTTCCGGTCAGATCAAACCGCTGGAAACCAACTTCGCCAGCGTGAACGCCAATACCTTCGGCAAGATCACCGACATCTACGTAAAGGAAGGTGACAAAGTCACCAAAGGCCAGCTCCTGCTGCGGACCGAATCCGTCCAGCAGGAAGCCGACGTGGACGCCCAGCAAGCCGCCCTAACCACCGCCCAGGCGGACGTCTCCGCCAGCGAGGCGGCGGTGCAATCGGCCTCGGCCAGCCTGAGAACGGCGCAAGCCGACCTGGAGACCGCCAAAGCCAATTTTGCCCGGGCGCGGGACGACTTTGAGCGCGCCGAACAGCTTCTCCAAGACCGATTGATCGCGCAGCAACTCTACGACCAGCGCCGAGCGGAATTCGCCGTGGCCCAGGCCAACCTGGCAGGGGCGGAAGCGCGCGTCAGCCAGAGCAGGGCGCTCCTCCAGCAAGCCACCTACAACCGGGATATGGCCCGCGCCCGCGTCGCCCAGGCCCGCGCCGGGCTGGTGCGCGTCCAGGATTTGCGCGCCAAGACGCTTTACACTTCGCCGCTCGACGGCATCATCACCAACCTGCCCGTCCACGTCGGCGAAAACGTGGTGCCGGGCATCCAGAATACCGTCGGCAGCCTGCTGTTTCAGGTTTCTGATCTTTCCGTGATCACCGCCGAGGTCAAGGTGGATGAAACCGACATCGTCAACGTGCGCCTCGGTCAACCCGCGGAAGTGACCATTGACGCGGTGCGCGACAAAGTGTTCAAGGGTACGGTCACGCAAATCGGTCAGAGCGCCATCGGACGCACCACTGGCCAGACCACCGTGAGCCAGACCACCACCGGCACGGCGGCGGAAGAGGCCAAGGATTTCAAGGTGGTGGTGACGTTGCAGGATCCCCCGCCGGGACTGCGCCCCGGTCTTTCCACCACCGCCAAGATCACGACCGCCACCAAGCAAAATGCCCTGACCGTTCCCATCCAGGCACTGGCCATCCGCATGCGTCGCGATTTGGAGGAGGGAGACAAGAAAGGAAAGGTCGCAGCGGCCTCCGCGACGGCGCCGCCCGCCGCGAAGGGCAAGGACCCGGGCAAGGAAGAAATCCAGGGACTCTTCGTTGTTCGCAAAGGTCGTGCGGTCTTTACGCCGGTCGAAACCGGCATTATGGGCCCCACCGATATCGAGATCCTGAAAGGGATTCAGCCGGGGGACGAGATCGTGACCGGCAGTTTCACCGTGCTGCGCTCGCTGAAGAATAACGCCAAAGTGAAGATTGATAACAAGCCGCAGCAGAAGGCGCCGGGATCCACGAGCACGTAATCCGGAGCGGGGGTTGGCGACCCGCGACCGCGCGGCTTCCCGCTGGGAGCGGCGCCGCGCCCCGGCAGCGGGCAGAAAGCGAGAGGGGTAACATGGCGACGCAGGTGGTCAGTGCCAGTTTCGAGGGGCATCTCATGCCGGCTGACGGCGTCATCATCAAGACCGACGATCTCTGGAAGACCTATGACATGGGCGAGGCCATCGCCGTGCACGCGCTCTGCGGGGTGTCGTTCGAAATCGAGCGCGGTGAATACGTGGCAATCATGGGCCCTTCCGGGTCGGGCAAGTCGACTCTCATGAACCTGATCGGCTGCCTGGACACGCCGACCCGGGGCCACTACTGGCTGAACCAGCAGCTGGTCAGCGAGCTCACCGACGACGAACTCGCGTACATCCGGAACAAGGAAATCGGGTTCGTCTTTCAGACGTTCAACCTGCTGTCGCGCGCCACGGCGCTGCACAACGTCGAACTGCCGCTGATTTACGCGGGCGTGCCGGCCGAGGAACGGTTGGAGCGCGCGGCCGAATCGTTGCGGCGCGTGGATCTGGCGGATCGCATGATGCACAAGCCCAACGAACTCTCCGGCGGGCAGCGCCAGCGCGTAGCGATCGCCCGCGCCCTGGTGAACAACCCTTCGATCATCCTGGCCGATGAACCTACCGGCAATCTGGACTCAGCCACGGGCGAGGAAATTATGCGCGTGTTTGACCGCCTGCACGCGGCGGGCAACACCATCGTGCTGGTCACGCACGAACACGACATCGCTGCGCATGCGCACCGCATCCTGCACATCCGCGACGGCAAGATCGCGCGCGACGAGCGCGTGAAGTAGGTTCAGACCTTGGACGCGTCAATTCCCACTTCCGTCCCGCGCCCCGCCGCCCTCCGCCACGCGCACCTGACCAGTTACTGGGTGACGGCGCGGGAAGCCTTCTGGATCGCCCTCGACGCACTGCGCGCC
>CAZHKT010000124.1:0-11107 GCA_964533045.1 uncultured Acidobacteriota bacterium | reverse complement strand
AGACACCCTCTCTCTTTCCAACTCAATTTTCAACACGAAATGTTACAGCCTAGTCATTAATCTGGCTATCGGCGTAACCCTGGGCCTCGCCGCAGGCGGGGTTCTGCTGCGCCTCAATGAAAACCGGATCATCTTCCCCGCGCCTCCGAACGTGGAGACCTGGGCCTCACCCTCCGCCTTCGGCCTGGAGGCGGAGGAGGTGTGGCTCACCACTTCGGACGGCGTGCGCCTGAATGGTTGGTTTTTCCCGCACCCCGGATCGCCCCGGGTTCTGCTCTCCTTCCACGGCAACGCTGAAAACCTCGGCATGACTCTCGAGCGGATGAAGGTCCTTTCATCGCTCGGCCTCAACCTCTTTGCCCTCGATTATCGCGGCTACGGGAAAAGCGACGGGTCGCCCGACGAAACGGGGGTTTACCGTGACGCCGATGCGGCCTATCGCTACCTGACCGCCGAGCGCGGGTTCCGGCCACCGGATATCATCATCCACGGGCAGTCCATTGGTGGTGCGGTGGCCATTGATCTCGCTTCCCGTGTCGAGTGCGGCGGTTTGATTGCCGAAAGCACCTTCACCACCCTGCGCGAAATGGCTTTCCGCACGCTGCTGATTCCCCTCTATGCCTACGTCGCCAAGAGCGAATTCAAATCCAGCGAAAAGATCTCGGCAGTGCGCGCTCCCATCCTGATTATTCATGGCAAGCGGGATCAACTCATTCCATTCTCGATGGGCGAGCGACTTTACGGGTTGGCCCCCCAGCCCAAAACCTTCGCGCCGCTCGAATTCGCCGGGCACAACGACGTGCTGCTGGTAGATCGTGATGTCTACCTTGATCGACTGCGGGAGTTTGTGAACAAACTCTGAAGGAGGGGCGGCTTGCAGACCGCCCCTCCCTGAAAGGCCTCACCCCCCTTGCCCCGTTTTGCCCTTTACCCTTCCCGCGTTACCCTTTATCCTTCCGTCCATGGCCTCCATTCCTCAACCGATGACGTCCAATCCGTTCGCGCTCGACCGGTATCTGATCCGCCGCAAGGTCCTGGCGCTCTTTGCGCCGCAGTTCCATATCTACGACGACACGGGCGCCATGGTCGGCTACGTCAAGCAGAAGGCATTCAAGCTCAAGGAAGATATCCGAGTCTATACGGACGAGTCGATGAGCACGGAGTTGGTGCTCATACAGGCACGGCAGATTCTGGATATCAGCGCCGCGTATGATGTGATTGATTCAAAGTCGGGCCAAAAGGTGGGGGCGCTTCGCCGTAAAGGTTTGAAATCGATCCTGAAAGACGAGTGGGTCGTCATGGACACCGCCGATCAGGAGGTCGGGCTGATTCAGGAGGATTCAGCGCTGCTCGCCACGCTGCGGCGTTTCCTCACGGCGCTCATTCCGCAAAGCTATCTCTTCACATTCCGCGGCCGCCCCGTGGGCAAGCTGAAGCAGGCCTTCAACCCCTTTGTCTTCAAGGCCCAGGCGGATTTTTCCGACGATCCGGGAAAAGTCTTCGACCGCCGCCTGGCGCTGGCCGCCGTCGTTCTGCTTCTCGCCATCGAGGGGCGACAAGATTAATTCCGTGGCGTTGATCTGTTCTTGATGTCTGCGGGCTGCCGAACAACGAGCTCCGAACCTTGAACCAGAGGTGCACGATACCTGCCGCACAGACTCTTCAGTGAAACTGCCATAGTGGGCGCTGTCCCGATGCACCTCATCGGGACAAAGCAAGGGGTCTGCCGTCTGCACTTGCGCAGGTTGCCCGGAGGGGGGCGACGCTCCGGCGGAGTATTTCCGTTAGACGGCCCAGCGGGCCGTTTCTCCGTCACAACCGCGATGCCGTCAGCTTGGTATCCGCCTTGCTCCAAACGCGGTTGAACTGCTCCATGGTCTTGGCGGCTTCGTCGGTCTTGCCCTGAGCCTCGAGGCTCTTGGCGAGGCCGAAGAGCGACCAGCCGTTGTTGCGGTGGCGGGTCAAATCCTCGCGATAGACCTTTTCGGCTTCGGCGGCGCGGCCCGCTTCGAGCAGCACGGCGCCGAGCGAATGCCGCACCGGCAGCGGCCAGTCGGGCGGCTCGCTGTAGATCAGCGAGTCTTCAATCGCCACGCCACGCTTGAGATGAGCGATGGCGCGCCGGTAATCCTTCTGCTGCGCCGCCAGTTCTCCCGCCAGCATCTCCGTCGCAATCTGTGAAAGATGCAGCAGCGTGTTCTGGTCGTTCACGTTCAGTTTGGCAATTTCCTTGTCCTTGAGCGACGCCTGCAAATCGGCCAATTCGATTCCCGCCTTGTCCTTCTCTCCCCTGGCGCTCAAAGCCAGCCCGCGCGCGAAGTGTTGCATGGCGTTGACGAAGGGAGAATCGGCCTGCGCCGTAGTCTCTTTCAAAATATCGTCCCAGCGGCCAAAGCGGACGAGCGCAAAGAGCGGATAAGCCTGAAGCAGATGCACGAAGCCCAGCCCCTCCATCCCACAACCGGCGTGCGGCATCTTGGAGGCCGCCTTGCGGGCCGACTCGATGGCTTCCTTTGCCTGGCCGGTCATGGTGAGCGCGGAGGACAGAAAGTGAATGTTATGGGGATAGTACGCCACCGGGTAGAAGCCCTGCACGCGGCACTGGGTAAGGTAGTCCTCGTCGGCGAGAATAGCGCGGCGATTGGCTTCGGCGGCGTCTTCGTAGCGCCCCACGCGGATGTAGATGTGCGACGGCATGTGGACCAGGTGTCCGGCAGCGGGCACCAGCGCTCCTAAACGGTCGGCGGCGGGCACGGCGCGGTCGGGATCGGGCGATGCTTCGACGGCGTGAATGTAAAGGTGATTCGCGCCGGGATGGTCGGGATACTTGGCCAGCACGGATTCGAGCGCCGCGACCAGTTCCTTGGTGCCCGGCTGCGGCGTGCCGTCCCTCTTCCAATAGGCCCACGGCATCGTGTCCATGACCGACTCGGCGTAGAGCGTTGCCACATCAGGATCCTTGCCGAAGCGCTTGTAGACGCCCGTCATCGCCTTGGCATAGGCCGCGTTGAGCTTCTTGCGGTTTACGTTCCTGGCGTCGGTGTAGCGCGGCGCAAGAGCTTCGATCAGCGCCTGTTCAACCGGGTTGCTGCCCGGCTTCAACTCCAGTGCCCGCTTCATCGCCGCGTGAGCTTTCTGCTCGCGCTCCGCGTCGGGAAAGGAGTCATTGATGTTAGGCCCCAGACTCAGCGCCTCGCCCCAGTAGGCCATCGCGCATTCGGGGTCGAGTCGCGCCACTTCCTCAAACGAGCGCGCCGCCTCCTGGTGATTGAACCCGTAGTAAAGCGTCAATCCCTGGTTGAAGTAATGCTGCGCTTCCGCGGAAGTGGTCGAAATCTTGCGCTCGAACTTGCCCAGGTTCTTCAGCCATGGCGACTTCCGGCCTCCGGCGGCGGGCGTCTGGGTCGCCGGCGGTCCCGCTTCACGGGAGGCGGGCGGCGTCGAGCGATTACATGCCGAAAGCGCAAAAGCCAAGACCAGGACGGACCCACAGCTACGGCGTAAATGGTGAACACTGAAACTTGAGCTCATTTCGAGTCTCCCTCCGAAATGGGGCGCGCGCGCCATAGCCCGCGCCGCACATTGGCACTTGGTGTTAGCCCCGGGATCATTGTAGCGCAGAAGTTTGCCGGAACAAGGGAAACTTCCCTCAGTTCTGAGTGAACCTGGAAACTCGTAAGCGCCACACCGACGCCCGCTGCGCCGGCGGCGATTCCGGCGATCCAGAGGATCCGGCGCGAGGTCTGCAACGTGACGGAGCAAATGACCAGCGCAGCGTCGAGCAATCCTTCGCCCAGGTCGAAGCGGTCGGCTGCGTGGCGCGCGGATTTCACTTCTTTTTCCAGTAGCTGCGCCCTGGCTTGGATATCCTTTTGCTCATTCCGGACCCGTTCGGCCTCAGCATGAAATCTTCGCTGGCGCTAGACGGCCAGTTGCGGGCTTTGGGTCGGCGCGACCGAAAGAAATCGGCGGAGATCTCGTCGGAGTCCTCCCCTGTTTTGCCCGGAAAAAGGGCCTGCCGATTTGTTGCCTAATTGTGCGGCAGCAGTTCGTGTATGCGCGCAGTGGCCGAGAAGCGAAATGGCTGCCACAAGCACGGGGGGCAACACCATGGTGAAGGTCAGCCGAACCAGGCTCGGGTCTGCCTTGGCATGATGCGCGCGCTCGTGGATATCATGAACTTTTCCGGCCATGATTCCTCCTTGGCAAGCCCTTCGCTGGGGGACTGGGAGGTGGAGAAAAGAACGACGGGGACCCCGGGAAATTGCCAGGGAGGAGCGGCGGAGGTTAGGCGGAAGCGCGCGGGGCGGCAGTATCGCTCGACGGCGGCGCGCCACCCGCACCGTGGCATTTCTTGTACTTCTTCCCGCTGCCGCAGGGGCAGGGATCGTTGCGGCCGACCTTCTCCTTGCGGATTACCTGCTGCGGCTTGGTGGCGGCGCCCGAGCCGAGGAATTGCATCTGGGCCTGTTCGCGCCGCTTGCGCCGCTGGTACTCCCGGATCAGCGCTTCCTCTTCCTCCGGAGTCTTGAGGAGATAGAGGATGCGCAGCGTTTCATCCTCCACTCTATCCATCATGGCCTCGAACAGAGCGAAGGATTCCCGCTTGTACTCTACCAGGGGATCGCGCTGACTGTAACCGCGCAGCCCGATGCCTTCCTTCAGGTGGTCCATGGCCAGCAGGTGCTCTTTCCACTGCTGGTCCACAACCTGGAGCATGATCATGCGCTCGTGCTCGCGCATGCGTTCCGCGCCCCAGACTTTCTCGCGGTCCTCATAGCGCTGCCGGACCATGGCTTTGAGGCGATCCGTCAACTCGTCGAGGGACTTGGGGTCCCACGGCAGCGGCTGGTCACGAAGGTCGATGCCGAACTGGCGCCAGAATTCCAGGTAGAAGGTCTTGGTGTCCCACTCGTCGGGGCGCCGATCGCGCGGGCAATAGGTCTCGACCAGCCAGGCCGCTTTGCCCTCGGCGGCCGAAAGCACATACTCCTTCTGGTCGACGCCTTCCAGGGACTCGCGCCGCAGACGATACACCGTCTCGCGCTGTTTATTCATCACATCATCGTATTCAAGTAAATGTTTACGCGATTCAAAATTCTGAGCTTCGACCGTCCTCTGCGCGGCCTCGATGCGCTTGGAGATCATCTTGGACTCGATGGGCACGCCCTCTTCCATGCCCAGCTTGTGCATGATGCTGGAGATGCGCTCGCCGGCGAAGATACGCAGCAGGTCGTCCTCGAGCGACAGGAAGAATCGCGACGAACCGGGGTCGCCCTGGCGGCCGGCGCGGCCGCGCAGCTGGTTGTCGATGCGGCGGGCCTCATGGCGCTCGGTGCCCAGGATGTGCAGCCCGCCCAGGGCGATGACGCGGTCGTGCTCGGCGTCGGTGGTTTCCTTGTAACGCGCGACGAAGCGGAGCCAGGTTTGGCGCCAGCGCGAATAATCGTCCACGTACTGCTGAAAGACTTCCTCGGGGGCGCCGGCGGGCGGGCGCTCGGGCGGGTCGGGGTCGATCCCCTCGGCGCGGTATTTCTCCGGATTGCGGCGGAATTCCTCGCGCGCCATGAACTCGGGATTGCCGCCCAGCAGAATATCGGTGCCGCGTCCCGCCATATTGGTGGAGACGGTGACCGCGCCGATGCGTCCGGCCTGGGCGATGATGAGAGCCTCCCGCTCGTGCTGCTTGGCATTGAGGACGTTGTGCTTCAGGTCGCGCTCGCCCAGCACTTCCAGCACGCGCCGTGGCGGGCACTGAATAGCCAGCAGGTAATCCAGCAGCGGGATGAACTTATCCTCCGTGCTCTGGGCGAGTGTCGCGAGGGGGACGGCCAGGGCTTCCTCGACGGCGGGCGGCGTCAGGCGCGCGTAGTTCTCCGTCCCGCGTTGAATCAAGGCCTGCAGGAACTTGCTGCCGAGGCCCACCGGAGGCGCGCCTGTGGCGATTGCCTGGAAGCGGCGCTCTCCCAGCACCTTCTTCACGTCGGAAACGGTCACGCCCGCCCGGATCATCCACTCGATAGCGGGCGAATGCGCCTGGGCTAGGCGGTCGAGCCACAGCCCGAGTTTCGGGCCTTCCAGTCCCGCGCTCCGCGCGGCTTCCAGCAGCATCTTGGGCAGCACGCCCGCCTTGCGCAGCGCCGCGCTCAGCTTCTCCGATTTTTCGATGGCGATAGTTCCCACCAGCACCGGCTGCCCGCGCAGGTGATATTCCTTGATCTCCTCGATCACCGCATTGAACTTCTCGCGCTCGGTCCGATAGACGACATCCGGGAACTCGTGCCGGATCAGCTTCTTGTTGGTCGGAATGACCACCACTTCGAGCTTATAGATCTTCTCGAACTCCGCCGCTTCCGTCTCCGCCGTGCCGGTCATGCCAGCCAGCTTCTTGTACATGCGGAAGTAGTTCTGGAAGGTGATGGTGGCGAGGGTCTGATTCTCCTGCGCGATCTCGACGCCTTCCTTGGCCTCCACCGCCTGGTGCAGACCGTCCGACCAGCGCCGGCCGGGCATCAGCCGCCCGGTGAACTCGTCCACGATGATGACTTCCCCATCCTTCACCACGTAATCGCGGTCCCGCTTGTAGAGGGTATGGGCGCGCAGGGCCTGCTGCACGTGATGAACATACTCGACGTTGGCCGGATCGTAGAGATTTTCCAGGCCCAGGGTCTTTTCCGCCTTGGCAATGCCCGACTCGGTCAGCATCGCCTGGCGGTGCTTCTCGTCGATCTCGTAATCCACGTTGGGAGTTAACTGTGGGATGATTTTATTGATGCGGTAATACTTTTCGTTCGACTCCTCGGAGGCGCCGGAGATGATCAGGGGGGTGCGCGCCTCGTCAATCAGGATGGAGTCCACTTCGTCCACGATGGCAAAGTGGTGCACGCGCTGCACGCAGTCCTCAAGGCGGAACTTCATGTTGTCGCGCAGGTAATCGAACCCGAACTCGTTGTTGGTGCCGTAGGTCACGTCGCACTGGTAGGCGAGGCGGCGCTCGGCGTCATCCAGGTCGTGCACAATCACGCCCACCGAAAGTCCCAGCAGCTTGTAGATGGGGCCCATCCAGGCCGCGTCGCGCTTGGCCAGGTAATCGTTCACCGTCACCACGTGGACGCCCTTGCCTTCCAGGGCGTTCAGGTACACGGGCAGCGTCGCCACCAGCGTCTTACCCTCGCCGGTCTTCATTTCGGCGATCTTGCCCTCGTGCAGCACCATGCCGCCGATGAGCTGCACATCGAAGTGGCGCATGCCGAGCGTGCGACGCCCGGCCTCGCGGGTGAGGGCGAAGGCCTCGGGCAGCATCTCGTCGAGCGGCGCCCCGGCCGCCACCTTCTCCTTCAGCCGCTGGGTGCGCAACGGGAAGTCCGCGTCGGCGAGCTTCTGCATCTCCGGCTCGAGCGCGTTGATGGCCGGCAGCCGCGCCGAAAGCCGTTTGATTTCCCGTTCGTTTTTCGTCCCGATGATTTTCCCGAGGACGTACTGAAAGGTATTTCCCATCTGGGTGCGCCGGCGTCCTGCCGGCATCGTACCGAAGCACTGCCGCCGCGGGCGGCCTCATTCCTTTCGTCAGGCACACAAGAAGCCCGATAGATTCATTGTACGGGCCCTTGCCGCGATTAGCAAGGAAGGCGCCGCGAGCGTGGCCGTCCCGGCCGCCCCTGCGGCATGGCCAATCCCGGGCGCGAGCTGGGGTGCGCCCCCACCTGCCCGCGGTCACCCCGCCGGTTCCGGCCAGCCCAACCGGGCGCGGGTCTGGGCGAGGGCCGCGTCGACTTCGGGACCGCCTTGGGCGAGGCGCTCCCTCAGTGCGAGGTTTGCTTCGGTCTCTTCCAGATCCCGGCGCGCGCGCATCAATTCGCGCTCCTGGCGCTGATATTTCCGCACGATCCGGCGCGACTCGCGCGCGTAGAGGCCGTAATCCCCTCGGCCCTCCGCGCGCAGGCGCAGCAGGCGGCGCACCTCGCGCTCCACCGCGTTGATCAGTTGCCGGTCGAATCGGTCAAACCGCTCGCGCTCGGCGAGCGCGATCAGCAGGAGGTAGGCGCGCGTGCGGGTGGTTTCCAGGTCGAGCCGGGGCATGGGCGGCGCCTGCTTGAACAGCCGCTTCACCCGCTTCCATTCCCACACCGCCTGGGCGCGAAACAGTCTCAGGCGGCGCCAGGTGGCCCGCGCTATTGCCTGCACCACCTCCGCTTCCGCCTCGCCGCGCGGCACGAAGACCTGCCGGAAGCCCTCCTCCAGTTCCCGGAACTTCCTCCGGTCTTCGCCCAGCCGCTTCAGGGTGCCGTAGAAGGAGCGGGCCTGAAGCCCGTGCTGGAGATGGCTGAAGCGCGAGCGGCGGCGCGATGAGGGCGGGCGCGGAGCGGCCTGCGCCCGGCGAAGGTTGGCCGCCGCGGCGCGGCGGCGGGCTTCCGTCATCCGGAATTTCTCCACGCTGGCGCGCTGCATGCGCAACGCGTTGGCCCGCATGGCGCGCCGGCGGGCCGGAGTCATGCGGAAGTTCCGGCGGTTGGCCTCGACCGCCTTGCGCAGCGCCGCCCACTTGGCCGGGGTCATGGCGAAGGTGCGCTTCCGGCGGGCCGCATCCAGCGCCCGGCGCCGCGCCGGGGTGAAGCGGTAGGGGGCGGGGCGGCGGCGACGCATGGCTAGTTATCTAGCATACCCGCCATGGCCATGTCAATAGCCTATTTCAGGGAGACGGCGGCCGCCGGCAGGCGCCGCCCGCCCGAGTGGGGTACGCCGCAGATAACCATTCCATCGCGGGCACCTCGTCGCGGCGGCCTTCAGGCCGCCACCACGGCGTGTCGCCCTGAAGGGCGACGCGACGTCACGCTCGGCCGCCACCCGCACGTGTCGCCCTGAAGGGCGACGCTACGGCCCGCTCGGTCGAAATCACGAAGGACCGTGAGACGCACCACCCTAAAGCTCGCGCCGCCCCTCCAGCGCCTTGAGCATGGTGACTTCGTCGGCGAATTCCAGTTCCGAGCCCACCGGGATGCCCATGGCGATACGGCTGACGCGGATGCCAAGCGGCTTGATGAGCTTGGAGAGATAGATGGCGGTGGCCTCGCCCTCCACGTTGGGGTTGGTGGCGACGATGATTTCCTTCACCTGGCCGCCCTTGAGGCGTTCGAGGAGGTTCTTGAGTTTCAGCTGCTCCGGCCCGATGCCCTGCAGGGGCGAAAGCGCGCCGTGCAGCACGTGATAGCGCCCGCTGTATTCCCGTGTCTTCTCGATGTTCACCACGTTGTAGGGCGTTTCCACCACGCAGATCACTTCCGGATTGCGGGTGGGGTCGGCGCAGTAGCCGCAGGGATCGACGTCGGTGAAATTGTTGCACTGGCTGCAAAGCCGGATCTTGTCCTTGGCGTCGAGGATGGCAGCCGAGAGTCGCTCCGCGTCCTCGCGCGGCGAGCGCTCCAGGTGGAAGGCGATGCGTTGCGCGGATTTTTGCCCGATGCCCGGCAGGCGCTTGAGTTCGTCAATGAGCCGGGCGAGGGGTTCTGCAAAATCCTTCAATTCGAAAATCGAAATGCGAAAACCGAAATTCGGAAACGGGACGCCGCCCCATCTTCGAGCCTCGATTTTCGATCTTCGCTCCTCAGGTCAGGCCGGGGATGGTCAGTCCGCTGGCCAGGCTGCCGACGCGGCTGGCCAGTTGCTCGTCGACGCGGCGGGTGGCTTCATTGACGGCGGCCATCACCAGGTCCTGAAGCATCTCCGCGTCCTGGGAGGCGAAGACCTCCGGCTCGATGCGAACCGCGACCAGTTGTTTCTGGCCGTTCATCTTGACCGTCACCATGCCGCCGCCGGCTGAAACTTCAATCAGCAGGTCGTCCAGCTGCTTCTGGATCTGCTCCTGCATCTGCTGGACCTGCTTCATGATCTGCTGGATCTGCTGCAGATTCTTCATCGCTTACTCCTGGCTCAGGTCTTCGACGTCCACCACGGCGCAGTCGAACCGCTGGCGAAAAGCCTCCACCGCCGGATCGCGCTCGGCGCGCTCGCGCGCCCCGGGTTTGCCGGCCGCCGTTGGCCCCCCGGCTTCCTCGAGTGTAACACAAATCCGCACCGGCTCGCCCAGCACCTGGGCGCACACGGCCCGCAGCTTTTCCGTCTGCTCGCGCGTGCGAATGAGCTCCGCAAAGGTGGCCGCCGACGGGGGGAACTGAAATCGAACCTCGCCATTCTCGAACCGCCAGCCGGAAACATGATCGAGACAGGAACTCAGGAATTTGTTCGATTGCTCGAACAGAACGTGCTTGATCGATTCCAGGGCGTCACCGGCGCCGGCGGGGGGCGGCGCAGCCGTCGCGTTGCGGACCGCCGCCAAGGCCGGTGGCGCGGGCTCCGATCGGACCGCCGGGGTCGAGGCAGGCTGCGCTTTCACGGGCGGCACGGAACCCGTCGCCGGCGCCGCAGCGCTGCGCGCGCCGGGAGCCGAAGACGATCCGGAGGAGGCCTGTCCCAGTTGCGCGAGCAGCATCTCCAGCGAAGCCAGGCGTTTGGCATGCACCAGCTTCAGCAGTCCCATCTCCAGATGAAAGCGCGGCGCGAGCGCATAACGCAGTTCCCCTTCGGTGCGCAGCAGAATCTGGAAGAATCGCGTCAGATCCTCTTCGCTGAAGAGCGCCGCCAGCCGGCCCAGCGCGGCGCGCTCGTCGGAGGGAACCTGGAGCAGGGGACTCGCTTCGCCGCAGCTCTTGGCAATCATCAGGTTGCGGAGGTAGCGGACGAACTCGCCGGCAAAATGCGTCAGTTCGTAGCCTTCGGCGGCCAGCTCGCTCACCAGCTCCAGCACGCGCCGGCCGTCGGCGGCGTGGATCGCTTCCGTCATGGCGTGGAGCCACTGCGTGGGCACCACGCCCAGCAGCTGCCGCACGCGGCCTTCCTCCAGTTTCTGGCCGCAGGCGGCGATGACCTGGTCGAGCAGCGAGAGCGCGTCGCGCA
The DNA here is from genome assembly GCA_964533045.1 of uncultured Acidobacteriota bacterium. Classification (GTDB taxonomy): domain Bacteria; phylum Acidobacteriota; class Terriglobia; order UBA7540; family UBA7540; genus JACQNR01. Next base: position 157 of record CAZHKT010000124.1, on the reverse strand, counting down.
GGCTGCCCTCGGCCGCCTGCGCCAGCACGCTCAAGGCGCCTTCGTCGGCCTGCACGTGTTCGGCGGCGCAGATGTCCCGCAGGCGCGCATAATTCTCCGCATAATCGAGCAGCCGAAAGGCAAAATGCTGGCAGCGCGACTGGATGGTGGCGGGAAG
>CAZHKT010000123.1:0-11167 GCA_964533045.1 uncultured Acidobacteriota bacterium | reverse complement strand
CTGCAACTCTTCCGCCTTCCGGACGTAATCGCGCAGCGTCGCCTCGTCGTAGGCAATTACCATGGCGCGTCCGCCGAGAACATAGGAGGGGCGCAACAGAACCGGGTAACCGATGCGCCGGCCGATGTCGATCGCTTCATCCGCGTTCATCGCCGCGCCGTTTTCGGGCTGCGGAATGTCGAGGTCCGCGAGCAGTTTGCCGAAGTGCTTGCGGTCCTCGGCAAGATCAATTGACTCCGGCGAGGTGCCGATGATGGGGACGCCCGCCGCCTTCAATTGCCGGGCGAGGTTCAGAGGCGTCTGCCCTCCGAATTGAACAATGACGCCCGCGGGCTTTTCTTCTTCGACAATCGCCAGCACATCTTCGAAAGTGAGCGGCTCGAAGTAGAGGCGGTCGGACGTGTCGTAGTCGGTTGAGACGGTTTCCGGATTGCAGTTCACCATGATCGTCTCGAAGCCCTCTTCCTTGAGGGCGTAGGCGGCGTGCACGCAGCAGTAGTCAAACTCGATGCCCTGCCCGATGCGGTTGGGGCCGCTGCCGAGGATCATGATCTTCTGGCGGTCGGTGGGTTCGGCCTCATCCTCATCTTCGTAGGTCGAGTAGAGATAGGGCGTGTAGGACTCAAACTCGGCGGCGCAGGTGTCTACGCGTTTGTAGACGGGGCGCACGCCGAGCTTGCGCCGGCGCTGGAGCACCGCTTCGCCCGTGGTCTTCCATAATTCCGCCAGCTGCAAATCCCCGAACCCGAACCGTTTCGCCTCGCGCAAAACCGATGCCGGGACCGTTTCCAGCGTGAAACGCTTCAGCTCACGTTGCATTTCGACGATCTGCTGGATCTGGTTCAGGAACCAGGGATCGATGCGCGTAATCTCTTGGATCTGTTCCAGGCTCATGCCCAGCTCGAAGGCAAAGAAGACGTCCCAGAGCCGGTCGGGATGCGGAATCGCGAGGCGCGGCGCCAGTTCGGCCGCGTCCTGGGGCGGCATGGGCGTCTTGCGGCCCGTCTCGAGCGATCGGGTGCCCTTCATGAAGGCTTCTTTGAAGGTTCGCCCGATCGCCATCACTTCCCCCACCGATTTCATCTGAGTGCCGAGCGTGTGGTCGGAGTCCGGAAACTTCTCGCGCGCCCACTTGGGGATTTTGGCCACCACGTAATCAATCGAGGGCTCAAAGCAGGCCGGAGTTTTCTTGGTAATGTCGTTGGCGATTTCGTCCAGGCGATAGCCGACGGCAAGGCGCGCCGCGATCTTGGCGATGGGGAACCCGGTGGCCTTCGACGCCAGCGCCGAACTGCGGGAAACGCGCGGGTTCATTTCGATCACCACCATGCGGCCGGTTTCGGGATCGACGGCGAACTGAATGTTGGAGCCGCCGGTTTCCACCCCTACCGCGCGAATCACCGCGAAGGCGGCGTCGCGCATGCGCTGGTATTCCTTGTCGGTGAGCGTCTGCGCGGGCGCCACGGTGATGGAGTCGCCGGTGTGAACACCCATCGGATCGAAGTTCTCGATCGAGCAGATGACCACGGCGTTATCGGCGTGGTCGCGCATCACTTCCAGTTCAAATTCCTTCCAGCCGATCACCGACTCTTCCACCAGAATTTCGTGCACGGGACTGAGCTGGAGTCCCCAGCGACACTTCTCTTCAAACTCTTCGCGGTTATAGGCGATGCCTGAGCCGGTTCCGCCCAGCGTGAACGACGGCCGCAGAATCAGCGGGAAACCGAGCTGGTCGGCGGATTTGAGCGCGGCTTCCACGCTGTTGACCAGGACGCTCTTCGGCACGTCGAGCCCGATGCGGCGCATGGCGTCCTTGAACCACAGTCGGTCCTCGGCCATCTTGATGGCGTCGAGCGAAGCGCCGATCAGTTGAACGTTGTACTTGTCGAGGATGCCGCGTTCGGCGAGTTCCACCGAAAGGTTGAGCGCCGTCTGGCCGCCTACGGTGGGGAGAATCGCGTCGGGCTTCTCCTCCTCCAGAATGGCATCGAGGTATTCAGGGGTGAGCGGCTCCAGATAGGTGTGATGAGCGAATTCCGGGTCGGTCATGATGGTGGCCGGGTTGGAATTCACCAGCACCACTTCGTAACCTTCCGCGCGCAAGGCCTTGCACGCCTGCGCACCGGAATAGTCGAATTCGCACGCCTGGCCGATGACGATGGGCCCGGAGCCGATAATCAGAATCTTGTGAATGTCAGTGCGCTTCGGCATTGCGTCAAGGGGCAGGGTGAAGGCTGATGGATGATAGTAGAATCTTCAGCCTTCCCTCTCCCCACTTCATGCTTTCTTGAACTCCTCCATCATTCTGGTGAACTCGCGGAACAAGTAGCCCGAGTCGTGCGGGCCGGGCGACGCTTCCGGATGGTACTGCACGCTGAAGAGCGGCTTCGACTTGTGCCTCAACCCCTCGAGCGTCTGGTCGTTCAGGTTTATGTGGGTCAGGGTGACCTCACTCGCCTTCAGTGAATCGGGATCCACGGCGAAGCCGTGGTTCTGCGCGGTGATCTCGACCTTCTGCGTTTCCAGGTTGAGCACGGGATGATTCCCGCCGTGATGGCCGAATTTGAGCTTGAAGGTCTTGCCGCCCAACGCCAGGCCCATGATCTGGTGCCCGAGGCAGATGCCGAAGATAGGGACGCGCCCCTCCATCCGGCGAACGTTCCTGGCGGCGTAATCCACCGGTTCCGGATCGCCGGGACCGTTGGAGAGGAAAACGCCGTCGGGTTTCAGGGCCAGAACGTCCTCGGCCGGCGTCGCCGCGGGGACCACCGTCACGCGGCAGCCTTCATCCACCAGGCGGCGAAGGATGTTCTGCTTGATGCCGAAATCGTAGGCGACGACGTGAAAGCGTGGTTCCGGCCGGGCACCGACCTGGTTGGCGGCCAGGTTCACGGAGGGCTCTCGCCACTCGTAGCGCGTGGCGGTGGAAACGCGCGTGGCGAGGTCCAGGCCCACCATGCTGGGCGAGCGTCTCACCTTTTCAACCAGCGCCTCGGCATCCCGCGTCAGCGTGGAGATGCCGCCGCGCATGGCGCCGTAGTGGCGCAGGTGCCGGACGAGGGCGCGCGTGTCAATATCGGAAATGATCGGAACCCCATGCTGGGCGAGCAGCGCGCCCGCTTCCACCTCCGAGCGCCAGTTGCTGATCCGCTGGCTCAGCTCGCGCACCACCAGCCCCTCGGCGTAGGGCCGCGCCGATTCCGAATCGAGCGAATTCGTCCCGTAATTGCCGATGTGGGGATAGGTCAGAATGACGATCTGGCCGGCATAGGATGGGTCGGTGAAGATTTCCTGGTAGCCGGTCAGCGAGGTGTTGAAAACGACTTCGCCAAAGCGTTCGCCCGCAGCGCCGCCGCTGCGTCCTCGGAACACTCTTCCATCTTCTAAGGCGAGGATCGCCTCCACCGTTTCTCCGTCCGTTGGACTCGATGAACTATCATACCGTAAATCTGAAATCTGTCAGCTGAACTTTTGGGCGGTGGCGCCGCGGCGAACTTCAGGCCGCCATCTGGTTGATCATTGCTGTGGCGGGCTAAAGCCCGCCGCTACGATGAGAATGCACATTGATATCTGCCATCAGCGCAGGACGCCCAGTTGGTCAAGGGGCCAGTAAGCGAAAACGGCTTTGCCGTAAATGAAGCGCCCGTCCACTGTTCCCCACACGCGGCTGTCGTTGGACATGCCGCGATGATCGCCCAGCACGTAATACTGCCCGGGAGGAACCAGGACCGGCATGAAGGTCTGGTCCAGGCGCTCGTGGCGGGCGAGGTAAGGCTCGTCGAGCGGCGCGCCGTTAATCAGCACGCGGCCCCCCACGATGCTCACCCATTCCCCGGGCAATCCGATCACGCGCTTGATATACGATTTCGAGGGATCGAGCGGAAAGCGAAAGACCACAATGTCGCCCCGCCGGATGGGGCCCAGCCGGTAGGAGAGCTTGTTGACCAGGATTCGCTCGTGGTTCGCCAGGTGCGGCGCCATGCTGGTGCCTTCCACTTGCACCGGCTGGTAGAGGAAAAAAATCACCACAAACGCCAGCAGCAGCGAAAGAATCATGTCGCGCAGCCAGTAGCGCATCTCGAAAAAGCTGTGCCGCGATTGCTTCGCGTCGCCTTGCGATTCCCTCACCATCCTTCTCATCTTAGCATGGCCGCGGCCTGCCAAGACCGCCGGCTCTGGTAGAATGCTGCGCCGAGATGCCTGAACGCCTCCATCGCGTCGCGCTGATTATTCCGGCACTCAACGAAGCCGAAGGCATCGGCCGCCAGCTGGCCGAGATTCCCGCGGGGCTGGCCGAGCAGATCATCGTGGCGGACAACGGCAGCACGGACGATACGGCCGCCGTGGCCGCGCGAGCCGGCGCCGAGGTCGCGTCCGCGCCGCGCCGCGGCTACGGCAGCGCGTGCCAGGCGGGCCTCGCGCGGCTTCGACCGGAGATCACCGCGGTTCTTTTTATGGACGCCGACCTCTCCCATGAACCCCGCGACGTGGAAGCCGTGGTGCGCATGTTCGAGCAGGGGGAGTGGGACATGGTGCTCGGCTCGCGCCTCCTGGGCAGGGCGGAACCGGGCGCGCTGACGCCGGTGCAGCGGTTCGGCAACTGGCTCACCACCCGCTTGCTGCGATGGATTTGGGGCGCGGAGTTCACGGACCTCGGGCCGTTGCGCATCGTGAGCCGCGAGGCGCTTCACCGTCTCGCCATGCACGACCCGGACTTCGGCTGGACGGTCGAGATGCAGGCCAAAGCGGCGAGCTTGGGCTTGCGATGCAAGGAGATACCCGTCGCCTATCGCTGCCGGAAGTTCGGCCGGTCGAAAGTCGCCGGCACGATCTCCGGCAGCGCGCGCGCCGGCATCAAGATACTCTGGACGGTGTACCGCGTTTGGCGCGAGCAGGGCTCGCCGACCGTCCAAACTTAAACTCCACGGAGAATTCATGTACAAGCCGACGATGCTCCGATCCAAAGCAGGGCGCTCCCGCTTCTGGCTTTTGCTATGGGCGATAGTTTTCGCGTTGCCGGCTGGTGAATTGCGCGCCCAGGAAGCGCCGGCGCCTGCCGCGATGACTGGGACAGAAAGCGGCCAGCCGCGCTGGACCTCCCGCAGCCACTGGAATTTCGGCCTGGGCCTGGGCTACGGCGTGGAAAATGCCATCCCGCGCAACATTTCCCATGTCAACATTCTCATCTTCCAGCCCCAGGCGGGCATCATCGTGAAGAACTGGCAGCACGGCCCCTTGAGCCGCTTCGAACTGGTCAATGAAGGCGTGATCGGCAGCGCGGTTCATCCGGGCGGCGTAATGCTGGGAACGACGCTTTTCCTCCGTTTCAACTTCAAGCCCTACAAGAACGTTATGCCCTTCTTCGATCCGGGCGCCAGTTTCATGTACACGACCATGGACCGCCGCGTCCCGGAACTTACCGGCCACAAGCAATTCATGCCGCAAGGCGGCCTGGGAGTCCAGTATTTCTACCGACCTCGGCGGGCTTTCTATATTGAATACCGTTACTTCCATATCTCCAACGCCGGCATTCAGCAGCCGAATCCGGGGTTGAACGGGAGCATGCTCACCCTGGGCCTGCGGTGGTTCCGCCGCTGAACGACGCAGCCGCTGGGGCGGCGGGCTCGGACACCGGCACCCAAGGGGAGACGACCTTGGCGCCTCCGTCGCGGCGATTAATCGTGGCGGGAGCGGCCGCGCCCCGAGGGTCTGGGGAGGGGTTTGTTGTCCACGCGCAGGGCGCCTTCCAGCGATTCAAGGATGCGCCGCTGATCGCGATGAAGGTTTTTGGGAATCACCACGTGCACCGCGACGTAGAGGTCGCCGGGCCCGCGGCCGTCCACGTCGGGAAAGCCTTTGCCGCGCAGACGGAACACCGAACCGGTCTGCGTTCCTTCCGGAATGCGCAATTTCTCCTGACCACGCAACAGTGGCACTTTAATCTCGGCGCCGAGAATGGCCTGGGTGATGGAAATGGGAATCGTGCAATAGAGGTCGCGCCCGCGCCGCTCGAAGAAGGGGTGATCGCGGACCGAAATGAGGACGTAGAGATCCCCCGGAGGCCCGCCTTGCTGGCCGGCCTCGCCTTCGCCGCTCACGCGCAGGCGCATGCCGTCTTCCACGCCCGGCGGAATCTTCAGGCCCAGCACTTTCTCGCGGCGCACGCGGCCTTCGCCGCCGCAGGCCGGGCAACTCTCGCGGATCACCTGGCCCATGCCGGCGCATTGCGGACAGGTGCGCGCGATGGTGAAGAATCCCTGCGTGCTGCGAATCTGGCCGCGCCCGCCGCAGGCCGAGCAGGTAACCGGCTCGCTGCCCCGTTTTGCGCCGCGCCCATTGCACTCGGAGCAACTCTCCGAGCGGGGAATCTTGATCTTGGTTTCGAGCCCCGTGGCCGCTTCCAGGAAATCAATCTCCAGGTCGTAGCGCAAATCCGCCCCGCGCCGGGCGCGCGTGGCGCGCCGCCCGCCGCCTCCTCCGAAGATGTCTCCGAAGCCGAACAGGTCGCCGAAGATGTCGGAGAAATCGGAAAAGATGGTGGAGTTGAAGTCCGGAGCGTAACTGCCGGAGCCGCTCACCGCCGCGTGGCCGTAGCGATCGTAGGCGGCGCGCTTCTGCGGGTCCGCCAGCACACTGTACGCTTCGCTGATTTCTTTGAACTTCTCCTCCGCCGCCCGCGGATCGTCGGGGTTCTTATCGGGGTGAAATTGAATGGCGAGCTTCCGGTAAGCGCTTTTCAGCTCCTGATCGCTCGCGCTTCGCGAGACACCCAGGACCTCATAATAATCACGCTTGTCGCTCAACTCGAAGCCCTCAAGGTGTAGCGCCAGTCCCCTGCGATGCGCGGTCGCGGCGCTCGCCTCGCCGCTGCTACTCGGCCTTCTCGCCCGGCGCGGCTTTGGCCACGGCGACCTTGACCACCGCCGGGCGCAACAGCCGCTTCTTCAGCCGGTACCCGGGCAGCACCTGCTCGACGATTTCCTGGTCCCGGTGCTCCGCCGACTCGACCATCTCGACCGCCTGGTGCACATGCGGATCAAACGTCTGGCCGAGCGCGTCGAGGGAGGTGAGCCCGGCCTTGCCGAGCGCGTCCATCATTTCCTTGCGAATCAGCTCCAGCCCCTGGACGTACTGCACCGGGACGCCTTCGTTGCGGTGCGCCAGAGCACGGTCCAGGGCGTCAAGGGTCGGCAGAAGCGAATGAATCAGCTCGGCGGTGGCGTGCTGGAGAAACTCTTCCCTTTCGCGCTGCATGCGCTTGCGGAAGTTCTCCAGCTCGGCCTGCTTGCGCAGCAACAGGTCCTTCAATTCGTCCCGTTCGGCGGTCAGCTGGTCTAGCGCCGCCTGCAGTTCGGCCTCGCGGCTGGCGGGGGCCGGCGCGGCCTCGGCCGGCGCGGGTGTCCCCCCCGGCGCGAGTTCGGTTTCGGGTGTCGGTGCGGGTTGATCCGTCTTGCCGTTCATGCTTCCACTCATTCCTAGATTCGAAGTCTAACCAGCGCTCAGCAGGCGGCTGCAGAGTTGCGCCACGTAATCCACCGTGGAGATGGCGCGGTCGTATTCGATGCGGGTGGGCCCTACTACGCCCAGGGCTCCCACCACCCGGCTCCGATAGCGGTATGGCGCCACGATCACCGCGCAATGCTGCATTTCGCGGGCCGGGTTTTCGCGCCCAATCAATGTCACTACTCCTGAATTAGGCGTTTGGAGGCAGGCGCTGAGAATCTTAACGACTTTGACCTTTTCTTCAAAGGCCCGCAACAGTTCCTTGAAGGCTCCAGCCTCCCCAAATTCCGGCTGATCCACGAGCGCTTCGGTCCCATCGACGAAGAGCGTGCCGGTTTCCTCGTGGCCCAATGCGCCGGATTGAAACAGTACCGCCACGGTCGAAACCATGCGGTCGCACAGCGCCTTCATTCTCTCCAGGCGGTTAAAAATCTCGACCCGAACCGCCCACAGCGACCAGCCGCGGAACTCGCCATTCAGGAAGTCCGCGGCGCGATCCAGTTCCTCCTGGCTCAATTCCTCTGCCATTGTAATGACTTTGTTTTCAATCAGGTCGGGCTTGGAAACGATCACCGCCAGAACGCGCCGCTCGGGTAGCCGGACGAACTTGATGTGTTCGAGCACTTTCTCTTCCAGCGCCGGGCCCAGAACGATTCCAACATGGTGTGATACCTGGGCGAGCACTTCCGATGTCCGCGCCATCAATTGCTCCGGCTCATCCTTGGCCGGGCCCAGCCTGTTTTCGATGAATCGCGCGGTCTCGGGCTCCAGTCGCGTGGAGCCTGCCAGAAAGTTCACGTAATAGCGATAGGCGAGGTCGGTGGGTACTCGACCGGCGGAAATGTGTGGCTGCCCCAGGTAGCCCATTTCCTCCAGCTCTGCCATCACGCTGCGAATCGTGGCCGAACTCCAGGACTCCTGCAACAGGGCGGCTACGGACTTCGAACCCGCCGGGGCCCCCGTCGCCACAAAGAGACGGACCACCGCCGCCAGCACCTCACGCTGCCGCTTATCGAGTTTTGAAGGGCTCGCGCTCATAGCGTAAGTCTAATATAATGAACGTAGTACAAGTAGAGTAGCAGACTAAATTTTAACCACTTTAGCACTCGATGTCAAGGAGTGCTAAAGCCGAGGCTATCGGCCGAAGTTTGTCCATCACCTCCTTGCCCATCGGCGTCTCGACAGGCTCGATCCGCGTTTTCCGCTGGAGATCCGATCCTTTGTTTTCAATAAAATCGTGGCTTCGTTCCTCAGTTTCGCGATGTACCCGATATCGCGCCACCTCTCAAGCCGCCTTGCCGAAGGGATGCTCTGCTTCGCCCCCGTCCAAAGCCTGTCTGCCGGCCAGCAAGATCGGCATGGCAAGCTTGAAACACAGCCGAGGCATCATTAGTCAGGCTACCTCAAATCAGCCGGCGCGGCAACCCGCGCCCCGACGGTCTCGGTTCAAAATCCCTGATCCCTACTTTTCAACAACATCGTCGCTTCGTTCCGTCGCTTTGGAACGGTCTGCGGGTGGCCGGCGGTCAAACGAGGCGAATCCTCGCCGGCCACTCTAGCCTATAATTATAGCATATGCCCTGGCGCCCGTCAAGCCCGCCCTGCCCGGCGGCACGCCATTTGGTGCGCGTCCCACCCTGCCTTGCCGCTCTCCCGCCCGTTTGCTATAGTGGCCCGGCATTTCGGACTTCGAATCCTTCGGCAAAGGGTTGTCCCTGCCGACGCCATCCTGATTGGAGGAACTTCGCATGGCACCCCCCAAAGTCTATAAGAACTTTATCAACGGAGAATGGGTCGAATCGGTGAGCGGCCGGACATTTGAGAACCTCAACCCGGCCGACCGGCGCGATCTGGTGGGCATCTTCCAGAAATCGAACGTGCAGGACGTGGAAAACGCCATCGCCGCGGCCAAAGAAGCCTTCAAGACCTGGCGGTTGGTGCCTCCGCCCAAGCGTGGCGAGATTCTGTTTCGCGCCGCCCGCCTGCTGGTCGAGCGCAAGGAAGAATACGCCCAGCTGATGACGCGCGAGATGGGCAAGATCCTCCTTGAAACCCGCGGCGATATCCAGGAAGCGATTGACATGACGTACTACATGGCGGGGGAGGGCCGGCGGCTCTTCGGTCAAACCACCACCTCCGAGCTTCCCAACAAGAGCTGCATGACGCTGCGCTCGCCCATCGGCGTCTGCACCATGATCACGCCGTGGAACTTCCCTATGGCCATTCCGTCGTGGAAGGTCATGCCCGCGCTCATCTGCGGCAACACGGTAGTGATGAAGCCGGCGACCGACACGCCGCTCTCTATGCTCCATCTGGTGCGCGTGCTGGAGGACGCGGGCATCCCGCGCGGCGTGGTGAACTACGTCACCGGCGGCGGCGGCGAAGTGGGCGACACGCTCATGATGCACAACGATGTGAAAGTGGTGTCCTTCACCGGCTCGACCGAGGTCGGCCGGCGCGTGTCGGAAGCCTGCTCGCACAACTTCAAGCACTGCTGCCTGGAAATGGGCGGCAAGAACTGCATCATCGTCATGGACGACGCCAATCTCGATCTGGCTGTGGACGGAGCTATCTGGGGCGGCTTTGGGACCACCGGCCAGCGTTGCACCGCCGCCAGCCGCGTGGCCTGTCACAAGGAGGTGTACAAGGAATTCGTGGAGCGCTTTGTGGAGCGTGCCCGCGCCCTCAAGGTCGGCGACGGGCTCGATCCAACGGTGCAGATGGGCCCCTGCGTCAACGAAGGCCAGCTCAAGACGGTCGAGGAATATGTCGAAATCGGCAAGAACGAAGGCGCCAAGCTCCTGACCGGCGGACATCGCCTGACCTCGGGCGACTATGCCCACGGCTGGTTCCACGAACCTACCATCTTCGGCGATTGCCACCCCCAGATGCGCATCTCGCAGGAAGAAATCTTTGGGCCGGTGGTTTCGGTCATTCCCTTCGGCACGCTGGAAGAAGCCATCGAAATCAATAACGGCGTGGCCTACGGGCTCTCGTCCTCGATCTACACGCGCAACCTCAACCGTGCCTATCAGGCCATCCGCGACCTCGATACCGGCATCGTGTACGTCAACGCGCCCACTATCGGCGCCGAAACGCACCTGCCCTTCGGCGGCACCAAGCAGACCGGCAACGGCCACCGCGAAGCCGCCGTCACTGCCATTGATTTCTATTCCGAATGGAAGACGGTCTACGTGGACTACAGCGACCGCCTCCAGCGCGCGCAGATCGATGTGTAGCTCCCTGGGGGCGCAGCCGTCCCGGCTGCATGCAGGCAGGATGCCTGCGCTCCCAGCGGGCGCAGATTGATGTATAGAAATGCAGGAGTCAGAATTCAGAAGGGGGATGAAGCATGAAAACCCCGAGGGGCGAACTCGAGCGCCTGAACTAGGCGGCGGGGGCAATTCTGGCGTTCGGAGGCTGGATGAGATTGAATTCCTGCCCCACCCTGACGGTGAAATGAAAGTTCGCATCGAAAAGCGAACGATCCGTGCCACCAACATGACGCCGCCCAACCCCGGCAGCGTATGTGGCGCACCCATCTCGTAGGCGCTGGTGGGTGCGGTTTTGGGGGAGAACTGGCGCCGTGGCTGGCGCAGACCTTGCCTTTTAGAGAGAATTACATAATATAGTGACATCAGGGAGCATTTCGTGTATACTTCCC
>CAZHKT010000122.1:5750-11295 GCA_964533045.1 uncultured Acidobacteriota bacterium | reverse complement strand
ACCGATTCTCATCGCGCAGGGAGCCATCGTGGAGCAGCCGGACGCCGTTTGCATGGAGGGCGTAACCAAGCGTTTTAACTCGGTGGTGGCGGTCGATGGCGTGGACCTTGCCGTCCCGGCCGGGTCGCTCTACGGCTTGCTGGGGCCGAACGGTGCGGGCAAGACCACCACCCTGCGCATGGTGATGCGCATGCTCCTGCCCGACGCGGGGCGTGTGCTGATCTTCGGCCAGCCGCTCAGCGACCGCAGCCAGGACCTGATCGGCTATCTTCCCGAAGAGCGCGGACTGTACCCCAAGTTGAAGGTCATGGCGATCCTGCGTTTCCTGGGGGCGCTCAAGGGGCTCTCGGAAGCCGAGGCGGGCCGCCGCGCCCGGGAGTGGCTGGACCGGCTGGGCCTGGCCGCGTGGGCCGAGCGGAAAATCCACGATCTCTCCAAAGGCATGCAGCAGAAGATTCAGTTCGTCGCCGCCGTGCTGCATCGCCCGCCGCTGCTGATTCTCGACGAGCCCTTCAGCGGGCTCGATCCGATCAACGCCGCGCTGATCAAAGACATCATGCTCGACCTGCGCGCCCAGGGCACCACCATCATCCTTTCCACCCACCGCATGGAACAGGTGGAAATGATGTGCGATTCGATTTGCCTGATCCACAAGGGCCGCAAAGTGCTCGACGGCAGCCTGAAGGCCATCAAGCAGTCCTACGGCAAGAACACGCTGCGCCTCCAGCATGAGGGCGGCGAGGGTTTCCTGAATTTCCCCGATCTCATCGAGAGCGTGAACCATCATGGGGCCGTGGCGGACCTGCGGTTGCGCCCCGGCGTCGATCCGCAGCACATCCTGCGCGCGGCGGTGGAACGCGGCATCGCCATCACCCGCTTCGAGCTGATCGAGCCGCCTCTCAATGACATCTTCATCGAGAAGGTGACCCGTGCGTAAGATCGCCCTGGTGGTCAAGCGCGAGTACCTGGCCCGCGTGCGCACCACGGGATTCATCTTCAGCACCTTCTTGGTGCCGCTGATGCTGGTGGCGATCATCACCCTGACCGCCTACGTGGCCGCTCAGCAGAAGCCGCGCACGCAGGAACTGGGCGTCATCGATGCCACGGGCATCCTGGGCGAAGCGGTGGCGCGCGGCTTCGGCGAGACGGCGAGGGGCGGACCGGCGGCGTATCGAGTGGCGCATCAGGTGGTCGCCTCATCGGCGGAAGAGGCGAACCGCGCCCGCGAGGATTTTCGCGCCCGCGTCTTGCGCGGCGAAATGGACGGATTTCTACTCATTCCTGCAAGCTATTTCGACGGCGGGAAACCGGTCTTCTATGCGCGCAATCCCGGCGACGTGGCGCTGGCCGCGGCCGTCCGCCGCGCGCTGAACGAGGCCGCCGCCGCCCACCGCTTGAAGGAAATCGGCGTGGACTACCAGCGCGTCCGGCCGCTGCTCGAGGGCGTGCCGCTGACGCTGATGAAGGTCAAGACCGAGGGCGAAGAGGTCGAGCGCGGCCAGACCATCGGCCTGGCCATCGTCCTGATGACCGTGCTTTACATGACCATCTTCGTCTACGGCATCGCCACCATGCAGTCGGTGCAGGAGGAAAAGAACACGCGCGTGGTGGAATTGCTGGTTGCTTCGCTGCGGCCCTCGCACCTGCTGTGGGGGAAACTGATCGGCGTGGGCGCGGTGGGATTCACGCAGCTTTCGGTGTGGCTCGCCACCGCCGCCATCATCGGCACCTACGCCCGCACGGCGGCGGAACTCTTCTGGCCCGGCAATCGCCTGCCCCAGATCGAATTGCCGCTTCCCGTCGTCGGCTTCATCATTGCCTTCTTCGTCTGCGGCTATTTCCTGTACGCGTCGCTCTACGCCGCGGTTGGGGCCATGGTCTCCAGCACGGAAGAGAGCCAGCAGATCGCCACGCCGCTCAACCTGCTGCTCGGCTTCAGCCCGGTGATGATGACCTTCGTCCTGCGCAGCCCCAGTTCGCCCACCGCCGTCACGCTTTCCCTGATTCCCTTCTTTTCGCCCGTCCACATGGTGCTGCGCATGGCGCTGCAGATGCCTCCGCTCTGGCAGATTCTACTGTCGCTGGCGATCATCATCGCCACCACCAGCGTCATTATCTGGATCTCGGCGCGCGTCTATCGCGTGGGGATTCTGATGTACGGGAAGCGGCCCTCACTGCGCGAAGTGGCGCGATGGGTCAGGGCCTCGGAGGGCTGAGGGATGCGACTCGCGCCCATTTCGATTGCCTGCCCGGCGTGCGGATCGGCCGACGTCTTCTATTCCTGCCAGCCCGCGTGCTGCTTTAATCACATCTGCAATCAGTGTTACACGACGTTTGAAATCGAAAGCGAACGCGTGGGTGAAGTCCGTGAACCTTTCGCCGCGCCGCCCCAGCCCGATTCCACCCATCCCGCCATGCCCTGCGCGCGCTGCGGCGAGTGCCGGGTGTTCCTGTGGGAAGACGCGGCGAAGGATTTCCCCGCGTACGTTTGCGTTGCCTGCAAGGCCGTTCTGAAGGCAAGTTTCACCCATATCGCCAAGGGCTCGCTGTAGCGGCGATGTCCGCACCGCCGCATGACGGCGGTCAGAGACCGCCGCTACTGTCTTACCGGGCAGCAGGTGCCGCGCGGGATGGGCGAGCCGTGCGGGCAGGTTTCGGGGTGGTGCAGGAAGGAGCAGAGTTTCTCGACGACCTCCGGCCCGAGGGTATGCTCGATGCGACAGGCGTTGGAGTCCAGCAGTTCCTCGTCCAGGCCAAAGGTGTTGAAGAAGAGCCGTTCGGCCAGCCGATGCCGACGGATGACGCTGCGGGCGCGCGCTTCGCCCTGCGCGCTCATGGTCAGCACGCCGCCCTCGGTGCGGACCAGCTCTTCCTGCGCCATGAGCAGAAAGGTGGCGCGGTTGCGCACAAATGCCGGCAACTGGTGGGCGACCAGCGGCCGGCCGCCATTTTCCTCGCGGGCTTTCCAGACGGCTTTGAGCAGGTTATCAATCAACTCTTCTTCGCCCGCCGGGAAGACCGACACGTCGGTCAATTTGCCGTGGTGCAGTTCGATGCGCCGCTCCGCCATGCGCCCGATTTCCGGATCGTGCGTGACCATCAGAATCGTGTGGCCCTCGCGGTGCAATTCCGTGAAGAGGCCCATGACGATGGTTTCGTTCACTTCGTCGAGGTTGCCGGTGGGTTCATCGGCCAGGATCAGGTTGGGTTGATTGATCAAGGCGCGCGCCACGCAAACCCGCTGCTGCTCGCCGCCGGAAAGTTGCGAGGGCAGATGATGCAGCCGGTCGCCCAGCCCCACCCGCTTCAGCGCTTCGGCCGCTTCCTGCTCGTCCGCCAGGCTGTGGAAGTACTGCGCGAGCATCACGTTCTCGATCGCCGTGAGATAGGGCACAAGATGAAATTGCTGGAAGACGAGCCCGATCTTCTCAGCGCGAAAGCGCGCCAGGGCCTCGCCCCGGAGCTGCGTCACGTCCTGGCCGTCCACACGCGCCGTACCCGCGTCGGGCGCGTCGAGGCAGCCGAGGATGTTCATCAGCGTGCTTTTGCCCGAGCCCGACGGTCCCATCACCGCCAGCCACTCGCCCTTTTCCACGGTGAACGATACGTCCCGCAGCGCGAAGACCGCCTCGCTGTACTTGCGCGTGACATGTTCAACTTCGATGAATGACAAGTGATACGCCCCCTCCCGGCTCCCCGTACCGGCTTCCTGTAGCGGCGGGCTTCAGCTCGCCACTCCCACTTGCTCCCCGTAGCGGCGGGCTTCAGCCCGCCACTCGCCGTTGCTCGAACCTGGCGACCTGAAGGTCGCCGCTACGAATCGACAGGGTGGCGACCTGAAGGTCGCCGCTACGGTCAATGCCGGTCTTGCCTGGATGCGCCGGCCTCCGGCCGGCATCTTTTCAAAACACTTTCGGCGGGGCGCCGCATACCCCGGTTAGACACCTTTCAACGCCGTGGCGGGCTGCACCGACTGTGCCAGGCGCACGGGGAACAGCGTGGCCACGACGGTCAGTGCGCCGCTCCCCAATCCGATCAAGGGCAAGGTCCACCACGCCGGTTCGATTGGCACGCCAAACAGCCGCAACCCCAGCTCGCGCGCCAGCAACAAGCCGAGGCCAAAACCAAGCAATCCGCCGGTCAGGCCCATGCCGGCGCCCTCGCAGAGAAACAGCCGCAGGATCAGACGGTCGGTGGCGCCCAGCGCCTTCATCACCGCGACGTCCTTCTTCCGTTCGAGCACGATAGCGGTCATCGTCGCCATCACGCACAGCGCCACGATGACAAGAATCAGCGCGGTGAGCGAAAGCAGCAGCCAGCGAATCGTTCCCAACACGCGGCCTTGCGACTCCACAATGGCGCGCACCGGACGGACGCTCGCCCCCGGCAAGGCCGAGCCCAGTTCGGCCACGGTGCGTTCGATCCCGCCTCCCTCGCCCGGAATCAGAAGCTCGATGACGCTTTGCCGGCCTTCGAATCCCGCGGTGCGTTGCAGCACCTCGAGAGGCAGGAAGAGTTGATCGTCCTCCGCCCCGCCGGTAGAGAGAATACCCGAAATGCGGCAGCCAAGGGCGGGGCTTGCTCCGCCGGAAACCGTCGTCGCAGGGGCGGGGCTTGTCCCCGCACGGGGGGCGCTCACCAGGGGCGCCCCTACCGATTCTGCGGAGACTTCACTTCCCACCGAAAGGCGCATGGCGCGCGCCACCCGCGTGCCGGCGATGCAGCCGCCCGGCGGGATCCCCAAGGCGGACGAAGCCGCCAGTGGGGCAGCGTGTTGCCCAGCTTGCAGATGGGCGGGGCTTGTCCCCGCCCGGGGAGCGCCCACCACGGGCGCCCCTACACCATGCTGCGCCCCTGCCAACCGCCAATTGGGATACATCGCTCGCAGCGCCGCGAAATCCGTCCCGACCACCACCACATTCTGAAACTCCGGCAAGCGTTCGTCCACCCGCGCGGGACGCAGCCGCATCACTACATGCAGCAACGGCACCACCGCGGCGCCCGGCGTGCGCTCGCGCCAGGCATTCAATCCGGCCAGAACTGCTTCGCCCAGCAATTCGTTTTCGCCCCGCGGGGCGACAATGGCATTGGCTCCGTAAGGGCGGAATTCCTGGGTCATCTTCCGCCGCACCCCGTCGTGCAAATTGAGCAGCGTGGCGGCCAGCGCCGCGCCCACCAAGACTGCCGCCAGACCCAGCGCCGCTTGCGGCCGCTTCACCGTGAGGGCGCGCAGCCAGAGCCGGAGGAAAAGCGAGCTGTTCTTCTTGGGAGGCATATCTCAATCTCCGTGAGGCCGCGCAGCGGCGACCTTTAGGTCGCCATTGCTTCGTAGCGGCGACCTTCAGGTCGCCATCAGTGTGTCGGCCTGAAGGCCGACGCTACGGCTGACGCCAATGCCTTCAGGTCGCCACCCTGTCGCTTCGTAGCGGCGACCTTCAGGTCGCCATTGGTGTGTCGGCCTCAAGGCCGACGCTACGACCGACGCCAATTCCTTCAGGTCGCCACCCTGTCGCTTCGTAGCGGCGACCTTCAGGTCGCCATTGGT
>CAZHKT010000122.1:0-5650 GCA_964533045.1 uncultured Acidobacteriota bacterium | reverse complement strand
GTGTCGGCCTGAAGGCCGACGCTACGGCTGTTTCTTCCATGGTGGAACCCACTCCTGACCGACGGGTTTCATCAGTTTCTGCCATGCGAACTCCTGTGAACCGGAATGCGGCCAAACTGAGGGGTTATCGCACAGGCCTTTCCGGACTGGATTCATCCAGATGTACCACGCAACTGCTTCCCACTTGTCTTCCGACCTGAGAACGTGATCGTAAAAATACCTCTGCCAGAGCTGCTGGCCTGCTTTGGCCTTGAACTGGAATCCCGACCTCTGCTTGAAATCCTTCATGAACGTCTGAAGGTCCGAATCCTCGTTGAGGCCGCTTGCAAGCAGGTGCAGATGATCTGGCATAAAACAATAGGCCAACAGTCGAAATCCTTTCGAGCGTCCCGAGGTCTCAAGGATTCGCAGGACCTTCTGGACAACCTGGGGATCGAGAAACCTTTCTCGCCCTCCCTCCGTGCAGACCGTTATGAAATACCAATTGCGGCCTCGGTATCTCAAGGGGTCTAAGCGAATCTTCTTTCGTCGAAAGTCCATTGAATCTTCCGCTTCGTAGCGGCGACCTTCAGGTCGCCATCGGTGTGTCGGCCTGAAGGCCGACGCTACGGCTGACGCGACGACCGGGGGGCTGACCCTACGGCGGGGGCAACGACTGCTGCTACTCATCGTGCAACACCGTCGCGGGCGCAAGTTTCAGGCCGCTGGCGATCGGCCCGGCGCTTCCCAGGAGCGTCACCACCAAGGCCAGCGCCACCGCCGCCGGCAACATGATCCAATGCATCTCGGCGGGGATGCCGAAAATCAGCTTGCCCAGGTAGCGCGCCATCAGGCTGCCCGCGAAGTAACCCGCGATGCCGCCCGCCAGTCCCACCACCAGCGCTTCCATCAAAAAGATCGCCGCCACACGCGCGTTGGAAGCGCCGAGCGCGCGGTAAAGGCCGATCTCGGCGCGACGCTCAAGCACGGTGGCCAGCATCATAGAGGCCACGGCGAGGGCGGTGCTCGCCAGCGCAGCCACGGCCAGCATCACCATGAGCAATCCCACGCGGTCCAGAATGGCGCCCTCCGTCTCCGCCACGCGGTAGACGGGCCTCGCCTCGACGCCCGGAATCGCCTGCTGAATCTGGTAGCAGATGGCGCTCACGTACGGCGTGCAGTACCAGCGGTCGAAATCCTCGGGCGACATTTTAGTCACGTCGGAGCGGGCAAAGGCGTCTTCGGGTGAGGTGAGCGCGCTCACTTCGGCGCGACGGAACTTGCCCGGAAGGTTAAGAAGCGACTGGACGGTGGCGATGGGAACCAGAATTTGATCATCCTGCTCGCTGCCGGCTTCGAGAATGCCACGCACCGTCAGCCGGCGCGAGGCCCCGCCCGCCGGCTTGAATTCGATGACAGCGCCGGGTGTAAGACCGAGCGCTGCGGCCACGCGCGTGCCCACCAGAGCTCCCTCGGCGTCATTATCCGCCGGCCAGGCCCCCCTCACCTTCCAGGTAGGGTGAAGGGCCTTGAGGCCCGGGCGAACGGTCTCAGACTTGTCGACCACCAGCGACTTTTCGAACCACGAGCCCACCAGCACGACGCGTCGCCCTTCGAGGCTTCCCGGCAGGTAGAGGTATGGCGCGAACGCCATGATGTTGTGGCGCCAGAAAATCTTTTTGAGCTTGAGCAGGTCGTCTTCGCCCAGGTAGGCGCCGGACCCGGCAGGGCGGAAATCCACTCCGGCCAGGGTGACCGGCAGGCCGTCGGCGGCGGGTGTGATGGTGATATTAGCGCCGAAGGATCGCAGCTCGCGCCCGACGCGGTCGCCGACGTCGAGCGCCATCGAGGCCACCGCCGCCGTCACCGCAATCCCCAGCGTCACCGAAAGCAGCGTCAGCAGCTTGCGCCGGCGGCGCCGTACCAGCGAGCGTGTGACAATGTGCGCGAGCATGATTTGCACTGCCGTGGCGGCGACCTTCAGGTCGCCACCCAGTCGATTCGTAGCGGCGACCTTTAGGTCGCCATCGGCGTGTCGGCCGGAAGGCCCACGCGACGGCCGGGGACCGCAGGCCTCTTGTCGGCACCGATTTAGAAAATTTCAGGCGAGACGCCAGCGCCCCCCGGAACTACTTGAAATACTGCGCGCCTTCAGTGAAGGCTGCCTCCGAAATAATCAGCGTCCCGTTTTCCACCCGGTAATCAATGTGAATCGGATTGCACCCGCCCGCCATGCCGATGGTCGGAATATAGATCGCCGCCGCGCAGTGCTTGCAGATGACGTTGGGCCCGTCCTGGTAATAACCCTGCGTGCCGCAAATCAGGCAGGCGTCCAGGCCGGCGCGAACCGTGTCGGTCGCGTCGAGCAGCGCGATGAAGCGCACCGTCGTGCCGCCCGCTTGGACCGAGTAACGATGCAGGCTGCGGTCCGCCAGCTCGCTCACCGGAATGCGCACTTCGCCCGATTCGATCGCCACGGGCTGCGCCGGCGAGAGCGTCTGCGCCGAGAGCGAATAGACGTAATCCGCGGTGATCGCGACGATCACCACCGCCCCCACCGCCAGTCCCGCAGCGCGCCAGAAGTTCTGATTTTTCTGCTCGGCCCGGAGCTTGCGCCGCTCGGGGGCGGAAGCTTCGGCAAGATTGGGCGCGCTGGCCGGCCGCTGCCGCGCCAGCAGAACCAGAATCGCCAGTGCCACCGCCGCCACAAAGAAAACGGCGTCGTTGTTCACGATGGGACCGATGATCGCCATCTCGCGCTGGCTGGCAGGAAGGATGCGCGCCTCGGAGAGTTCGTGCAGGCCGCCAATGAAAAGCTGTACGGCCACCACCAGCAGCAGGAGCGCCGTCACGCGGAAGAACCTCGCCAGGTTGACCCGCAGGCTGCCCTTGAAAAACGCCAGCCCCAGGCCTATCGCCACCGCCAGACCCAGGATGCCGCCGATGAAGTTGAGAATGTCGCTGGTCTGGAGCGAGACACTGGCGAGGAAGATGATGGTTTCAATGCCCTCGCGAAAAACCATCAGGAAAACAAACGCAAACAGGCCCGCAGCCGCCGCGGCGGACGGCTTCTCGGAAAGCTCGGTGAGTTTGGTCTCGATTTCGCGCTTCAGATGCCTGCCCGTGCGCCACATCCAGACCGTCATGCTGGCGACGAAGAAGGAACCCGCCAGCATCAGCCAGCCCTCGAAGGCTTCTTGATTGATTTCGATGCGGCTGAGCAGGTAAGCCCCCGCCAGACTCGCTGCGACCGCCGCCGCCAGCGCCCAGAAAACGATTCGGCCCCAGGCTGCCCGGCCGGTGCGCTTCAGGTGGCTGAGCACAATGCCGATGATCAGAGCCGCTTCCACGCCTTCGCGTAACGTGATGACAAATGATTGAAACATAACCAATGCGCAAGCTGGGGCCCAGAGCGAGGGCGGATCTTGCAGAGAGCAATCTATAAAGGGAATCAAGTCCTGTCAATCTTCGCATTGATAAATAAAGACTTATCTCTCAGCGGCGCAATTCCAGTTGCAACGAACTGGCAACTAGCTGCATCTGGCCGGATGGGTCATGGCTGGGATTTCTTGGCAGGATTGCCTTCATGGGCGCGGATGAATCGAAATGACTTGAGGATCTTGTTCAAGACCGCTTCGTGGAATTCGATCGTCTCGGCCGAAGTCAGCCCGATGACTCCAAAGACCGTATTCTGCTGGGCGACGCGCAAGGCCACACCCCGCCACAACGCGCCATCCAGCACGCCTTCGAACTCCTTGCGGATCGCCGGCCGGCCATCGACTTCGACGGCAGACTCCAGAATCTTACGGTAGTCGCGGTAAGTCGCCCGCAGGTTGGCTTCTGTCGCGTCGCTCTTCAGGTCCGGCTCGCCGCTCCAGACTTGGCGCTCAACAAAGAGGATGGTGTGCTCGTCTGGCGGGCCAATGGCCACGATGGCGCGACCGGTTTCGCGCGGTGCCTCCTCCTGAATCTTCCATCCCGGAGGCTTGTAGAACGTGAACATAAAGGTCTCGTTGATGTATGAAGTGCCCTCCACTCTGGCTCTGATTTTGCTGGGCAGAGGCTCATTCAGAGGACGACTAACAGGCGCCGACGGCGGGGGAGGAGGTTTGGGAGCTTCAGCTGCGGCGGCAACCGCCGGTGTTGGTGCAGCGGGCTTGGGCGGCGCAGTGTCTGGTTTGGGAGGGGCCGCACGGTCTTTCGCGGCTGCCGGGAACTGACTAATGTTCCTGACCCTGTCCCTCCTGATCAGGACGAACCCAAAATCCGTCTCCACCTTGAACATTCCATTCTCGAATCCGACGATCGAGCCATTCAGCTTTTTGCCATCCTGGAGGGTGATCTCCTCAGCGCGTGCGGCCTCGCCATGGCCGCCGAGCGTCAATGCGACCGCCGCGAGAAAGAAACCTGCGTTCCGGCAAACCGAATCCATCGACAAGAGTCCTCTCGTGATCCTGACTCGAGGCTTCTGAACCCTGCCCTCAGTATTTTCTCAGAACTCCGATGACGCGACCCTGAATTTTCACCTCCCGCGCCGGAAGGATGATCGGGTCCATGTCGGCATTGGCGGGCTGCAAGCGAACTTTCCCGTTGGGTTCGCGGAAGAGGCGTTTCAGTGTCGCATCGGTTCCCTGGGTGAGGGCGACGACAATCTCGCCGTTTTCCGCCGTATCGGTCCCTTCGACCAGAATATAGTCCCCGTTGCAGATGTGATCGTCGATCATGGAGTCGCCCTTCACGCGCAGGACGTAAATGTTGCCCCGGCCGCTGGTAAAATCGCCAAACGAAAAAGTTTCGGGATTCCGAATCGCTTCGACGGGCTGCCCGGCGGCGATGCGGCCGAGGAGCGGGAATTCGATCTGCCCAAGGAAATCGGCGGAGCCGGCACCCGGCGGTGCGACTTCACTGCGCCCCGCGTGCGCGCCGCCAAAAGGCTTCAAGGCGGTCTTGGCAAAGGGAACTGATCCGGGGACCGCCACCACCTCCACGGACCGGCTGCGATTGTAGCCGCGGCGAATGAAACCTTTCCGCTCCAGCGTCTCCATGTGCTTGTGGACGGTGGCGAGCGAGGACAAACCCAGCGATTCGCCAATCTCTTCGAAACTGGGCGAATACCCGTGCTTGTTGATGAAGTTCACCAGGAAATCCAGAACTTGCTTCTGCCTCCTCGTGAGCGCCATGCCAACACCCTCCTCCCGCAACCCTTTGCCGGTGATTCCTGCAGCCGGCCTGTCGTCCACATCATAGGCGAATAAAAAGCGAATTGCAAGCCACCGGTTGGCTCCCGGCAGACATGCCTGTATCCCATCCCCTGCCCTCACCCTTTGAAAGGTCGAAGGGAGATTCCATCCTTTAAGGGCACCGCCAAACTTCAATTCACTGCCATGATGGCTTACCTCTCAAATTAACATACTGGTCATCACCCATTCGGCCAATTATTGACAGCGCGGAGAGGGTCAGCTAGGCTTCTCGCCAGCAGGGAAACGTAACTTCAACGATGAAGGAGAATCGTCAATGCGGCGTCTAATCACTTTTTGGTCTGCGATCTGTGTGCTGGCCGGACTGGGTTGCGTGTCGGCCTGGGGTCAGAACGCAGCAAGTACATCAGTTCCGCGCCTGATCCGTTTCAGCGGGGTGTTGCGGGAGGGGCCGGGCCGGCCGATGGCGGGGG
>CAZHKT010000121.1:0-11318 GCA_964533045.1 uncultured Acidobacteriota bacterium | reverse complement strand
TGCTTAACCGGAGATGCCTTACCGAGTTTCAACACGAACCGTTGACAGCGCCGCGTCTGGCACGGCGCTACCGCTTTCAGCCGCGTTGGTGCTATGCTCCACCCCTGACGTCCGGAGGGCGACCCGCAGCATGCCGAAATACGTCCTGTCCCTTGATCAAGGCACCACCAGTTCGCGCGCCATTCTCTTTGACCACCACGGCAACGTTTGCGCCGCCGCGCAGCAGGAATTCAAGCAGCATTATCCCCAGCCCGGCTGGGTGGAACATGACGCGGGGGAAATCTGGCAGACGCAACGCGCCGTGGCGGAGCAGGCCCTGGCGGGCGTGCGGGCGCGCGACATCGCCGCCATCGGCATCACCAACCAGCGCGAGACCGTGGTCATCTGGGATCGCGCCACGGGCGAGCCGGTCTATCACGCCATCGTCTGGCAGTGCCGCCGCACGGCCGGAATGTGTGACCGCATCAAGCGGGATGGATTCGACAAAGCACTCCGTGACAAGACCGGCCTGGTGACTGACGCCTACTTCTCCGGGACCAAGATCGCCTGGCTGCTCGAAAACCTCCCGGGCGTTCGCGCCCGCGCCGAGCGCGGAGAACTCGCCTGCGGCACCATCGACACCTGGCTCATCTGGAACCTGACCGGCGGGACCGCGCATGTGACCGACGTCTCGAATGCCTCGCGAACCCTGCTCTTCAACATCCACACCATGAGCTGGGATGGTGAGATCCTTCAGTACTTCCGGATTCCCAGGCCGCTGCTGCCCGAGGTGAAATCCTCGAGCCAGCGGATGGCTGAGACACAACGCTTCGGCAGCTCGATCCCCATCGCCAGCGCCATCGGCGATCAGCAAGGGTCGCTCTTCGGCCACCAGTGTTTCTTGCGTGGCACGGTGAAGAACACTTATGGGACAGGATGTTTCCTCCTGATGAATACGGGGCCCGATATCCCGCATTCCCATGCCGGTCTGCTGGCAACGGTGGGCTGGCAGCGCCAGGGCGTGACGACCTATGCTCTCGAAGGCAGCGTCTTTATTGCGGGCGCCGCGATTCAGTGGTTGCGCGATGAAATGCAACTGGTACGCGACGCAGCGGAAACCGAGGCCATCGCCACATCGGTTCCGGACACGGGCGGCGTCTATTTCGTTCCGGCTTTTGTAGGACTGGGCGCGCCCCACTGGGACGCTTACGCGCGCGGCGCCATCGTGGGAATCACGCGCGGAACAAACCGGAATCACATCGTGCGCGCGACGCTCGAATCAATCGCCTACCAGACGCGCGCCGTCGTAGACGCCATGGCGCACGATTCCGGCATTCGCCCTGCCGTGCTGCGCGTGGATGGCGGCGCGGCGCGCAACGATTTTCTGTGCCAGTTCCAGGCCGATATTCTGGGGATTCCCGTCGAGCGGCCCGCCTCAACCGAATCCACCGCGCTGGGCGCGGCGTATCTGGCAGGGCTCGCGGTGGGATTCTGGAAAGACGAGGCGGAACTTGCCGCGCAGCTCCGAATCGCCCGGCGCTTCGAGCCGCTCATGCCCGCCGCACGCCGCGAAGAACTCCACGCCGGCTTCCAGCGCGCGGTCGAACGAGCCAAAGGCTGGGCCATCTGATCCGCGCAAGCGGAGCTCGCGAAGAGCAAGGCGAAAGCAGATCATCCGCCCTCCAAGGGGCGCGCCATGGCGTGCCCGTTCAGGGCCGCCGCTCCAGCCCCATCGTCTTTGACACGACTATTGCTATGTGTGAAGATGACGGCGGAGGAACCACGTGACTCCCGAGCGCCGATCCAAGTACGTTCTGGCATTTCTACTCTTCGTCCTGGTTATCGGGCCCATCGTTTCGGGCGGGCTCAATATGCTGGTGGACTGGCTGTGGTTCCGCCAGGAAGGTTTTGCGGTGCTGTTTGCCAATGTTTTGAAGGGGCAGATTCAGATTGGCGGCCTGGCCGGTGTGGGTTTCCTGCTCCTCGTGGCCGTGAATTTGATCATCGCGCAGGCGGTGACGAGCAACATCAGCCGGCCGTTCGAGATGGACGAGCTGCATCCCGTCGAGCGTCTTTACAGCGCGCTGCAAGGGTTCGTCTGGGTGGTGGTGCTGCTGGTGGCCTACGGCCTGAGCCACTGGGGCATGGCGTACTGGAACGAATACCTGCTGGCGCGCAACCCCGTCCCCGTCGGCACGCCCGATCCCCTCTTCGGGCTGGATTTGAGCTTCTACCTGTTTCAGCTTCCCTTCCGCTGGTTCCTCTATTACTGGGCGATGGTCACGGCGGTGGCGGCGCTGCTGGGCGCGCTGGTGATCTACTTTCTGACCGGGGGGGCAACTTCCACTAACCGCGGCATCGCCTTCTTTCCTGCCGCGCGCACCCACGTCATGATCCTTTGTGGGGTGGTGATGGCCATTCTCGCCTACCGCATGCGGCTGGCCATTTACGACCTTCTCTTCTCGCGCCGCGGCATTGTCTTTGGCGCGGGCTATACGGATGTGGAAGCGACGCTGCCGGTACTCCAGGTGATGTTCTATCTGGCGCTGCTGGCGGCAGTGCTGTTTTTGGCGGGCGCGGTGCGCGGGACGTGGCGGCCCGGACTATACGGAGTCCTGGGGATGGCCGCTTTCGGTTTTGTCGGGGGGATGATCTATCCCGAGCTCCTCCAGCGCTTCGTGGTGACGCCCAACGAGATCGACAAGGAAGCGCCCTACATCGCACGCTCCATCGAGTTCACGCGCAAGGCTTACGCCCTCGACCGCTTCGAGGAGCGCGAATTTCCGGCGGTTGAGGACCTGAAGCCTCAGGATCTCCAGGCCAGCCGGGCGACGCTTCACAACGTGCGCCTCTGGGACCACCGGCCGCTGCTCACCACCTTCTCCCAGCTCCAGGAAATCCGCACCTACTACGATTTCCGCAACGTGGATAACGACCGTTACCGCGTGAATGGCGTGTATCGGCAGTTGTCGCTTTCCCCGCGAGAACTGGATTCGAACAGCCTGCAGAGCCGTACCTGGATCAACGAACATCTGACGTTCACGCACGGCTACGGCGCCGCCGTCGGGCCCGTGAATGAGTTCACGCCGGAAGGCCTGCCGGAACTCTTCATCCGCGACATCCCTCCGGTTTCGACCACGTCGCTGCGCATCACGCGGCCTGAAATCTACTTCGGAGAAGTTCCCAACGAGTACTGCCTGGTCCGGACCAACGCGAAGGAACTCGACTACGCGGCCGGGGACGAGAATGTCTACACCGTCTACGCCGGCGAAGGGGGCCTGCCGGTGGGCGGTTTCTTCCGCCGGCTGCTCTTCGCGCTGCGCTTCGGCGAGTGGAAGATCCTGCTTTCCTCCGATATCACCCCCGAGAGCCGCCTGATGATGTACCGGCGCGTGCTGGAGCGCGCCCGGCGTCTGACGCCTTTCCTCGATTACGACAACGACCCTTACCTGGTCATCACCGACGACGGGGCACTGGTCTGGATGCTTGACGGCTACACCACCTCGCGCTGGTATCCTTACTCCGATCCCACCCCGCGCGTCGGCAACTACATCCGCAACGCCGTCAAGGCCACCATCAGCGCCTACGACGGACGGGTGAAGTTCTATGTCGCGGATTCGACCGACCCGCTCATCCAGGCTTACACGCGCATCTTCCCGGGCATCTTTCAGCCGCTCGACGCCATGCCCTCCGACCTGAGGTCGCACATCCGCTATCCCGAAGACTTCTTCTCGATCCAGGCGCGCAAGTACGCCGCCTTCCACATGACGGACCCGCGCGTCTTCTACAACAAGGAAGACCTGTGGCGGATCTCCGAGAGCGCCGTGCGCAGCGCCTCGCCCGCCTCCCCGACGGTGATGACGGGCGCCCCGCCGGCGTCGCTGGCCGAATGGAAGACGATGACGGAAGAGGAAGCGGGCGGCCCCGGCCCCATGACGCCCTACTACACCATCATGAATCTCTCGGGCGCGGAGGCGGAGGAGGAGTTTATCCTCATGGTGCCCTTCAGCCCGGCGCGCAAGGACAATATGATCGCCTGGATGGCGGCGCGCTGCGATGAGCCCAACTACGGCAAAGTTCTCGTCTTCAACTTTCCCAAACAAAAACTCATTTACGGGCCGAGCCAGATCGAATCGCGCATCAATCAAAACCCCGCCATCTCCCAGCAACTCACGCTCTGGGATCAGCGAGGGTCGAGCGTCATCCGCGGCAACCTGCTGGTGATTCCCGTGCTCGACTCTATCCTCTACGTCCAGCCTCTCTACCTGGCGGCCAGCTCGGGCGGCGGGGGCTTACCGCAGCTGACGCGCATCATCGTCGCCTACGCTGACCACATCGCCATGGAACCGACGCTCGAGGCGGCACTGAATAGCATTTTCGGCAGCGGCGCCATGACCGCGGCCTCCAGAACCGCTCCCCCTTCACCCGCCGGTCCCGCTGCCCCTGCCGCCGCGGCGGCGGCCGATCGCGACGCCCTCATCCGCCAAGCCAACCAGCACTTCGAACGCGCCCAGCAGTTGCTTCGCCAGGGCGACTTCGCCGGCTACGGCGAAGAAAATAAGAAGCTGGGTGAGGTGTTGAAGCGTTTGGCCGGTGCGACAAAGTAAGCGCAAGGTTGTCATTCCGAGCGCCGCGAGGAATCTCGTTGTGCGCCTTCTTTTAGAGCGAGATGCCTTTTCTGCCGGCTGGCGGACTTGGAATAACAGTTCCCTTTATCTCTTTATTTCCGGCAAGCCGCACGCTTGCAGGGCCCCCGTCGGGTCGATGGCCCCGCTGCCCTTAATGACCTGTCGAATGACGCCCTGCCGGTCGATGACGAAGGTGACGCGGCTGGCCCAGCGAATGATGGGAATGAGGACATCGTAAGCGCGGGAGACGGCTTTGGATTCGTCGCTCAGCAGCGGGAAGGTTATGCCAAGCGACTCGGCGAACTGCTTATTCTTCTCGCGACTGTCCACACTGATGCCCAGCGGTTGCGCCCCGGCGGCTTGGAACTTGGCGATATCAGCCTGATACGCCTTCAATTCCTTCGTTCAGCCGGGAGTCCCTGCCCTGATGTAGAAGGCCAGCACCACCGTCCGTTTGCCGCGAAAGTCGCTGAGCCGGATGATCTGCCCCGACTGGTCGGGAAGCGCGAAGTCCGGCGCCGTGTCTCCAACTTTGAGCGAGGCTTGAGCCATCGCGCCTGATAGTAACACCGACGCGGCCAGAATCGCGACTCGTTGTGGTCTTCGCGTGGCCATGAAGGAGGAGGGCGGCCACAAGGGCCGCCCCTGCGTCCTTAATCTGGCTTCTGACTACTTCTTCTTTTCCAGCAAACTGCACATGGCGTGCGCGCCGCTGGGGTCCAACGCGGCCTGGTCCTTGTCGATGTGCCGGATGATGCCTTGCTTGTCCACCACGAACGTGGTGCGGTTGGCAAAGCCGCGCTCCTCGTTGAAAATCCCGTATTGTCTCGAGACGTTTCTCTGAAAATCGCTGAGAAGCGGGTAGGTGAGACCCAGTTGCTTGGCATATTCCTTGTTGGCAAAGCGACTGTCCACGCTAATGCCGAGCACTTGGGCGTTGGCAGCTTCGAACTTGGCGATATCAGCCTGATACGCCGTTAATTCCTTCGTTCAACCTCCGGTGAAAGCGAGAACGTAGAACGCCAGCACCACATTCTTCTTGCCCCGAAAATCGCTCAGCTTGACTTCCTTGCCTTCGGTATCGGGCAAAGTGAAGTCGGGCGCTCGATCGCCCACGGAAAGCTTAGGCGTCTGCGCGGCCAGCGCTATAGCCAGCGCTCCCGCCAGCAGCAAACCCGCCGTGACCATGCTCCTTCGCATAACGCCTCCTCGAGGTTCCATTCCTCAGATTATAACCCCTGAAAGGTATCTCGCGTCTCCGTTTTGTCGAGGTTCGAGGGAGTCTGGCGCCCCTACGTTACACTCATTGGCAAACGCGGTGCTGACATCACGTTGGCTCCTGCAAAACCATTCCACCTTGTAAGTTGTTGAAAATAGGATTAAAAAAATACTTGACAATATCAGGCTCATATTTTATGCTCTAATCGTACTTAGGTACATAGAGACCCCATGATGGAGGATCAAGACCATGGCGATTGTGAAATTTGACCCCTTCAGCAACCTGTTGGCGGCTCAGCGGGAGTTTGACCGTCTTTTCAAGGAGACGTTTACGCCGTTCTTCTTTGGTGAAGGCGAGCTTTCCACGCGCACCTGGGCGCCGCCGGTGGACATTTATGAGACCGACAACGACATCGTGGTCAAGGCCGAGCTGCCGGGCGTCGATCCCAAGGACGTGGAAGTGAAGGTGGAGGACAACACGCTCTACCTGAAGGGCGAGCGGAAGTTCGAAAAGGAAGTGAAGAATGAGAACTACCATCGCGTGGAGCGCTCCTATGGCAGCTTCGCGCGCAGCTTCTCGCTGCCCAACTCCATCAACACCGACAAGGTGAAGGCGGAGTACAAAGACGGTCTGCTCACTCTGACGCTGCCCAAGCGCGAAGAGGCGAAGCCCCGCACCGTCAAGATCGACGTGAGCAAGAACTAAGGGGGCTGGCGCCGTGTAGCGGCGGGGCTCAGCCGCCACGCGGCGAGGTGAGTTCGCCTCTCCGTTGGACCGCCGCGCCGGGCCGTTGGCAGTGGTTCTCCCGGCGCGGCATTTTCTTAGACCGCAACGGGGCGGCAACGAATTCTTGATTTTGGGAACTCCAATGGCGACACGATTTGACAAATTCACGGTGAAGGCACAGGAAGCCTTGCAGGCGATGCAGGACGCCGCCTCGCGTTACGGCAACCAGCAATTGGAGCCGGTGCATCTGCTGCTGGCGCTGGTGGAACAGCCGGAGGGCATTGTGCCGGCGATTCTCGAGCGCATTGGGGTGCGCCCCGCCGCCGTGGCGCAAGAAGCCGAGCAGGCCATTGAAGCGCTGCCCAAAGTGGGCGGGACGACCGACCACTACCTTTCGCCCGCGCTCAAGACGGTCTTTGATCAAGCCTTCAAGGAGACCGAGCTGTTCAAGGACGAATTCGTCTCCACCGAGCACCTGCTGCTGGCGCTGGCCGCGCAGAAGAAGGAGCCGGCGGGCAGGATTCTGGCCAGGCTGGGCGTCACGCACGAGGCGATTCTCAAGTCGCTCGAGGCGGTGCGCGGCTCGCAGCGCGTCACCGACCAGAACCCCGAGGCGAAGTACCAGGCGCTCGAAAAATACGCGCGCGATCTGACCGAACTGGCCCGCCGTGGCAAGCTTGACCCGGTCATCGGTCGCGACGAGGAAATCCGCCGCGTGATTCAGGTCCTCTCGCGCCGCACCAAGAACAATCCGGTATTGATTGGCGAGCCGGGTGTGGGCAAGACGGCGATTGCCGAGGGCATCGCGCAGCGCATTGTGGCGGGCGACGTGCCCGAAGGTTTGAAGTCAAAGAAGATTGTGGCGCTCGATCTCGGGGCGATGGTGGCGGGCTCCAAGTACCGCGGAGAATTTGAGGACCGGCTGAAGGCCGTGCTCAAGGAGATCGAGGACTCGAACGGCCAGATCATTCTTTTCATTGACGAACTGCACACGCTGGTGGGCGCGGGCGCGGCCGAGGGCGCGATGGACGCCTCCAACATGCTCAAACCGGCCTTGGCGCGCGGCGCGCTGCGCTGCATTGGCGCGACCACCCTCAACGAGTATAAGAAGCACGTCGAAAAGGACGCGGCGCTGGAGCGGCGCTTCCAGCCCGTGTTGATTGGCCAGCCGACGGTCGAGGACACCATCGCCATTCTGCGCGGCCTCAAGGAGCGCTACGAGGTGCATCACGGCGTGCGCATCAAGGATTCGGCCATCGTCGCCGCCGCGGTGCTTTCCAACCGCTACATCTCGGACCGCTTTCTGCCCGACAAGGCGATTGACCTGGTGGACGAGGCGGCGTCCGGCCTGCGCATGGAGATCGATTCCATGCCGGCAGAGATTGACCAGATCGAGCGCCGCATCACGCAGCTCGAAATCGAGCGCCAGGCGCTGCGCAAAGAGGAAGACGAAGCATCGAAGGAGCGGCTGCAACTGCTCGAAGCGGAGCTCGCCGGGCTGCGCGAGCAATCCTCGCAACTGAAGCTGCGGTGGAAGGCGGAGAAGGAAGCCATCGCGCGCCTGCGCCAGTTGAAGGAACAGAACGAAGCCTTGAAGGCGGAGCTCGACCGCGCCACGCGCGAGGGCAATCTGGACAAGGCGGCGGAGATTCGCTACGGCCGCCTGGTGGCGAATGAGAAAGAGATCGCCGCGGCGCAGGCGGCGCTCGATACGGGCAACGGCGCGCGCATGCTGAAGGAGGAGGTGGACGAAGAGGACGTGGCGCGCGTGGTCTCGAAGTGGACCGGCATTCCGGTCACCAAGATGCTGGAAGGCGAGATGGCCAAGCTGGTCAGGATGGAAGACCGGCTGCGCCAGCGCGTGGTGGGGCAGGACGAGGCGCTGCGTCTGGTGGCGAATGCCGTCCGCCGCAGCCGCGCCGGGCTGTCCGACCCGAAGCGGCCCATTGGCTCGTTCATCTTCCTCGGCCCGACCGGCGTGGGTAAGACCGAACTGGCGCGGGCGCTGGCCGAATTCCTCTTCGACGATGAGCGCGCCATGGTACGCATCGACATGTCGGAGTACATGGAGAAGCACGCCGTAGCGCGGCTGATCGGCGCGCCGCCGGGCTACGTCGGCTACGACGAGGGCGGGCAGCTCACCGAGCGGGTGCGCCGCCGGCCCTATGCCGTGCTGCTCTTTGACGAGATCGAAAAGGCGCATCCCGACGTCTTCAACATCTTCCTGCAGATTCTCGATGAGGGCCGCCTGACCGACGGCAAGGGCCGCACCGTGGATTTCAAGAACACGGTCATCATCATGACCTCCAACATCGCCAGCACGCTGATTCACGAGGCCATGAACGGCAGCGCCGGACTTCAACCCCGCAATGTCCGCCTGAAGGCGGACGCTACCATGGCATCGCGGAGCGGCAATTTCACATCGCCACGTAGCGGCGACCTTCAGGTCGCCACGCTGTCAGACGATCTCAAGAAGCGCATCCACGCCACGCTGCTTGAGCACTTCAGGCCCGAGTTCCTGAACCGCGTGGACGAAACGGTGATCTTCAATCCGCTGGGCAAGGAGCAGATCGCGAAGATTATCGAGATCCAGCTCGAACACCTGCGCCGCCTGCTGGCAGAGCGCAAGATTCAGATCGAGCTGACCGACAAAGCGCGTGAACTCCTGTTCCGCGAAGGCTACGATCCGCAATTCGGGGCGCGGCCGCTCAAGCGCGCCATCCAGCGCCTGATCCAGGACCCGCTGGCCATGAAGATTCTGGACGGCGAAGTCCTGCCCGGCGAAAACATCACCGTGGACGGCGATTTGAAAAAGGGCGAGATGCGTTTCGAGCGCACGGAAGCCAAGGTCGTCCGCTAGAATTCGCGGGTAACGCCGGCATTGCTCTTCGATTTCTGCGGTTCGGCGGGGCACTCTTGAGCTAGGATATGGATCGTGTACCTGTTCCGGCCTGGCTTGGTTCTGGTGACCAGTTGGATGGCCTGTGCCAGCAGCTTGCTCGCTCAGGGCCATCCGACTTGGACCGAGCCGATCGCGCCGTTTCGCATGATCGGCAATGTCTATTACGTCGGCACGCGAGGGCTGGCGTCCTACCTGATCACCACGCCCGAAGGACACATCCTCATCAACAGCAATACGGAGGAGACCTCCCCGCTCATTCAAGCGAGCATCGAGAAGCTTGGGTTTCGGCTCCCCGACGTGAAGATGCTGCTCATCAGCCACGCGCATTGGGATCACTGCGGCGGCAGCGCACGAATGAAGCGACTGACCGGCGCGAAATACCTGGTGATGGCTGGCGACGTCGCCGCCGTGGAATCGGGCGGGGCCAAGGACTTCCATTACGGGAATTCAAAAAGTTCGCACTTCAAACCCTCCAAAGTGGATCGGGTCCTGCACGACGGCGACAAGGTTGAGTGGGGCGGCACCATTCTGATCGCCCACCTCACGCCGGGCCATACCCAAGGCTGCACCACGTGGACGATGGCCGTGCGCGAGGGAGCAAAGACTTACCAGGTGGTGATCGTGGGCAGCCCAAACGTGAATCCCGGCTATAAGCTAGTGGCGAATTCGCGTTACTCGCAAATCTCGGAGGACTATGAGAAATGCTTCCGGGTCCTCAAAGCCCTGCCGTGCGATGTGTTCCTGGGCGCGCACGGCGACTACTTTCAATTGAGTGAGAAGATCGTCCGCCGCAAGGAAGGGAATCCCAATCCCTTCATCGATCCTGCCGGCTATCAGACTTACGTTGCCGAGCGCGAGCGAGCCTTCCGCGCCGAGCTCCAGAAGCAGAAATCCGAAAAACGATAGGGTACCGACTTCGCTATTTGAGGTAGAACACGCCGTAGTAGCGCGAGGCGGAGCCTTCGGCCAGGTTGGACCAGATGATTTTGGCTTTGGATTCGACCGGCACGGAATTGGCGGCGAAGGGAAGGATCATGTGGATCTCTTCGCCGACGGTGAAGACCTTGGGGCTGAGGAAGCAGAGGCCGGCTTTCGCGACGTCGCGGGTCTGAGCCACGTCGATGACGCCCCAGGCGTTGCGGGCGCGAACGCGCATCACCAGTCTCAAGCGTTTGGCTTTACGGCGGTCGGTCGAGGGAGCGGGGCGGTGCACTTCCATCACCATGGCAGGGAGGTCGGTCTGCTGGCTGGGCCGCCAGCGCGTGGTTTCGCCGCAGCGGTTGCAATGGCGAGAGATCAGCCCGGTCATCAGCAACACGTCATATTCGATCGAGTACATCGGGCTTTGCACCACGGACAGACAGGCGCCGCATTCAATCAGCGCTTTGGGCTGGGTGCCTTCCGGGGGCGGGGTGAACTCCACCCCCCAGATGTTGGTCTCCGGGTTCAGCGCTTCCACGCCCCACTCCGAGCGCTCGCCGAAGACGTGCTGCAACGCACCGACGACGCGGAACTCCTCTTCGATGTTGGTGCGCTTGTTCAGGATCAGTATGACGTCATCGGGCAGCAGCGAATGCGTCAGGCTGATAGACGCCCCGTGCTGGTTGAAGCTGACGGTGGTGGTGTCTTCCGAAAATCCCACGCCGCTGATGTCGCTGCCAATCACACGGATGGGGATGGGCGCAAGGATTCGGTCCGACCGGCGATGCTTCTCAGTTCCGGCAGGGGCCGGCCCGCCGGTTTCAGGAGAGGACATAACCGCATAATTATACAGATTCCGAACACCGGGGTCTATGCTGTACTCCGCGCCGGCGCTGTCAACGGTTCGTGTTGAAACTCGGTAAGGCATCTCCGGTTAAGCATG
>CAZHKT010000120.1:0-11386 GCA_964533045.1 uncultured Acidobacteriota bacterium | reverse complement strand
TGGTACGAAACCAATCTGAAGGCGGGGAAGGCGGCGGAAGTTCGCGCCCGCGCCGAGTCCGACTTCCGGAAGAACCTCATCACCAGTGAAGTTCACGCCCTGATGACCTACCTTACACGTTGAATCAACGGGAAGCGACCGGGAACGGGGTCCGGGGCGGTTGGTCCCGCCTTAGCGCGCGGCCTTTTCGGTATCGAAGGGAAGAATGGGCGAGGCAGAGGTTTGCGTATCTTCCGGGCCGGGTTCGCGGCGGGCGGCGACGCCGCGAAGCGACTCGCGGTTGGCGCCGCGGCCGTTGACGCGATCCACGCGGACCGGCCTGGCGACAAACTTGAAGGCCAGGTCTTCGTTGTGGGTGAGTTCCTTGGGGACGACGACTTCGAGTTCCACGGGGCTTTCAGGATCCACCTCGGCGGGGGTCACGAAGTAGATGCCGGTGCGCGAGATATCCTGGGAAGTGCCTTCGGCGTGCTGCGTCTTGCCGTTCAGCGCGCGCAGCGAGAGGCGCAGCGGCATCTGGATGTGATAGCGCCGGTCGCGCCGCCGGTCAAAGCCCTCGCTGAACTTGGCGTGTTCGACGATACCGCCGGGAAGTTCGAACTCCATGCCCTCGGCCGCCCCCGCCACATGAGGAAATTCCTGGCGCGCTCTTTCGACCAGGCCGTCTACGTAAGTATCGTCGTTATCGGGATCATGGTGGCAGAGGACGAGCTGCTTGACGCCGGCTTCCTTGGCGATGCGCGTGCCTTCCAGCCAGGAACTGTGTCCCCAGCCTTTCTTGTCGCCGGCCACCTGTTCCGGCGTATACTGCGCGTCATAGACCAGCACGTCGGCGCCCTTGGCGATGTCGCGCACGGCGCGATCGTGGAAGGGCGAGCCGGGCTCGGTGTCGCTGGCGAAGACGAACGACGCGCCGTCCGCGTCCACGCGATAGGCGACACATTCCTGCGGATGATTCAGCGGCGCGGAACTGATGATGGCGCCGTTCACGTCGATGGGGCGCTCGTCCAGGTCGAAGAAGTGCCGAATGGCGCCCATGGCGCTCATGTCCACGGGGAAGTAGGGATTGACCATTTGGCCTTCCACGGCGGCGCGCAGTTCGAGACCCTTGCGCTGCACGGAGTGGAACAGGAAGACGTTGCCTTTGCGATACAGCGGGCCGAAGAAGGGAATGCCCTGGATATGGTCCCAGTGGAAGTGGGTCATGAAGACGTAGCCGTGGATGGGGTGCGCGCCGAACTCGCGCAGCAAGCTCTTGCCCAGCGCGCGGATCCCGCTGCCGCAATCAATGACGATCAGCGTCCCATTGGCGAGGCGGATTTCGACACACGTCGTGTTGCCCCCGTAGCGCGAGTTGCGACGCTCGGGTGTCGGCGTGGATCCCCGCACGCCCCAAAATTTTATTCGCATCCACTACCACCCTGGCCGGACTCGGTCCTGCCAGCTTCAGCAGACCACGCCGGCAAGGCTCTATTCCCGGATGCAGCAGGAGATCCGGACAACGGCCCACCGGACAAGTTCTTTGAAGCTTACCAAACGGCAAAGCCAAAGTCTATCCCTCCCAGCAACTTCGTTGTTTATCAAGCAGTAACCAACCGGGCGGTCCTCAGGGGGGCTTGACCGGACCTTAGCTTCCCCGTGTTATCCTGACATTTCGGGGAACCCATGAGCTTGATGATATCGGTCCCATTCGCGCCGGAGTCGCAGGAGGAATCCTGGCTGGAAACCTTCCCGGCACAGGCTGCCGTTTTTGTTCTTCATCTGATTGAATCGAAAGGGAAATCATCCGCTCCCTACCTGGGACGCACGCGAAACCTGCGAAGGCGGCTGGCGCGGCTCCTGCGCCCCGAAGGGGCGCTCAGCCGCATGCTGAACCTGCGCGAACTGACCGGGCAAGTCAGTTATCGGATTGTCGGCTCCCAATTTGAATCCAACTGGCTCTTCTACCATTTAAATCGCGAGTACTACCCCCGGATTTACCGCCAGCGACTGCGCCTGAAATCGCCCGTCCTTCTCAAAGTAAACCTGCAAAACCGCTTCCCGCGCTGCTATCCCACCCGTCGTATGGCCGACGACGGCGCACTCTACTACGGACCCTTTGTTTCGCGGCCGGCGGCCGAGCGCTTCGCCTCGGATTTTCTGGACCTCTTCAAGATTCGCCGATGCGTCGAGGACTTAAATCCCGACCCGGCGCATCCCGGCTGCATCTATTCGCAAATGCACATGTGCCTGGCGCCGTGCTTCGGAGGTTGCACGGACGAAGCATACCAGCGCGAAGTAGCGAATGTGGTTTCCTTTCTGGATTCGGGGGTGGAGTCAAGCGGCCTCGTTTCGACGCTGGAAAGGGCGCGGGCCCGCGCCTCCGAATCGCTCGAGTTCGAGGAAGCGGCGCGCCTGCACCGCCGCATCGAGAAGATCCAGGAGGTGCTGCGCCAGAAGCCGGACATTGTCCGCAACATCACTGACCTTCACGCCATCATTGTCGAACGCGGCGCCGAGCCGAACAGCGTTACGTTCTTCCGCGTCCAGGCTGGCCATATCCGCGGGCCCGTTGCGCTCTCCATGGATGAAAACGTGGCGTCGCCCGTGCCGCTCGACCAGCAGTTGCACGAACTGCTCGATCCGCTGGGTGCCGCGCCGGCGGATGCTTTGGCGGGGGCGCAGCCGGCTGCGCCCCAAGGCGCTGCGCTCCCGCCGTGGGAGCATCTCGCGCTTCTTTCCCGCTGGTTCTACTCCAGCTTTCGCACTGGAGAGATTCTGATGCTGGACCGCCCGCAGCAGATTCCCCACGCGCGATTGATTCGCCTCTGCCGCAAGCTCATGGCGGCCGTGCCGTAGTTCCGCCTGGCCTGGGAGCGCAGGCATCCTGCCTGCATGCAGGCGGGACGGCTGCGCCCCCAGGGGCGGGCAACGTTTGACTGCCGCGCGCCGCGCCTCTAGAATGAACGCAAGGAAATCTGTTCATGGCAAAGATTCAAACCCTGGGGCTTTCGGACGACGGTGACAAGAAGAAACAGCAAGAATCCAAGCCCCCTGAGCCGCCTGCGAGTTCATCCCCGTCCGAACGTGCGGCGCCCCCCAGGGGCGGGGAGCCCCGTGTTTCTCCCGCCGAGGCAGTTGAGTTCGTTCCAGAACCCGCCAAAGAGAAAGACGTTCCCGAGTGGGACGCTCTGGTGGATGCCCTAACGCCTACCCCCGCGACACCGGCCGACTGGCATCCGAAGCCCTGGGTTCCACCTCCGGAGAGGCCCGAAAGCGGACCGGCCTGGGCCGCGCTGGGCGATGCCGACGAAAATGGCGGGCCTCCAGAGGCGGCAGCGGCGAGTGGGAGCAGCGAGCCTCCCGGACCTCCGACAACACGGCGCCGGATCAAGACCTGGCTGACGGGCGCGCGCTGGGTGGGCTTTGCCTTTCTGATCTTATTGGCCGCCGCCAGCGGCGCCATCGCCGGGCTGGTCTTTGTTCACTCGACCGACCTGCCCCAGGTCCGCCAGTTGATGGACTATCGTCCCGATGTCATGACCGAAATCTACGGCGACGACGGGACGCTGATCGGCAGCTTCGCCCTCGAGCATCGCATTATCGTCAAGTATGAGGAGATTCCCAAGGTGCTCAAGGACGCGGTGCTCTCCACCGAAGACCGCCACTTTGAGAGTCACTGGGGCGTTGATCTGATGCGCGTGGCGGGCGCCGCGATCCGCAACCTGACGGAGCGGCGCCTCGCGCAGGGCGCCAGCACCCTGACCATGCAACTCACCAAGGTCTTGTTTCTCACCCCGGAGCGGACTTTCAAGCGCAAGTTCCAGGAAGTCCTGATTGCAATTCAGATCGAGCGCCACTTCACCAAGCCGCAGATCTTCACCATGTACGCGAATCAGGTGGATCTGGGCCACGGAAACTTCGGATTCGCAG
Organism: uncultured Acidobacteriota bacterium; assembly: GCA_964533045.1. GTDB lineage: Bacteria > Acidobacteriota > Terriglobia > UBA7540 > UBA7540 > JACQNR01. The sequence continues at coordinate 7,474 of CAZHKT010000120.1, read as the reverse complement.
CCGCGGCACAGTTCTACTTCGGCAAGCGCCTCGACCAGTTGACGCTGCCGGAAGCGGCGCTGCTCGCCGGTCTGCCGCAGACACCGACCGGCAATTCGCCGCTGCTGAATCCGGAGCGCGCGCGCGCCCGCCGCAATCAGGTGCTGTCGTTCATGCTCGACAACGGCAAGATTTCGGAAGCGGAGTACCGCGAGGCGCGCCAGGCGCCGCTGGGCGTCAAGGTGCAACGCTGGACGACGGGGGTCGCGCCCTACTTCATCGAAGACGTGCGGCAGTTCTTGGAGAAGAAGTACGGCACGGAAACCGTTCACGAAAAAGGGCTGCGTGTTTATACCACGCTGAACCTTCCAATGCAGGCGATCGCGGAACGCGCGCTGCGCAATGGCCTGCACGCCTACGACAAGCGCCACGGCTGGCGCGGGCCGGTCGCCAACATCATCCAGAATCCGCCCACCCTTCCCAGCGGGCTGATCGCCACGCTCGAAACCTATCAGCATCCCGACTGGCGGGAGATGGTGCTGCCCGGAAAGCGCCTGCACGGCCTGGTGATGGACGTCCGGCCGGACCACGCCGTGGTCCGCTTCGGGGAACTGACGGCGCGCATCACGCCGGCCGATGTCGCCTGGACGGGCAAGAAGCTGGACCAGGTGCTGGCGCCTGGAGATGTGGATCTGTTTCTGATCCGGGAGATCAAGGATACGGGTGTCGCCGCTTCGCTGGATCAGCGGCCGCAGGTGCAGGGCGCGCTGGTGGTCATTGAGAATTCGACGGGCGCGATTCGCGCCCTGGTGGGCGGCTACGACTTCGAGGAGAGCAAGTTCAATCGCGCCCGCCAGGCCGTCCGGCAAGCCGGTTCATCCTTCAAGCCCTATGTTTACGCGGCCGCCCTGCTGGAGGGCGCACGGCCGTTTGATACCATTGTGGATGAACCCATGACGTTCCCCAGCGCTTCCGGTCCCTGGACGCCGCGCAACTACGACGGGAAATTTCTGGGCCCCATCCCGCTGCTTTACGCGCTGGCCGAGTCGCGCAATATCCCCGCCGTGAAACTGATGGAGCGCGTCACGCCCGCCCGCGTCATCGAACTCTGCCGCAAATTCAGCCTGACCACCAAGCTGGCGCCGGTGCTGCCGCTGGCGCTGGGCGCCTCGGACCTGATCCTGCTGGAACACACCGCGGCTTTCGCTACCTTTCCCAACGACGGCGTGCGCGTTTCGCCTCGCATGATTGCGCGCGTTACCAATTACGACGGCCAGGTGGTGGATGAGTTCCCGCCCGACGTCACCGACGTGCTTCCCGCGCCCATCGCGCGTCTGGAGGTCTCCATGCTGCGCGAGGTGTTTATCACCGGCACGGCGGCGCGGGCCCGATCGCTGGCGGAAAAATACCCCATGGCGGGCAAGACGGGAACCACCAACGATTTTATCGACGCGGCTTTCGTGGGCTTTACGCCTTCGATCACCTGCGGCGTCTGGGTGGGATTTGACGACCGGCGGTCGCTGGGGCCGCGGGAAGACGGGGCGCGCGCCGCGCTCCCCATCTGGATGGAGTTCATGACGGAATGGCTCAAGGACAAGCCGGCAGAAGATTTTCCCTTTTCGCCGCGCCTGACCAAGCCCGAACTGGTTGACCAGATTCTGGCGAGCGCCACAACGACTCCCATCCTGGCGCAGAGCGCGGGCGGCGCTTCTGGCCGAACACCTCCCGCCAGCGCGCCAGCGGCCAGCGCGAGACCGGCCGCCCCCGTGCCCGCTGCTCCCTCGGCGAAGCCGCCCTCCGCCGTTACGCCTGCCCCGCCAGTAGAGCCAGCCAAGGCTCCGGCAAGCTCCGCGCCCGTGGCCACACCGGCCGCAAGCAGGGAACAGTGAGAGCCGCCCGGATTTCTCACCCCCCTGAGCGGCGATGATTCGCGGGTCCAGACGCTGGGCTTGAGGTGATTCCATCCCGGATCGCAACGGCCCCAAGGGAGGCCAAACCCAAGCCGCAATGCCGGCATGCGGGCATTGCGCTACAGCTCATGTCTGCGGAAGTGATCAAAACCACCGCGTCGGAGGGGTTCCGTTCGTCCCGACGCGCGGACGATTCTGACGGCGCGGCCTTTTTCGATTTCGCCGATGCGATGCAGGGCAACGCCGCGGAAATGTGCGGGGATCTTCCCGGCGATCCGCGCGGGGACTGTGAAGAGCAATTGATAGTCCTCGCCGCCGTGAAGCGCGAGCGCGAAAGGACTGAGTGCAGTCATCGGCAGAACAGCTGTACCGGCGGTCTCTGACCGCCGAGGCTCTCCCGTTGACACGAGCGTCGGTGAAGAGATGGCCCCTGCCGCGGGCATTGGAATTTCAGTTTCCCAAATACGCGCGCCAGCGCCGCTCCTGCGGCAAAGACGCGTGAGGTCGAGCGAAAGCCCGTCGCTGATATCCATCATGGCGGTGGCGAGTCTGCGCCGCGCCAGCCATTCGCCCAGGGCGCACTGCGGTTCGGGGTAGAGGTGGGCGCAAATGGCCTGGCGAATTTGACGCGATGGGGACTTGCTTCCCGTTTCCAGTAATCTGAGACCAAGCGCCGAGAGGCCCAACGTTCCGCTGACAAAGATCTGGTCGCCCGGACGCGCGCCTTTGCGGCGTAACGCGCCGCCGGGCAGGACGTCGCCCACGAGCGCGATATCCACCGTGATTGCTCCAGACACCACCGAAGTGTCGCCGCCCACGATGGCGACGCCAAGGCGCCGCGCCAGCCTCGCCATGCCAGAATAGAACCTCTTTACCCAGCCTTCGGTGACCCGCCGCGAAATTGCCAGCGAGACGAGCGCCCAGCGCGGGCGTCCGCCCATCGCGGCGACGTCGGAGATGGCGCGCGCCAGCGCCCGATGGCCCACTGAAGCGGGCGGATGGAGCGCCAGGCGGAAGTGAACGTCCTCGATGGTCCAGTCGGAAGTCAGGATTAACTCACGGCCGAGCGCGGGACGCACCAGCGCCGCATCGTCGCCAATCCCGAGCGTGACGCCGCGGCCCCTGGCCGCCCGCTGGCGACCCAGCCACTCTACGAGTTCTTCCTCCTGCTTGAACATGGCCGCTCCCTCATGAACATACCACGGGCAAGCGTCGGGCGTCTCCGGGAGCTCAGAATTGGCTGGAAAACCCGGCCGAGGATGATAGACTGATCGTTCTCAATTTCCCCATTCAACAGGAGGGTTGCCATGAGGCGGACGACGGGATGGTTGTTGGCGGGCGTGCTGGTGGCCGGCGCGCTGGGGGCTCCGGCGCAGCAGGACTTCTCGAAGGTCGAGGTCAAGGCCGAGAAGGTGAAGGGCAATGTCTATATGCTGACCGGGGCGGGAGGCAACATCGGAGTTTCGGCGGGTCCCGATGGCGTCCTGATCGTCGACGACCAGTTCGCCCCCCTGGCCGACAAGATTCGGGCCGCTTTGGCAGGCATCAGTAGTGGCAAGCTCAAGTTCATTCTCAATACCCACTTCCACGGCGACCACACTGGAGGCAACAAGGAGTTCGGGCCGGAGGCGCCGATCATCGCCCAGACCAACGTGCGGAAACGCCTCATGACGGATCAGACGCGGGGCGGAAGGACTACTCCTGCGGCGCCCAAGGAAGCCTGGCCGGTTGTGACTTTCGATCACTCTGTATCCATTCACTTCAATGGCGAGGAAATCAAGGCGATCCATTTCCCGCAAGGACACACCGACGGCGACAGTGTCATCTTCTTTACCGGATCCAACGTGGTTCATATGGGCGACGACTTCTTCGCCGGACGGTTTCCCTTGGTCGACCTCGATGCCGGGGGAAATGTGGATGGCTTGATTAAGAACATTGCCGAACTGATTTCCCAAATCCCGGCCGACGCCGCCATCATCCCCGGCCACGGGCCGGTTTCCACCGTCGAAGATCTCAAGGCCTATCACCAGATGCTCGTCGAGACCTCGGCCATTGTCGCGAACAAGATGAAGGCCGGCAAGTCTCTGGATGCCATCAGAGCGGAAGGCCTTGGGGACCAGTGGGCTTCGTGGGGAACCGGCTTCATCAACACCCGCGCTTGGATCGAGGCCATCTACAAGAGCAAGTCATTTTAAATGAATGACTTGCTATAAATAGTCCAGTTGGACTTTGCAATAGTCACGAATGTCCTGCACAATTGGTGCTTCAAATCATGGGAAACGCACCGAAGAGGAATACTTTGTGGATAAATAGTCTAAGTAGACTATTTATCCGTGGGTTTTGCGCTTGGCTGCTTTCCACGCGTCGGCTGCCTACGTTATTTTCTTGACAAGGACTTAGGTGGTTTCGTAGGATTATGCCCTTCGTCAATGACCTATTAAGGAAGTCGCACGGCCCGACGCCACGTCACGCGTGGATTAAGAATCGCAGGAAGCTGCAAAGACTAAATACTTTTTTGGACTCGTCATCATGGAAAAGAAATTTTACACTTTTCTAATTTTTCCGGGTGCGCACGGAAAGCTCCGATCCATTAAACTGCCTTACTATGCCGTTCACATCGTGCTTGCGCTGAGTGTTGTCGGACTGACGACGCTCGTGGCTCTCAGCAGCAGTTATGCGCGCATGCTGATGAAGGTGGCAAATTACAACAGCGTCCGAAGCGAGCGGGAAGCGCTGCGCGCGCAGTACCGCCAGCTGGAGGACACCTTCACCCAGACCAACGCCAAACTGGGATCCTTGCAGTCGCTCGCTTCCGAAGTAGCGATTTCCTATGGTTTCGGGGGGCAGCGACGCACGTCGCTTCCGCAATCCGTCTTGGCGATGGCCATCAGCGGGAATTCCGGTCTCGAATCGGGATTTAACGCCTCGCTTTACGCGTTCCGTTTGATGAAGGCGGCGGCCAGCAGTTCTCCTCAGGATGCCACCATTCAGTCTTTGATTTCCAATCCGCCCGTTAATGGCAGCAACATTCCGTCGATGTGGCCCGTGCGCGGCGTGGTGACCGGCGGGTTCGGCGAGCGGATCGATCCCCTGAACGGGGAGGGGGCCTTCCATTCCGGCATGGATATTTCGGCGCCCGTCGGGACTCCCGTCTTTGCTCCGGCGGACGGCATTGTATTTGCCAGCGGGCCGGATTCGGGATACGGCATCGCGGTGCTGATCGATCACGGCTTCGGCATTACTACCAAGTATGGGCATTTGAGCCGGTCGGACGTGGTGATTGGCCAGGAAGTGAAACGCGGTCAGCTGATCGGGGCCGTGGGCGAGACGGGCCGCGTGACCGGACCTCACCTTCATTACGAAGTTCACGTCCACGAAACGCCGGTAAATCCGGCCAAGTATCTGCGCGGTTAATCGGACTCACTGCAGAAGGGGCTCCGAGGCCGGAGCACAGGCGTGTCGATTCGAGCTGAAAAAGAAATCCTGCTCAGCTTATTGGCGCTTTGCCTTGTCTCCTCTTCGAGTGCCCAGGAAGTGGTCTCCCCCGATCATCCGCTGGTCATCGCCGTGGCGGGTGACACCTTGCCTGAGCCTCACCCTCGAACCCAGACCCAGATTGACACCTTTCTGGACGGCGTGCGAGACGAGTTTGCGCGCGCCGACCTCGTTTTTCTGAACCTCGAGCAGCCCATCACCTCTTCCAACAAGGCCACACCATATAAGGACCCCGTGCTCGTGAAAGCCAAGCGGGATTACATCCTTCGAGCCACCAATCCGGGCATTCCCCAAATGCTGAAAGCGGCCGGCGTCGGGCTGGTCGGGCTGGCGAACAATCACATGATGGATTACATGGTGGCCGGGCTGAATGACACCCTTGCCTATTTCCGGCAGGCGGACCTGCCGTTTGTGGGGGTGGGCTTGAAGCCCGATGCCGAACGCGCGTTCATCTTTGAGAAGTACGGACGGCGAGTGGCGCTTCTGGCTTTCTCGGACGTGGTTCCCATCGGGGCCAAAGCTGCCGAACGAAGTCCTGGAATCGCCTCCGCCAAGAATGAGGAAGACCTGGTGAACGCCATCCAGGAGGCGCGGAGTCAGGCGGATTTCGTGGTCCTGATGATGCACTGGGGCGGGCAAGGGAGCCACCAGATTGTCCCCCGGCAACGCCAGCTAGCCCGCCTGGCCATGAAAGCAGGGTGCGACGTAGTGGTGGGCATGCATCCGCACGTGCTCCAGGGGATTGAGTTTCTGGAAGGTAAACCGGTGTTTTATTCTCTGGGCAATTTCGCCATGTCGTCCTCTCGGGCCGCGCAACGCCAGACGGTTCTGGTCCGGCTCGTCTTCGGCGCGAAGACGCTCGATGACATTGAACTGATTCCCGTGGTCGCGGCCTCGGATGGAGTGCCTCGGTTGGCCGAGGGAGACGAGGCGGAGCGGATCCTGGTTTTGCTGGACAAACTCTGCTGGGAATTTAACAGTAAGATCGCTGAGAGCCGTGTTGAAGTGGGCGAGATTCGGCGCCCTGCGCTGGCCCGGAGCACACCCGCCCGGCGCAAGGCAGCGCCGTTGAAGAGGAAATCCGCATCCCAGCCGGCGGTGCCTAAGACGAATGCGAGTCGGTTCGCTGCGGATTAGCGGCTGTTATAAACGGGGGAACGAAGCTGTTAGGGTACTCAGGAGGGGCCCCGGGGGGCGGCATTAAAAAAAATCATGGGCCCTTGCAATTTTGCTTCCCGGAATCTATAATTAGTTGTTTGCGGCGGCTGGCGTAGCTCAGCCGGTAGAGCATCTGATTTGTAATCAGAGGGTCGGGGGTTCGAATCCCTTCGCCAGCTCCAGATTCTTGAGCCGACGAGCGGCGCCGCCAAACAGGATTTCGGAGTTCGGGAGCGGGTACACGCCAGTTCTTGATGCACGCACGTGCGAGGGGTAGGTCTGTCCTCGTGTCTGTCATCGACTCGATTCACCCAGCTCAAATGTCCGGTAGAAGGCCGGCAGGACGGATGGCGGAATATCGCCGCTCGACGGAATTGGGGAGGATGTGGACAGGTGGCCGAGCGGTCAATGGCAGCAGGCTGTAAACCTGCCGCTCCTTGCGAGCTACGGGGGTTCGAATCCTCCCCTGTCCACCAGAAGAACAGTGGCGAGTGGCAAGTGACAAGTGAAGAGCAAACCCGGGCGCGTTCTCGCCTCTTGGCTGGTCACTTGTCACTCGCCACTGTTCACTGCAGTTGAGGGGGCGGGAGTAACTCAGTGGTAGAGTCACAGCCTTCCAAGCTGTTGGTCGCGGGTTCGATTCCCGTCTCCCGCTCCATTTCGAAATTCGAAAATGGCAACTCGCAACGCGGCGGTGGCTGGACGGCGGGCGAATTTCGATTTTCGAACTTCGGGTTTCGCGCGCCTTCGGCGCGCAGGCCGATGTAGCTCAGTCGGTAGAGCACGTCCTTGGTAAGGACGGGGTCACCGGTTCGATTCCGGTCATCGGCTCCAGGTTTTTCGACAGCAGCTCCAGTTCTGATTCTGAGGTGGATGGAACATGGCGAAAGAGAAATTTGATCGTTCGAAGCCGCACATGAACGTGGGGACGA
>CAZHKT010000119.1:0-11445 GCA_964533045.1 uncultured Acidobacteriota bacterium | reverse complement strand
AACGACGAGCACCAGGTCGGGCCGTCCCGATTGCTTGATCCCCGCGGCCACGGCAAGGAAGCCGTCGTGGAGCGTCCCGCGACCGTTCTCAACTCGCTGATGACCGTCACGCGCGCGGGCGGCGGATTGGGTATCCCGGGCCTCTACGTGACGGACGACCCGGGTGGCGTGGACGCCAACGCTAAGTCGGGAACGCTCGGCATCCGCATCGGATTGGGCTGGGCGAAGTCTCATACCTTCGCCACCGGCCAGTGCCCGGTGATGAAGTATCACCGCGGTTTGATGCAGGCGATCATGCACGACCGTATCCAGATCGCCAAGGCCGTCAATGCCACGTTCATTACCCTCGACGAAGCTCCGCAAGGCTACAAGGACTTCGACAAGGGCGCGGCCAAGAAGTTCGTCATCGACCCGCACGGCATTGCGCGGAAAGCCGCGTAGTCTTGTAGGGGCGCGGCTTGCCGCGCCCTCACGATCATTACGGTATTCGCCACGTAGGGGCGCAGCATGCTGCGGCCCTACCGTGATTGCAAATTCCCCGGGTCTGAGCGTCACGCTCAGCCCCGTTTCTTTTTTGGGGAGGTCTGTTGTAGCGGCGATGTCCTCATCGTCGCTGAACTGATATCTATGATTGCGACGGCGGGGACGCCGCCGCTACAACATTTCAAACCCACGGCATGGAAAGCATGCCGTGCTACCAGCTCTGGGTTGTCCGCTGTGTGTATGTTTTTTCTGTTGACACGCCCCCCCCCGGTATTAGCTTCCCTATAACTAATTGCCAAGAGACGACGCGGCCCGGCGGACACTCGTCGGCGCGAGGTGTTCGCTAGGCGTCGGGCGCCGATCTGGAAAACTGCTCGGGAGGTGCCACATGAATCAGCGAAACTTTGTCAGTACTTTCCTTGTCACTTACAGTTTCCTGTATTTCCTTAGCAACGGTCCGGCTTGTTTCGCACAGGATGCAACCTGGACGCAGAAATTGAGCCCTTCGGGGAGATATGTAGCCCGAATGGTTTACGATGCCGCCCGGCAGCAGGTGGTACTGTTTGGTGGTTACGACGGCAGCACCCGCCTCTCGGACACTTGGGTGTGGGATGGAGTCGGTTGGACGGAGAAGTTTCCTGCAACAAGCAGTCCGCCGAGAGGTGGCTATGCGATGGCTTATGATGCCGCTCGACAGCAGGTTGTGATTTTTGGGGGAGCCGCCGGGCCCATCCTGGGGGACACATGGGTCTGGGATGGAACCAATTGGATACAGAAGTTCCCAGCGAACAGTCCATCTGTCAGGACGAACTCGGCTATGGCGTATGACGCTGCTCGCCAGCAGGTAGTCCTCTTCGGGGGTAGCCCTGGTTCTCCAACCGGGCTTGGAGATACCTGGGTCTGGGACGGAACCAACTGGATTCAGAAGTTCCCGGCGACGAGTCCGCCCGCAAGGGCCGCTCATGACATGGCTTACGACGCCGCGCGGGGAGAGGTCGTAATGTTTGGAGGCACCACGGATGGCAGCACTGTTTTCAACGACACGTGGGTGTGGAACGGCACAAACTGGACGCAGAAATTTCCACTAACAACCCCGCCGCCAAAGTGGCACCACCGTGTAGCTTACGATGCTGCCCTTCAGCGGGTTGTGCTCTTCGGTGGATTGGGACCGAACGGCAGCCCCTTCTATAACGACACCTGGGAGTGGGATGGCGCTAATTGGGTCCAGCAGTTTCCGGCGACCAGTCCCCCGAGCCGATATCTCCATGCCATGGCTTACGATGGAGCCCGCACACAAATAGTCGTGTTTGGGGGATTCACCGGCATTTCCAGTATTACGGGGTGGTTCACTAGCGACACCTGGGTGTGGGGAACCTCAGCAAGTATCATCGAAGTGGCGGTCGACATCAAGCCAGGGAGCGACCCAAACAGCATCAATCTCAGCTCGGCCGGGAATATTCCCGCCGCAATTCTTAGTGAACCGGGGTTCGACGCTCCCTCGCAAGCTGACCCGGACAGTCTGAGGCTTGCGGGAGCTGGGGTGAATCTGATCGGGAAGAGCGGGAGATTCCAATGTAGCGGTGAGGATGTCAACGCAGACGGATTGGTAGATCTGGTTTGTCACTTTGACACTTCTCAATTCGTGATTGAGGCGGGTCAGTCCATAGCTGTGCTTGAGGGAAAAACCTTTGGCGGCAGTTTGATCCGGGGTGAGGATAGCATAAGTATTGTTCCCGATTAATTGGCAGTAAGATACAAGCGCGGCTCTATGAGCCGCGACGTCGCCGGTCATAGACCGGCGCAACAGCAGGGGCGGTTCTCGAACCACCCAAGCAGGGCGCATCGCGCTGCCTTGCCCGGAAAAGGGCGACCCATCGGGTCGCCCCTACAGTTCCATTATTTTCCGGTGGGTGGTTCGCGGTCTTTCTGAGTCTTAATGCGGATAAGGCTGAAGGGCTGGCGCTTGACCTGGTCGGTGAATTCCTTCAGGTTCTGGCTGCTCACGCGGATATTCTCCAGAGATTCATCCAGGTTGGCTCGATTGTTTTCCACCAGGTTTTGCACATCGCCCAGCAGGGCGCGGGTCTCTACCAGGGCTTTGCGCAATTCGACCAGTGCCTTATTGATGTCTTCCCGGTTTTCGGAAACCGTGGCGTCGAGATTGTCGGCCAGTTTCTTGGCGGAAGAGATGGTAGCGTTGGCATTATCTATCGTGGGGCCCATCTTGGCCGTCGTGGAATCCAGGTTGGCAATAGTGCTCTTGAGCGGCGCACGATTCTCCGCCAGGATGGCGTCAATGTTGGCGATCACGGAATCTATACGGCGGCGGTTCTCCTCATTCACCACCTGATTGAAGTTGGTGATCAGCGCGTTGGCCTTGTCAGCAATCACCACCACCTGCTCGTCCACGTGCTTGATGAGGGTGTTGGCGTTGAGGGTGGCCGCGTTCACATTGTTGAGGATGTCGGCCATCTGCACGGTTTCGTCGGCTTGAAGTTCACCGCCCGGCGGAAGAATCGGAGCGTCCAGGGTCCCCGGCGAGATTTCCAGGTAATTCTCGCCCAGCGGGCCGAGGGTCGAAATCTTGGCGCGCGAATTCTGCCGGAGAGGTGTCTTTTCCTTAACCGCGATACGCACGCGAACGCGCGTTGTGTCCTGCGGATCGATTTCTGCCGACTGCACCACGCCGACCTTCAGGCCGCCGAATCGGACGAAGGCGCCCGGCTCCAGGCCTCCCGCAAACTTGAAATAAGTCGTGTACGTGACCCGCTTTTTCCGAAAGAGGTTGACCCCTCCCACCGCCACCAGGGCGGTGAGGAACAGAACGCCGGCGACCGCCACCACCAGTCCGACTTTGATCTCTTCTTCACGCTTGGCCATGCGTCCAACCTCATTCCGTCAGGTTTCTCAGGTACTGCTGCACGTCGCGGTTTTCATCTTCCGGCACGCGGTTCATGAACTGCTGCACGCGGGGATCGGGATGGTTCCTGACGTCATCGGGTGTGCCCACAGCGACGATCTCTCCTCCCTGCATCACGCACATTCGGTCGGCGATCAGGAAGGCGCTGGGCAACTCGTGCGTCACCACCACGATGGTCATGCGGAACGCCTGTTTGAGCTTCAAGATGAGCATGTCGATGCCCGCTGCGGTAATGGGGTCGAGTCCCGCCGAGGGCTCATCGAAGAGGAGGATTTCCGGGTCCATGGCCAGCGCGCGCGCCAGCCCGGCGCGCTTCTTCATGCCGCCGCTCAGTTGCGAGGGCATGAAATTCTCGAAGCCGCTCAGGCCCACGAGGTCCAGCTTGATGCGCGTCATGATGCGGATGGTGGGCTCTTCCAGCTTGGTCAGTTCGCGCAGGGGCAGCGACACATTCTCCTCGATGGTCATGGAGTTGAACAGTGCGGCGCTCTGGAAGAGCATCCCCATCTTGCGGCGAATCTGGTTGAATTCGCTCTCGCGCATGTGGCAGACGTCCTGCCCCTTGATGTAGATGTGGCCGGAAGTGGGCATTTCCAGACGCACCAGGTGACGCAGGAGCGTGGATTTGCCCGTGCCGCTGCCGCCCAGGATCACCATGGTTTCGCCGGGCATAATATCCAGGCTGACGTGGTTCAGGATGCGCCTCGTACCGAAATGGGTTACGAGATCGTCCACGCGGATCATCGGTCCTTCGAAATCGCCACGCATGGTCAGTTGGTATAGTAAAAGAGCGCCGTAAAGATCAAGTCGGCCAGGATCACCGAGAAGATCGAGACGACCACCGCGGACGTCGTCGCCTTGCCCACGCCCTCGGCGCCGCCCCGCACGTGGAACCCTTCGTAGCAGCCCACCGTGGTGATCACCATGCCGAAGACCACGCTTTTCACCAGGCCGGTCGAGATGTCCTTCATCACCAGGGCGTCGGCCGTGGCGCTGGCATAGAGGGTGAACGTCTGATCCAGTTGCGCCGCGGCGAAGGTGGCGCCGCCCATCATGCCGGCCATGTCGGAAATCATGGTGAGGCACGGCATCATCACCACCATGGCCAGATATTTCGGCACGACCAGATACTTGACGGCGTTCAGGCCCATCACTTCCAGTGCGTCAATCTCTTCGGAAACCTTCATGGTCCCGATCTCCGCCGCAAAGGCCGAGCCAGACCGCCCGGCCACCACCACCGCCGTGATCAGCGGGCCGAGTTCACGCGTGAGCGAGACCCCCACGAGCGCGGCGACAAAATACGTCGCGCCCAGCTTTTCCAGCTGATAGGCGCCCTGAAACGCCAGCACCATGCCGACAAAGAAGGAGATGACAAAGACAATCGGCACCGCCGTGTAGCCCACCAGCACCGCCTGGTGAACGGCGCTGCGGCCCTTGAGGCCGAGCCCCTTGAAGGGTGCGACAAAGGTCCAGTAGGCAGTCTGAACCGTGAGTTCCGAAAGCCCGCTCGCATAGCGAATCAGGCCCAGCGTATTGCGGCCGATGAGGGCTAGCGGGGCGGTCCACATGGGGTTGGGAGAGTGCTAAGCCAGGCCGCTGAACGGCGATGTCTTGCCGATCTTTTCCAGGGCGTCCTGCTCGTTTTCAAAAATGCTGAATACCTTGGTGAGGCGGGCAAGTTCCAGCACCGACTTGGCGTTGGAGCGCAGGCCGAACAGGCCGAAGCGCGTCTGGGTGCGCTGCGAAAGTTGCAGCCCTTCGACCAGCGTGGCGATACCGGAGCTGTCGATATAACTTACGCCGCTCATATTGATCAGCACGTTGGTCTGGGCGCCGGCCATTTCCTTCAGCAGCGCCTCGCGCAGCTTGGGGGAAGTGTACAGATCCACCTCGCCCGTGCACTCGATAATCGTGTTGTTATCCTGCGTTCGAACCTGAACCTTCATCGTGGGTTGACCCGGCCGGCGAAAGATGTTTCACCAGCCTCAGGCGGTTTCCGCCTTGGAAATCTTCGTCATACGAGATGACGTCCATGAAGCACTTGATGAAGTGCGTGCCCAGACCGCCTGGCCGCACCTCCTCCAGGGGGCGGGGGCGCCAGGCTTCCGGCGAAATCTTCGGCCCGGTATCCTCCAGCACAAACTCAATGCGGTCGGGACGGGTCTTCACGTCCAGCGTCAGCTTGCCGTCGGGACGGTTGCCATAGGCGTGGCGGATGATGTTACTTGCCGCTTCGTCGATCGCCACGGTGAGACAATCCACATCCTCAGGCGGCACGCCCGCTTCCTGCGCCCGGAACCGCACCACACACCGCATCACGTGCAGTAGCCGGGCCTCACTATTGATGACGATACGGCACGAATGTTCGGCTGTCGGCATGAATCAGGAAGCCCTGCTCGCTTTTCGCCAGGGGCGGACGCTCCGGGCAGGCCACGGCCCCCCCTGCGACCGCCGATGAGTCTACCCGGAATGGCGCGCGGAAATCAATGCTGTCAGTAGGCGGTAACACGGCCGTGTGGCCCGTGAGCGCTCACGAGCGAGACGCCACTCCGATAGAGTCTCGGGGTGGCACGGCCGTTCGGCCCGTGACCCCTCGCAGGGAGACGCCCGTGCTATCGTCCGCGCACCTGCTCCTGTGTCTTGTAGTCGCACGCCTCGCGGCAATCGGTGCAGTAGTATTGCCCGTCTTCGGTCAGCCGGGTGCCGTAATCGGAATGGCACAGCGCGCAGTACTTGGGACAGTGGCAGCGATCCTCGGTCTGGTCACAGACACAGCACTTGAATTCCACCCAGGGCATGGTTCCCAATCCTTTCTTCCTGCATTGTCAACGAGGGCGCGAACAAATGCAACTCGGTCAGGGGCGGCGTGGCTGGCTTGACCCCTCCCTGGCGCCGTGCTAGTTTGACCTTCCCGGACTCTTTCGCCCGAAATCGTTGGAGGACGCTTGACCACTCCCGCAGGGACGGAACTGAAGCGAACGCCCCTCTACGCCGTGCACCTGGCGGCGGGCGCGCGCATGGCCGAATTCGGTGGGTGGGAAATGCCCATCGAGTACTCGGGCATCGTGCAGGAGCATCTCGCCGTCCGTACCGCTGCGGGACTCTTCGATGTCAGCCACATGGGCGAGATCGACGTCCAGGGCCCCGAGGCGCTGGCACTGATTCAGTGGGTCACATCGAACGACGCCTCGCGACTCCGGGACAGCCAGGCGCAGTACACGGCATTGATGAACCCCAATGGCAGCGCCGTGGACGACTGCATCATCCATCGCTTCGGGCCGAATCACTACTTCTTTTGCGTGAATGCCGCGAATACGGACAAGGACTTTGCCTACATCCTCGAACACAACCGTTTCGACGCCAAGGTCTCCAACGTTTCCGCCGACTACGCGCAACTCGCTTTGCAAGGGCCGAAGTCCGTCGAGATTCTTTCGCAGCTCACCGGGGCCGATCTCAGCGCGATTCGAACCTATGGGTTCCGCCGGGCGCGCGTTGGCGGCGTGGACGGCCTGCTGGCGCGCACCGGCTACACGGGCGAAGACGGCTTCGAGTTCTATCTGCCGCCGAACGAAGCGGAACGCGTATGGAACGCATTGCTGGAAGCGGGCAAGCCCTCCGGCCTCGTTCCCGTGGGACTGGGCGCGCGCAATACGCTCCGTCTGGAGGCAGCCTATGCCCTCTACGGCCACGAACTGGACGAGCAGACGACCCTGGTCGAAGCCAATCTGAGCTGGATTGTCAAGCTGGACAAGGGCGAATTCATCGGGCGGCAGGCGCTGGCCGAGCAGTTGGCCCGCGGCCCGCAAAAAAAACTGATAGGATTTGAAATGGCCGATCGCGGCATCGCCCGCGATGGGTATGCGATCAGGGAAGGCAGTCAAGTCATCGGCCGGGTGACCAGCGGCACGTACGCCCCATATCTGAAGAAGAGCATCGGCCTGGCGTACGTGCCCGCGGAGCGCGCGGCGGTGGGAACCGAATTCGAAATCGATATTCGCGGCAAGCCGGCGCGCGCTCGGCAGATTTCTCTGCCTTTTTACAGGCGGCCCAAGACGTAATTTCTGCGCGGCGAAGCATCCGCGCGAATCAGGAGCAGAGCCATCATGTATCCCCAGGAACTTCTCTACACCAAAGAGCACGAATGGATTCGCGTGGACGAGGAAGTGGGCACCATCGGCATCACCGATTACGCGCAACGCGAACTGGGCGATGTGGTCTTCGTGGAATTGCCGAAAGTGGGCGATCACATCACGGCCAATGAATCGTTCGGAACCATCGAATCGGTGAAGGCCGTTTCGGAAATCTTCGCGCCCGTGGACGGCGAAGTGGTAGCCGTCAACACCCGGCTCCAGAACAATCCGGAACTGGTGAACACCGACCCGCACGGCGAGGCATGGCTGATCCGCGTCCGACTCTCCGACCGCCGCGACACAGACAAGCTGATGAGCGCGGAAGAGTACGAAGCCTACATCCAGGAGAAGAAAGCCGAGTAATGCGCTACCTTCCGAATTCCGACGCCGATCGCGCGGCTATGCTCGCCGCCACCGGACACAGCAGGATTGAAGAACTCTTTCAGCAGATTCCAGAGAAACTCCGGCTCACGACGGGCCTGAACCTGCCGGGGCCGATGTCGGAACCGGAGATCCTGGACTTCTTCCGCGCTGCCGCAGCCGCGAGCAGCCGGCAATACGCGTCGTTCCTGGGCGCGGGCGCCTACTCGCACTATCAGCCGGTGGCCATCGACGCGCTGATTTCGCGCGGGGAATTCTTCACCGCCTACACGCCCTATCAGGCCGAGCTGGCGCAGGGCACGCTCCAGGCCATCTTCGAGTTTCAGACGCTCATCACGCAGCTCACCGGCATGGACGTTTCCAATGCCTCGCTCTACGACGGCTCGACGGCCACCACCGAAGCGGTGCTCATGGCGCTGCGGGTCACACGGCGCGAAGAAGTTCTGGTCGCGCGCTCGCTCCACCCCGAGTACCGAGAAGTGCTTGCCACCTACGTCCGCCACCAAGGCATCAAAGTCCGCGAAATTCCCTGGCGTGCTTCCGGCCAAATCGATGGGACGAAACTGGAGGCGGCGCTCACGCCGCAGATCGCGGCCGTCGTGGTTCAATCGCCCAATTTCCTGGGCGTCATCGAACAGGTCCATGAGATCGCCAAGGTTGTTCAGGAGAACAAGTCGCTCCTGATCGTGACCGTCACCGAGCCTTTGTCGCTCGGCATCGTCCGTCCTCCGGCGGAAGCGGACGTGGTTTGCGGCGAAGCTCAATCGTTCGGCGTGCCGGTCGCCTTCGGCGGGCCCTACCTGGGCTTCCTCGCTTCCAAGCAAGCATATCTGCGGCAGCTCCCCGGCCGCCTGGTCGGACAGACCACCGACACCGAGGGCCGCCGCGGCTTTGTCCTGACGCTCGCCACCCGCGAGCAGCACATCCGCCGCGAGAAAGCGACCTCCAACATCTGCACCAACCAGTCGCTCTGCGCGCTGGCCGCCACCATCTACCTTTGCCTGCTGGGTAAGAACGGGCTGCGCGCGCTGGCCGAGCAGAACCTGTCGAAAGCGCACTACGCCGCCGCGCAACTCCGAGCCATTCCGGGCGCGGCCACGCCCTTTGATGCGCCGTTCTTCAATGAATTCACCCTGAGAGTGCCGGGCAGCGCCGCGCAATTCCTGGCCGCCCTCGAACAGCAGAAGATCCTCGGCGGGCTCGACCTGGGAAAGTTCTACCCCGAACTGACGGATCACATCCTGGTTTGCGCCACGGAGTTGACAACGAAGAAGGACATCGATCGCATGGCCGCGGCCGGCCGCCAACGGTTGGCCCATCCCGCACCCGAGGCCGTCGCCCATGGCTCGGCTTAGAAGGAGCATCCAACTGGAAAACCGAATTCGAAGTGCCCGAACGCACGTTACCCGCAATGAGGAATTGATCTTCGACCGCAGCACGCCCGGAAAGTCGGGCGTGGACCTGCCGTCGCTCGACGTGCCGGCCGTGTCTCCGGAACAGGCGCTGGGCGCCACCTTGGTGCGCGGCGACGTCGAGGGCTTTCCGGAAATTTCCGAACTGGAAGTCATCCGCCATTTCACGCGCCTTTCCACCTGGAACTACGGCGTGGACACCGGGCTTTACCCGCTCGGTTCCTGCACCATGAAGTACAACCCCCGCATTAACGAAGTCGTGGCGCGCCTGGAGGGACTGGCCACGGATCATCCCTACGCGCCGCAGGCGCTGGTGCAAGGCTGCCTGCGCGTGCTGCATGAAACGGCGCGCTGCCTGGCCGAAATCACCGGCATGGACGCCGTCAATCTTCAGCCCGCAGCCGGGGCGCAGGGCGAACTGACGGGCATCTTGATGATCCGCGCCTGCCTTGCGGAGCGCGGGAATCCGCGCAAGTACGTCCTGGTGCCCGATTCGGCGCACGGGACGAATCCGGCCAGCGTGACGACTTCCGGTTACCAAGTAAGAAACATCAGGTCCAACGCGCAGGGCTGCGTCGATCCGGCTGTGCTCGAAAAGGCGATGACTGAGGACGTGGCCGGGCTGATGCTTACTAATCCTAATACCCTCGGCATTTTCGAAAGACAGATCGCGGAAATCTGCGAACTGGTCCACTCGCGCGGCGGATTGGTTTACATGGACGGCGCCAACATGAACGCGCTGGTGGGGGTGGCGCGGCCGGCCTCATTCGGCGTGGACGTCATGCATCTGAATCTGCACAAGACCTTCACCACGCCGCATGGCGGCGGCGGGCCGGGCTCGGGACCGGTGGCAGTGCGAAAGGTGCTGGAACCTTATCTGCCCGTGCCTGTGGTGGAACAAACCGAGGACAGCACGTACCGCTTGAACTACGATCGGCCGCGCAGCATCGGCCGCGTGCGAGCCTTCTATGGGAATTTCGGCATGGCGGTGCGCGCCCTCGCCTTCATTCTGGCCAACGGCGGCGCGGGCCTGCGGAAATCAACCGAGGACGCCGTGCTCACCGCCAACTACGTCAAGTCGCGATTGCGCGATGTGTACGACCTTCCTTACGACCAGCCTTGCATGCACGAGTGCATCTTCTCCGACAAGCGCCAGGCGGCGCGCGGCGTGCGCACCATGGATATCGCCAAACGCTTGATTGATTATGGATTTCATCCCTACACCACGGCATTTCCCCTCATCGTGTCCGGCGCGTTGATGATCGAACCCACGGAGAGCGCCAGCAAAGCTGAACTCGACGAATTCATTGACGCGCTACGCTCGATCGCGCAGGAAGTGGAAGAAGATCCGCAATACGTGTTGAAAGCTCCCCACTCCACGCGCGTCACGCGCCTCGACGAAACCACCGCCGCGCGCAAACCCATCCTGCGCTGGAAACCTCAGCTGTAGCGCCGGCCTTGAGGCCGGCACCCTGGGCAATCTCAAGCCTGCCGGGCTGAAGCCCGGCGCTACTTTTCTCGCCCGAACACTTCCCGAAAGGCGACATTCAAATCTTCGAGCGCGCGGGCGCAGTCGCCCGTAAAACTCGATCCATGCATGATGGCGAGCGTCTTGGGCTTGAGAGCGATGAGCTTCCGGATATTCTGAGCGGTCAGCGTCGTGTAGGGCACGTAATCAGCGAGGATGCCCGCCTGGTATTCCTTCATGGCTTGATGCGACCGGCCCACGACATCGGCAGTGGTGATGGGCTCGACGTCGCCCACCTGGTGAAACAGGTCGGAGCAGAGCAGCGTCTGCTGCGTCTCCTCGAAGAGCACGCCTGCATCCCAGCCGTGCGGCAGGTGCGGCGTTTGGCAGTACCGGAAGCGGTATTTTCCAGTTGTGAAAGTTTCGCCGTCAGCCAGGGCGCGCGCTTCGCGCCCGATGAAATCATTCACGCTGACCAGCGCCCCCACCTGACCGCAGACCACATCGGCGCGCGGCGCCACTGACAGCCACTCATTCAGTGCGCCGCATTCGTCCGATTCAAAATGGCTGAAACTGATATGCCGGAGGTTCACCAGCGGCATGATCTTCACCACCGCCTCGCGCAATTCGGCGTGCATGCCGCGCAGGCCG
>CAZHKT010000118.1:0-11489 GCA_964533045.1 uncultured Acidobacteriota bacterium | reverse complement strand
CGGGCTGCAAGAAACGTAATGGATTCGCCCCGGCTGAACCGCTGCCAGAAGCTTAAGTGCCGCGCCCGCCACTCCCGCGCGTGGCGGATCCAGGATGACGAAGTCAATTCCGGGCTGAGCAAATCGGCGGAGAAAATCCTGTGCGGTGGCGGTAACCACGCGGAGGTTGGGAAGTTGGTGCGCCCTGGCGTTCGCCGCCAGATCCCCCGTCGCTGTCTCGGAGGCTTCCACCGATACAACGCTGGCAAAACGAGAGGCTAAGGGCAGCGTGAACAGTCCGACGCCCGCATAGAGGTCCAATGCCGTGTCGGCCCGAGTGTCATTCAAAACCGCGGCCACCAGCTCCGGCAGCAGGAAGCGTGATACCTGGAAAAAGGATCCCGGACTGACCCGGTATTCAAAATCACTTACCGAATAGTGGAGGTGCGGCTCGCCCAGGACGCGCAGCCCGCTGGCTTTCTCAATCGCCACAGTGGTCACACCTTGCCCGGAAGCGAGAAGCTCCTGGCCCAGTTGCTCGCCGCCGGCACCGGCCCCGCGCAGGACGAGCATGACCTTCTCATCCCGGTCATCCACCATCAGTTCAACTTCGCTGATATCAGCCAGCCGGGTCGGCCAGGGCTCACTGCGCAGCCACTGAAGAACTCGGTTGAGCTTGTCCGTCAGTAGCAGGCATGAGTCGATGGGCAGGAGCCGGTGAGAGTAAGCCTCGAAAAAACCCAGCTCCGCCCGGCCTTCGGGATTTCGCATCACCTTGAACTGCGCCTGGTTGCGGTAGCCGCCTGCCTGAGCTGCGTGCACAGCAATGGGCTGCTCCCAGTTGATCTTGCCGATGCGGCGCAGGGTTTCGGTCAGGATGTCTCTTTTGATCTCCGACTGCCGCGCGGGGGCCAGGTGCTGGTAATCGCAGCCGCCGCAGCGTCCGAAATAGGGACAGGGCGGCTCGATGCGCTCGGGCGATGGCTCCAGGATCCGCCTCGGCCGGGCGTGGATCGAGCCCTTCGCGAGGCGAACCGTCTCCACTTCCGCCCGCTCGCCGGGAAGCACGCGCGGCACAAAGACAGGGTGGCCTTCGTGGTGGCCTAATGCATCGCCGCCATAAACGAGTTTTTGGGGGACGATTTCAAAAGTCACGGTTGCATGGCGCGTCAGAGATAGAACAAGCTCAGGCGCGGAACTCGATAGTGCTCAAAGAGACGCTTCTTGAGAAATTGACGCTCCAGCGATTCGATCTGATGAGCGGACATGTTCCGCCGCGCCGGGCCAAGCCCGCGAGCCACCTCCGCCTTGAGATCCGCCAGCAGTTCCACGCTCGTGACTCGCAGGAGAGCCGAATGCAGGATGTCTTCGAGCGACGAGAGTTTACGTTCCAGGGCTTCGTATTCCGTCCCGCCTGGCGCGGGCGCCAGTGCTTCCAGAGTCTTCGCCGCACGCTCCAAGTCGCCGGCCAATTCGGAGTGGTTGGATTCCCGGGCGGCGGCAGCAGCGCTTGCCAGCGCCTGAGCATTCCGATGGAAGTAATCCGCCAGGTCCTTCTCCGAAAAAGGCGCGGCTTGCGGAGCGCCGCGAGTCTCCCGGGATGCCGCGGATTGATCCGCGCCGGAATCTTTGCTCTCCTCGGCCGCTTTCATCACTTGCTGTGTGCAATAGGCCAGGCTGTTGACGCGCTGGAGGCCGCGCGGCCGCTTCTGGAACTTCTCGAACGAGCGTTCGATGCCGGTGAGCACGGCGGCCAGCGGAATCCCCGCTTCCTTCCACGATTCAATGAGCGCCCAGTCGAGCGGCGAGAGGAGCGAGGGCGTATTGCGGCAGCGCCGGTAACATTCCTCGATCTCGGTGAAGTAATTGAAGTAGTTTTCCAACGCGGCCCACCCTAGCGGTGGCGAGCGGCGGCCTGGTGCCGCTCGTAGACGATGCGCAGCCCGTCGAGCGTCAGCGAAGCATCGACGGGAATCTTGTACTTCGACGCTCCCGCCACCAGCGAAGCGTGGCCGCCGGTGGCAATCACTTTCGTCCGGGCGCCCAGCGTGGCGCACATCCGGTCGAGAATGCCATCCATCATTCCGACCGCGCCGTAGAAAAGTCCGGACTGCATGCTGACCACCGTATTGGTCCCGATCACGCGCTGCGGCTCGCGGATTTCCACGCGCGGCAGCCGCGCCGCGTGCTGGAAGAGCGCCTCGGACGAAATGCCGAGGCCCGGAGCGATCACGCCGCCCAGGTACTCGCCTTTCTCGGAGATGGCATCAAAGGTGATCGCCGTCCCGAAGTCCACCACGACGCACGGGCCGCCGTATTTTTCGAACGCCGCCACACTGTTGGCGATGCGGTCCGCGCCCACCTCCTGCGGATTGTCGTAATGGATGGCCATGCCGGTGCGCGTGCCCGGCCCGAGAAAGACGGCCTTGTGCCGGAAGTATCTGGTGGACATCTCCTCCAGTGCGAAATTGAGCGGCGGCACCACGCTGGCAATCATGATTCCCGTGATCGAATCGGGCTGGATGCCATCGAGCATAAAAAGATTGCGGATGAAGACGCCGAACTCGTCGGCGGTCTGGCGCCGGTTGGTGGAGAGACGCCATTGCGCTCTGAGTTCCTTGCCAGCGAAGACGCCGACCACCGTATTCGTGTTTCCGACATCAATGACGAGGAGCATTCGCATCCTGCCGACCGCGCGGGGCTCTCCGCAGACTCCTGTCCGTCATCCGTTGGCGGATGACGGATCGCTGAGATGCAACCGCTATT
Organism: uncultured Acidobacteriota bacterium; assembly: GCA_964533045.1. Lineage (GTDB taxonomy): Bacteria > Acidobacteriota > Terriglobia > UBA7540 > UBA7540 > JACQNR01. Next base: position 8,744 of record CAZHKT010000118.1, on the reverse strand, counting down.
TTACTTCGAGAATCTCACCCGCGATCAGCAGCTCTTCGCGGCCGTCCGAGCGGCGGACCCGAAGGGTTCCGCGCGGGTCGAGACCTGCCGTGACCGCCTGGTATTCGCCCGTCGCGGTGAGCACGCGAACCGACTTCCCCCGGGCGTAGGAGGAAGCCGCGCTCCAGCGGGCAGCAATGGCACCGCCTCCCTCCCGCAGAAAGAGCTGATAGTGCTGCTCCAGTTCTCGAAGCAGCGTCGCGAGCAGGAGCGCGCGCGCCACGGGCCTGCCCGTTTCGATGCGCAATGACGTCGCGATCGGTCGCAACTCCTCCGGCATTTCGCGATGGTTCACATTGATCCCAATCCCGAGCACCACGGCATACAGGCGGTCAATCTCGGCGTTCATCTCGGTCAGAATGCCGCAAACTTTCTTGCCGCCGAGGAGCACGTCATTGGGCCAGCGGATGTCGGCGGAAAGGCCGGCCACGGACCCAATGGCCGCGTGAACCGACAGACCCGCCATGAGGGTCAGCATGGGGGCCGCCGAGGGAGCCAGCGCCGGACGCAGAATGACCGACGCGTAGATACCGCTCGACTTTTCCGAGTACCACGAGCGTCCCAGGCGCCCGCGCCCCGCCGTCTGTTCTTCCGCCACCACGACGGTGCCATGAGGGGCGTCGCGGGCAGCCAGCGCCATGGCCACGCGATTGGTGGAATCGGTCTTGAAGTAGTGCAGAATCCGGTGGCCGATCTTCCCTTCAGCCGCGTCCAGCTTCACCAGTCCGGGAGCGAGAATATCCGGAAGTTTCTGGAGCTGGTAACCGCTCGAAGGATAGCCCTTGATCTCGACGCCTAGCGAGCGCAGCTTTTCGATGTACTGCCAGACAGTCGAACGCGTCACGCCGATTTCCGCGGCGATTTTAGGGCCGGGCAGAACCACCGTGGCGTTTTGTGCCATGAGCTGGAGCAATCGGTCAATTTTGCGGTCGGTGCTGCCCGCGGCCATAGGAGTCGCCCCGGGCTTCCGCCCGGCATTTCCAGAAAGGGTTGGCGCCGACCCTGCAGGTCGGCGGCACAACGGTAGCGCTCGACAGGGCGGCGCTACAACGGTTGTATCAGAAAATTGATATCGGCCGCTGGCGCCGAATGCGTCAGCGCGCCAACGGAAATGCAGTCTACACCCGTTTCGGCGTAGGCCCGGAGATTTTCGAGCGTGACACCGCCGGAGACCTCCAGGCGCACCCGCCCCGCGGCGGCGACCACGCAGGCGCGAACCTCATCCGGCATCATGTTGTCCAGCAACGCGGCGTCCGCGCCGGCCGCCATGACTTCTCCAAGCTCTCCCACGGATCGCACTTCGACCTCTATGGGAAGTTTCAGATTCAAGGACGTCCGCCCGGCGCGCGCCTTTTCGATCGCAGCGCGAATCCCGCCTCCGACCGCAAGATGATTATTCTTGATGAGAATGCCGTCGTCCAACCGCATGCGGTGATTGGTGCCGCCGCCGACGCGCACGGCGTACTTTTCGAGCGCCCGAAGACCGGGAGTGGTCTTCCGAGTGTCGAGAAGCTGGACCTTGAGCCCGGACAGTTGGGCAGCGTATCGGCGCGTCAGCGTGGCGATGCCGCTCAATCGTTGCAGGAAATTGAGGGAGACGCGCTCGCCGGCGAGCAGCGTGCGGGCGCTTCCCATGACTCGCGCCAGCGGCGTCCCCGGTGAAATCAGCTCGCCGTCCTCGACCAGAGGTTGAAATTCAATCTCCTGTTCAAGGGCGCGAAAAACCTCCTGCGCCACGGCCAATCCCGCCACCACCAGCTTCTGCTTGGCGTTGAACTCGCCCCGTGCCCTCCGATCTTCGGGAATGGTCAGCTGGGAGGTGATATCGCCTTGGCCCAGGTCTTCCTCCAGCGCCCGCATGATCAGAGCGCGCCAATCTTCGCTGGCGAGGCCGGACGGGAGAACGGCGCTCACGGCTCACTCCAACCTTTCGAGCGATTCCGCAAGTCGGTGAAGTTGCGCTTGGAGTTCAGCGTGACGCCTCTCCGTGTTGCGAACCACCTCTTGCGGCGCACGGCTCAGGAAGTCCTGATTCTGGAGTTGCTTTTCAACCCCCGCCAGTCCCTTCTCCAGCTTTTCCTTTTCCCGCATCAGGCGGGCGCGCTCCGCGTCGCGGTCCGTTTCGGCCTCGTGAAAGACGCGAACGTCAAAATGCGGTGTGACGCGCACGCCGACCGTTTCGGCGCCCAGCCGGCCGCGCGTGAAGTTGAGAGCCTGAAAGGCGCCCAGCCGGAGAATGGTTACCTGATTGGCCCGGAACAGCTCCAGCAGTCGCAGGTCCTCGCTGGCCACCTGGGCGCTCGGCTTCTCCTTATGAAGTCCCATTTCCGCCTTGGCATTTCGCATCGTCACCACCAGTTCCTGAATGGTTGCGAATTGCTTTTCGGAAACCGGGTCCTGGAGGCGGTCGCTGACCAGGGCAAAGGGCGCCAGCGATAGCGAGGCGACCTTCTCGCCCGCCGGCAACCGCGACCATAGCTCCTCGGTAATGAAGGGCATGAAGGGATGCAACAGGTGCAGCGCGGCGTTGAAGATTCGCCCCAGATTAACCCAGGCAGGGGGCACTTTGTCATCCGCGCGTGGCGCCGAGATTTCAGGCTTCACCCACTCCAGGTACCAGTCGCAGAACTCGTGCCAGAAGAAATGGTAAATGGTATGCGCTGCTTCGTGAAAGCGGTAGGCAGCAAGCGCCTCATGCATCTCCCGCGTCACCACGGAAAGGCGGGAGAAGATCCAGCGGTCGGCCAGTTCCATGGCGGGCGAGCCCGCCATGGGCTCCAGCCCGAGGCCGGAAGGCGGCGACAGGGCTGCGCCCACGTTGGTTTGCACCCGCTCCGGCAGATTCTGGAGGTTCATGAGAATGAAGCGGCCCGCGTTCCAGATCTTGTTGGCGAAGGCCCGGTAGGACTCGATCTTGTCAACGCTAAAGGCGATGTCGGTTCCCGGGGCTGCGCTGATGGCCAGCGCGAAGCGAACGGCGTCCGTCCCGTATTTCTCCGTCACCTCCAGCGGATCGATCACGTTCCCTTTGGTCTTGGACATCTTTTGCTTTTCCGCATCGCGCACCAGAGCATGAATGTAGAGCTCGCGGAAAGGCACGTCGTTCATGAATTTCAGGCCCATCATGATCATGCGGGCGCCCCAGAAGAAGAGGATGTCGAAGCCCATGATCATGAGATCGGTCGGGTAGAAGCGCTTCAAGTCCTCGCTCTCGTCCGGCCAGCCAAGCGTGGCGAACGGCCACAGTCCGGAGCTGAACCAGGTGTCGAGGACATCGGTTTCCGGCCGCAATGTCTGGTTATTGCATCTCGGGCAAGCAGCGGGTGTCCCACGCGCCACCAGGACCTCGCTGCACGCGCCGCAATACCAGGCCGGAATCCGATGGCCCCACCACAACTGGCGCGAGACGCACCAGTCGTGGATGTTGTTCATCCAGTCGAGGTAGATTTTGCGGTAATTGTCGGGGGTGATGCGGATGCGGCCGTCCTCGACCGCGCGGATGGCGGGCTCAGCCAGCGGCTGCATCTTCATAAACCACTGCGCGGAGAGGCGAGGCTCGATCACCGTCTTGCAGCGCTGGCAGGTGCCGACGCTCAGCGCATAGTCCTCGATCTTCTCGAGCAGGCCTTGCGCGCGCAGGTCCTGCACGACGGCCTCGCGCGCCTCGTAGCGATCCATGCCCTGGTAAGGACCCGCCTCGGCCGTCATGCGGGCTTCGCCGTCCATCACCTCGATGCGCGGCAAGTGGTGGCGCATCGCGATCTCAAAGTCGTTCACGTCGTGCGAGGGGGTCACTTTGACCGCGCCGGTCCCGAATTTCGGATCGACAAAATCATCCGCCACGATGGGAATGACGCGCCCGAGAAGCGGCAGCACCAGTTTGCGCCCCACTGCGCCGCGATAGCGGGGGTCCTGCGGATTGACGGCGACGGCCGTATCGCCCAGCATGCTCTCGGGCCGCGTGGTGGCGACGGTCACGTGACCGGAACCATCCTCGAAGGGATACCGGATGTGCCACAGTTTGCCCGGGCGGTCTTCGTGAACCACTTCCAGGTCGGAGACGGCCGTTCCGCAGCGCGGGCACCAGTTGATGATGTACTTGCCACGGTAAATCAGGCCTTCCTCGTAAAGCCGGACGAACACTTCCGTAACGGCGCGCGTGTAGGCGGCGTCCATGGTGAAGCGGTCGCGCGTCCAATCGCAGGAGGCTCCCAAGCGCTCCATCTGCTTGCGGATGGTGCCGCCGCTCGACTCCTTCCATTTCCAGCAGCGTGCCAGGAACGCCTCCTGCCCCATCTCGCGCCGCAGCCGCTGGCCCTCGCGCCGCCAGATGCTTTCCGATTCCGGTCCGGGCGGCAGCTCCGGATGGGCCTCGCGGCCCAGTTCGCGCTCGACAATCATCTGCGTGGCAATCGAGGCGTGGTCGGACCCGGGCAGCCACAGCACGTCCTTGCCTTGCATCCGGTGCCAGCGCATCAGGATGTCAATCTCGGTGTGCTCCAGCATGTGGCCCATGTGGAGGGAGCCGGTGATATTGGGCGGAGGAATCACCAGTGCGAAACGTGGGCGAGACGGGTCCGTACCGGGCGTGTAAAGCTTGCGCGCCACCCACTCGCTCGCCCAGCGGGGCTCAATCGTTTCCGGTTCGTAAACCTTGGGGATTTCGTGTTCCAAGCGCCGTCCTCTTCGCAGCCGCGTCAAATCTGATGGAAGTCTAATTACTATAATCATTTGCAGCGAACTCCGTCAAACCGCCGCGAGCGGAACGGCCTGCCGGAAGCATCGAGGCCGACAGGACGCAACGGCATCTGTTTAGTATTCGAGGGAGTTAGCCGCCGGGACAGGGCCGCCGTTCTCGCCAGGGAGGCATGTGCGCGGGTTCAAGGCCGTAGCGGGTCAGGAATTCCCTGCACTTCTTGCGTGGGATCTGGCCCTCGTCCGCCAGTGCGTGCATGGCCGCGAGTGCGATGTTCTGCGCGTCAACTTCGAAGAACCGTCTCAAGCCGGCGCGCGTATCGCTCCGGCCAAACCCGTCGGTGCCAAGGGTGATGTACCGGCGTGGTACCCAGGCACGAATCAGGTCCGGCACTGCGCGCACATAGTCAGTGGCTGCGATGACCGGCCCCGCCGTGTTTCTCAGGCAATCTTCGACGTAGGCTGTGGCAGGTTTCGGATTCAGCTCCAGCCGATTCGCGCGCTCGACCTCCAGGGCCTCCCGTCGAAGCTCGGTGAAGCTCGTCACGCTCCAGACGTCGGCCGCGATCCTCCAGTCCTGCTCCAGAAGATCGGCTGCGGCGAGTGCCTCACGGAGGATGGTTCCCGAACCGAGTAGTTGGACGCGGGGGCTGGGGCGCCCGGCGGCAGGCGTTGTCCCCTTGATGGCAGCGGGAGGGCGCAGGCGGTACATTCCTCGGCGGATGCCTTCCTCTGCCTCCTCTGGCATCATCGGGTGACGGTAATTCTCGTTCATGAGGGTGAGGTAGTAGAAGACGTCGTCCTGCTTCTCGAGCAGGGTTCGCATTGCGTGCTCCAGGATGACTGCCAGCTCATAGGCGAAACATGGGTCATAGGCGCGGCAGTTCGGGACTACCGAGGCCATGAGATGGCTGCTTCCGTCCTGGTGCTGCATGCCTTCACCCGAAAGGGTGGTGCGGCCGGAGGTGGCCCCCAAAAGAAACCCCCGCGCTCGCGAATCGCCGGCCGCCCAAATGAGGTCACCCACCCGCTGGAACCCAAAGATCGAGTAGTAAATGTAAAACGGCAGCATGGGAAGACCGTGATGACTGTAGCACGTCGCGGCCGCGATCCACGAAGACATGGCCCCGGCTTCCGTGATGCCTTCTTCCAGAATCTGGCCATCGCGGGACTCCTTGTAGTAGAGAAGATTCTTTTGATCGGCGGGCTCATACAGCTGCCCGCAATGAGAATAAATCCCCACCGCACGGAACAGAGACTCGAATCCGAAAGTGCGGGCCTCGTCCGCGACGATGGGGACGATGTGACGTCCGATCTGGCCGTCCTTGAGCAAGCCGTTCAGCATCCGGGCAAAGGCGGCGGTGCTTGAGAATTCCCGGTCCGTCAGCGTAAAGGCGAAGTCCGCAAAGTCCTGACAGCGTGGGACCGGGAGGGCGCGCGAACTCGTGGCGCGCGCCGGAACGAAGCCGCGAAGTCGTCGGCGACACTCATGAAGGTAGCGCATCTCAGGGCTGTCATCCGGCGGCCGGAAGAATTCGGCCTTATCTGCCTGCTCGTCGGTGAGGGGCAGATCAAAGCGGTCGCGGAACGCACGCAGGGCTTCAGCATCCAGCTTCTTTTGCTGGTGGGCGGACATCAATCCCTCGGCCCAGCGTCCCAGTCCGTAACCCTTTTTGGTTTGCGCCAGCACGACGGTGGGCTGACCCCGGTGCCGGACGGCGGCGTCGAAGGCCGCATAAATCTTCACGGGGTCGTGCCCGCCACGCGTCAAGCCATCCACCTGCTGATCGGAGAGGTGCGCGACTAGCTGGCGCAGTTCCTCGTATTTATTGAAGAACCGGTCGCGGTTGAAGATCGCGTCATGGGCCGCGTAGCTCTGCAGTTCGCCGTCCAGCGTCTCCTCAAACCGCCGCAGAAGAATCTTCGCGTGGTCGCGTTCGAACAATTCGTCCCAATCAGATCCCCACAGCACCTTGATGACATTCCAGCCCGCGCCGGCAAAGACTCGCTCCAGTTCCTGGATGATGGAGCCGTTACCCCGCACAGGGCCATCCAGCCTCTGCAAATTACAATTGACGACGATGATCAGGTTGTCCAAGTTCTCGCGCGCGGCGAGCGGGAGGCCAGCCATCGATTCCGGCTCGTCCATTTCTCCATCGCCCACGAAGGCCCAGACCTTGCGGTCTCCGATATCCAGAAGGCGACGGTTGCGCAGGTAGTGCATGAACCTGGCGCCGTAAACCGCCGTAATCGGGCCCAGCCCCATGGATCCGGTAGGGAACTGCCAGAAATTCGGCATCAGCCAGGGATGCGGATAGGAGGAGAGTCCTTGGCCGCCGACTTCGCGACGGAAATGCGCGAGTTGCCCGGCGGTCAGCCGGCCTTCCAGGAAGGCTCGGGCGTAAATGCCCGGGGCAGAGTGAGGCTGAAAGAAGACGAGGTCGGCGGTTCGTTGCGACCCTGTCTCCGGCGGATTGCCGCGAAAGAAATGATGAAATCCGACCTCAAAGAGGTCCGCGCCCGAAGCGTAGCTGGAAAGATGCCCTCCGAGTTCAGGGCTCTGCCGGTTGGCCTGCACCACCATAGCAATAGCGTTCCAGCGGACCAGGGCGGTGAGCCTCCGCTCCAGCGCCAGATCTCCCGGGTAAGGCGGCTGCTCCTGGCGGGGAATTGTGTTGCAGTAAGGCGTATTAAGGGCGAGCGGGACCTTGATTTGTTTGAGCTGGGCGTGGGCTTGCAGGTACCCGATTAGCTGGCCGCAGCGCTCCTTACCGCTGAGCTCAAGGACCGCGTCCAGGGCCTCCAGCCACTCCTTCGTCTCCAGCGGGTCGCTGTCCGGCGCCTCGGCCTTTGCCGCAGGTGCCATCGGTGTTCCGTGAAGCGCGTCGTCGGAACGCATGGGAAGGCGGTATTGTGCCTTCCGAGCCAGAGCATAGGCTGTTTATTTGGCCTGTCAGATCACGGCAGCACGGCAGTAGATGCTGAACTGATAACACTTACCGGCATTTTATACCGATATCTACCTCACCTCCGGCGCGAGCGAGCGACGGGGGGAAGTTCACCCGGCAGCGGCAGGGCGGTCTTGTATTTGACCTGCTTCAACGCCACGCTGGATTGAATGTTTCCGACGCCGGGGATCTTCGAGAGATCGGTCACGAATCTCAGGTATTCCTCCAAATCGTGAACCACTACCCGCAGCAGGTAGTCGGACGTGCCGGTCATCAGGTAGCATTCCATCACCTCGGACCGGGCGGCGATGGCTTCTTCAAAAATGTTGAGGCTGGGCTCGACCTGGCGCTCTAGGCGCACCTGAACGAACACACTGACGCCGAGGCCCACCGCCGCGGGGTCGAGGAGCGTCACATAGCGGCTGATGATGCCGCTTTGCTCGAGCGCCCGCACCCGCGTCAGACACGGAGAGGGCGAGAGGTTTACCTTTTCCGCCAGATCAACGTTGGCAATGCGCGCGTTGTCCTGCAACGCTCGCAGAATGCTCCAGTCAATCGCATCCAGTTCCGAAAATTGCATGAAGCACCTCCGGCACGCGCGTTGCTCCGGCGGTCCGGGGCACGGCCGAGCTGAGATGATACATGCGACCCAGGTCGGATGGGAACTAGGAGGAAGCACCACCGGGAATTTGAATTCCCCCTTCTTCGCAAGGCGGGTTGGCCAGTCCGGCAGGCATTCAAGACGCCGCATGGCATTGCCTGGAGCATCCTTTTGCGAGTAGATTGGTAATGGCAGGAGCCGTCCAAGAAGAGGCGGAACACTTGCCCCGTCCGTTGATTTGGCGAAGAGCTCACGGGGCTTCCGGCCGCAAGTCGACGGCCGCCGGGAAATCGGAATTGCCCGGTGCAACCGGAGAACACCCATTGACCCCGGCCAGAATGGCAAGACAAGAATGCCGCCGAACGCCGGGGGCAACTCGCCTGCCTTCCGAATGATGGAAGCATCTCGGGCCCATAGCTCAGTCGGTTAGAGCAGCGGACTCATAATCCGTTGGTCCCAGG
>CAZHKT010000117.1:0-11759 GCA_964533045.1 uncultured Acidobacteriota bacterium | reverse complement strand
GAAATAAGCCGGGACGGTGATGACCGCCTGGGTGACCTTCTCGCCCAGGTATTGTTCGGCGGCGTCCTTCAGCTTCTGCAGGATCATCGCGGAAATCTCCGGAGGAGAGTATTCCTTGCCTTGCGCGACGACCCGAGCGTCGCCGTGCGGCCCCTCCACCACCTTGAAGGGAACCGTCTTGATCTCGCTCGGCACTTCGTCCAAGCGCCGGCCCATAAACCGCTTGATCGAGTAAATCGTGTTCTCCGGGTTTGTGATCGCCTGGCGCTTCGCCACCTGACCGACAAGCCGTTCGCCTGTCTTGGTGAACGCCACGACGGAGGGCGTCGTCCGCCCCCCCTCGGGGTTGGTAATGACGGTCGGTTCGCCCCCCTCCATCACCGCCACTACCGAGTTGGTCGTGCCCAGATCGATTCCAATGACCTTTCCCATGGTTGTGCTCTCCTGGACGGCGTGGTATCATCTCCATCCGCCGCAACGTGTTTCACATACTTAAGTGCAAACGAATTATAAAATCTTAGTGCGGTATTGTCAAATATTTTTGTAATCCGCTGAAAACAATAGAATTTTTTGGTGTTAAGACAATGCCATAGTGCTATCATAGCCGTACTCGTTTGGGGTGCGTTGCGAACGGAGGTATGGGATGCTGAAGAAGGCACGCAGAGAGTACACCAAGGCACATGCCGCGAGCGGCGTGAGCGCGCGTCTGCCCGCTATTGAGACCTTCGAGAATCAATATCGCGGCTACGAGATCACCATTACCATCCCCGAATACACCTCGATATGTCCCCGCACGGGATTGCCGGATTTTGGCACGGTGACTATTCACTATCTTCCGGACAGACTCTGCCTCGAGCTGAAAAGTCTGAAATACTACATTCTAGCCTACCGAAATCTCGGGATCTTCTACGAGAATGCAGTCAATCGCATCCTGGATGATGCGGTCCGCGCTTGCCGGCCCCGCTGGATGACGGTGCGCGGCGAGTTCCGCACCCGCGGCGGGATGCACACCGCCGTGGAAGCGCGTTATCCCCGCCCGAAGTGACGCGCCATGTCTGCGCGCGGCGGCGCTCGATGGGAAAACGCCCCTCCGCAGGGTGGTATAATTGCTTGCGGACTTGGAGCGCGTGGCGCGATGAAGGTCCTGGCGATTCTGGTTTGCATGGCGACGTCTTGCGGTTGGGCGGCGGGCGAGTGCCGGGAGAAGCCCGAAGTGCAGATGGACGAGCGAGCGGCCCAATCGCATATTGTGTCCAGCCGGAATCCCGAGCTTCCTCCCGGGCGGGCGAGACTGCTGGACGAGGATCGCGTGGTGGTGGTGGTCATTGTGGATCGCGCGGGGGCCATCTGCGACGCCAGGGCGGTTCGGGGGCCATGGGACTTGCGCGATCTGGCCGTGCAGGCGGTCAAGCAGCACTGGAAATTTCGACCTTTCCTGGTGAATTGGAAGCCCGTCGTGGCGCAATTTCCCGTCACGGTTCGCTTCGTCCGACTGAAGCCGGAGCCCCCCTTGCGCGCGGAGTTTTCGGGTCCCGGTCTGCGGGCGGAGCCGCGGCAGGCGGAGACGCACTGCTGCGGATCACCAACATGAAATCCCTGGCGGAGTATCTGGAACTGGCAGCACAGAGCCACGGTCACATGTGCCCGGGGCAGGTCCTGGGCGTTCGCATGGCCATGCGGGGCCTGCGCGAGCTGGGTTTCGACGACCCTGCCCAGTTCCGCAAGCGGCTGGTGACCTTTGTCGAGATCGACCGCTGCGCCACAGATGCCGTGAGCCTGGTGACCGGCTGCCGGCTGGGAAAGCGCTCGCTCAAATTCGTAGATTACGGGAAGGTCGCCGCCACGTTTGTGGATCTTGAGACGCGGCGCGCGGTGCGGGTGGTGGCCCGCGACGATTCACGCGCGAGGGCCAAGGGCATGTTCCCGGAGATCGCCGAGGAATCGCGGCGGCAGTTCGAAGCCTACCAGGTGATGGACGATGCGGCCCTGTTCATCGTTCATGACGTCGAAGTGACGCTTGCACCGGAAGATCTGCCGGGTCGGCCGCGTTCCCGCGTCGCCTGCGAGCAGTGTGGCGAGGGCGTGAACGACGGCCGAGAACGCCGTACGAACGGCCGAATCTTATGCCGGAATTGCGCCGGCGAGTCTTACTATACGACGAGATGAAGGGCACAGGGTCTTAGGACCGACGCCCCGCATCCGGCGTCTCTGTGAACGTGGGCGGAGGGTCAGGCCCGATGCGAGGCGTGGCTTCTCCTCGACCGACCCTTCCCAACTCAGCCTTTTTTTGCCGCATGCCTGAAGGCCTTCCCAATTCTTCCGCCGGGCCCCGTGCTCCCGCGTCGCGCTTCGACGGACTTCCCCTCGCCACGCTGGCCATCCTGGCGCTGAATGTGGGGCTCTTCGTAGGGATGGAATGGGCGGGAGGATCCAAGAACACCGACGTCTTGCTGGAATTTGGCGCGTCCTACGGGCCCTACATCCGGCGCGGCGAATACTGGCGGCTGGTAGCTCCCCTGTTCCTGCATATCGGCTGGGCACACCTGATCATGAATTCCGCCGTGCTGGCCATTCTCGGCTTCTTTCTGGAGAGAATTTACGGGTACGGCCGGTTCAGCCTTCTTTATGTGGCGAGCGGCATGGGCAGCACCTTGCTGAGCATGACCGCATCCCAAGGCGTGTCGGCGGGAGCCTCCGGAGCGATCATGGGGATGGCGGGGGCGATGCTGGCAATCGGGTTTCTTCACGGCGAGGCCATCCCCTGGCGATTGCGTCGAATGTTTGGCGGCGGGATCTTGCCGCTCATCCTGCTGGAGCTTGCCATCGGCTACTCCGTGCCGGGGATCGACAATTGGGGGCATATTGGCGGTCTGTTCTGCGGGATGCTGGTGAGCGGTTTGATGCCGCCGCCGGGCCTCCTCAGACTCACCGCCCCCGAAGGGTTTCATGCCAAGCCTTCCCAGATGGTCGTTGTGATCCCGGTGGCCGTTGTGGTGCTTGCGGCCGGATGGGGTTTTGAGACTCACCGCCTTTCCCAGAATACGCAGCGACTGCTGGACGAAAGCCGGAAGCTGCGGGCGGCGGGCAAATTCACGGAGGCCATCTCGCGCGCCGAGGCCGCGGCGCGGCTGGCGCCCCATGACGAGCGGCCCTACGAAACCATCGGCTCGCTTCTGTTGCAGCAAGGCCGGCTGGACGACGCCATCGTGCAGTACCGCGAGGCCCGCCGCCTCAATCCTTTGTCGTTTGAAGCGCGCCGCGGACTGGCCGGAGCCTTCGTTCGCAAGGGGGACATGGAAAGTGCCACCCTGATACTCGAGGAGATGCTGGGCAACGACGCGAAAAGCGCCGAAGGCCAGCGGCTGCTGGGCGATCTCTGTCAGCAAGACGGTTTGGACCGGCTGGCCATCCGGTATTACGAGCGCTCCCTCGAGCTGAATCCGGACCAAGCGGCGACCCACAACAACCTTGGCTGGCTGCTGGCGACCAGTCCGGTGACCGAGCTTCGCGATCCGGTTCGCGCTTTGGAGCATGCGCAGAAAGCCGTGGCCCTCGACGGCTGGAAGCAGGCTGCGTTCATTGACACGCTGGCCGAGGCCCTCTACGTCAACGGCCGTTACAGCGAAGCCGTCACCACGCAGGCCCGCGCCCTCCAGATTGAGCCGCAAAACCAGGAGTATCTCGACCACATGAAGCGCTACCGCAAGGCCGCCCAAGGCCACGCCGGGTAGCGAGTGAATTCGCGCCCCTGGCCGGTGATCGCCCCTACGGTCCGACGAGCTTCTCCAGAGTCTTGCCTACCTCGTCCGGTTTGAAACCAAACGGGCCGGCGGCACTTTTGTGGGCGATGCGCCCCTCCTTGTCGATCACGTAGAGGCGGTCGGGCCATCCGGTATAGGCGAGTTCGGTGGGGTTGTTGAACTCATCGATCAGGGCGGGGAATTGGACTCCCAGCTTGGTCATGCAGACGCCCGCCAGGTTGACGCGCTCCTCGTAGCCTTTGGGGCTTTCGAAGACCACCTTATCCTTTTCATTGTTCTCGACCTGCCAGAAGTCGCTGGGGTGCGCCTCCTGAATGTAGATGACGAAGAACTCGGCACGGTCCCTGTATTTCTCGTAGAGTCTGTTGAGCGCGGGAACCTCCCGGCGAAAGGGCGGTCAAGTGTAGCTGCCGAAGACCAGGACCACCGGCCGCGAGCCGCGGAACGATGCCAGTTCGACCCGCCTTTGTTTGTCAAGGGACTGGAGGTTGAAGTTGGGCGCCCGATCGCCTTCGCGAAGATGGCCGCGGCGGGCGATGAGCCACATGTATTTGAAGGGGAACACGACGAAGACGGCGGGCACGGGCATCCTCGACATGACGCGCCCGAAGGTTTCGACGGGCTGGAACATCGCCGCCCACAGTCCTCCCAGCAGGATCGCGTAGAGCACGACCAGGGCCAGGAGGACTTTGAACCAGCGCTGCTTCGTCATGAAACCAAAGGCAACTGTCTTTCACCAGTGTACAGCGTTCGGAGGAGACGCGAAACCTTCAGAAGTCCGGACTCTCGTCCGGTTCGGGCCCGGCAATTTAAGGTCCGATGGCAGGGAGCTGGCTTGCCACCGTCTCCCGAGGTTCCGGCTCGGCGGGCTTCGGCAGAGTTCGGAGCGCGGGCATCGCGGCGAAGGGCTTGGAGTAGTCGTTGCTGGCGTTCCAGAAGAGATAGCCCACCCCGCCGTTTTGCTGGGCCACTCGGACCTGGGTCACGACGTACTCCGGTGAGTAGGAGGGCGTGCGCCAGGCAAAGGCCTGAAGCCACGGGCGCAGCACCACGCCGCTCCCCGCCGTGATTTCCCGAAAGCGTTTCATCGACGAGCCGATGAAGCGTTCCGGGGCATCGCCCGGGCGCTCGTATCCGTCCATGCCGAAGAAGTGCGAGGGGTAGATCATAGGCGAAAGTACGTCGCAATGCCGCGCCATCTCGGCGATATTCTGTCCCGTGTGCGCAAGATCCACTGACCGCTCCCAGGCCATCACGCCGAAGACGTCCAGTGAAAGCAGCACACCGGTGGGATGAATCTCCTTGTAGGCTCGCTCCAGGAATTCGGTGATCACGCGCGACCGTGTCCAGCGCGGGGGCGCCTCCGGCGAGGGTGATGGCGATGCTTCGCCCGCCGGCGAGGCTGCGGCATTCCAGGATTCAAACTCGAATGTGGCATCCGCCTGGTCTCCTTCGGCCGGGAATCGGACGTAATCGAACTGAATCTCATCGGCGCCCGCAGCCACGGCCAGGCGGGCCAGCGTCAGGTTGTAGTCTTGCACTTCCCGCCGCGAGGGATCGGTCCATACCTGCTTGCCGTTTTCGCGCCACGGTCCGCCGGTGCGCCGCGATCGGACGGCATACTGCGGGTAATTCTTCGCGAGGTGTTCGTCGCGGAAGAGCGCGATGCGCGCGATGACGTGCAGATCCATCTGGTGCATGAAACGGATGAACTTGGGAAGATTGCGGATGAGCGGGGTGCGCCTGGACTTGAGCGGATGGTCCAAGGGGACCGTCACTTCGCCGTCGAAATCTTTGATGTCGAAACAAATGGCGTTGCCGCCCGCCTCCTTCCAGCGGCGGATCAGACTGAGGCCGCGCTCGCTGCCGGCCGTCCAGCCGGTCAGGTAAATGGCACGGATTTCAGTCTCCTTGGCTTTAGGGCGCGGACGTTCGACGATGGGCTGCGGTTCAATGCCCGGGATCTCAATTGGCAGATCCGGCCGCCAGCGCGCGCCGGCGAGCGAAGGGTTCGCCTCCCGGATCGCCGCTTCCAGTTCGGCCGTGGTCATGTATTTCGTCTGGGGCAGATAGCGGAAGGCGAGCGACGCCAGGCTTTCTCCCCTCTTCACGGTGTGAAGCGGGCCGGATCGTTCCGAGGGTTCGTCGCTGGGATGTTCAGCCTCCTGCGGTTTAGCTGCCAGCAGAACGTTGGACGTCTCAGCAGCGGCAGTATCCAGCACGAACCCTGACCTCAGCGTGCCGATCGATTTGCCGGAGGGGCCCAGAGCAGTGAGGGGACCGGATGAGACCGGATGGAATCTGGCGAGAGCGCCGCAAAGGGCGACCAGCAGAGACAAAGCAAGGAAATAGCACGTCCGCGCGCTGCGAAGCATTCAGAATGAGCCCCTCTGCTATCCCCGCCGGAATATTAGCACGAATCGTAGGCAAGTGTGGCGAGACTGCGCATGGAATGAAACGTCCCTTTGTGGCCGCAAGGAGGACGCAGCAGGAAGGGGGAGAACCGATTGGGGGAACAAGCCCCCGTCGCCGGGGCGCTGGGCGCCGTTTGACGGTACACTGTACACTGAACGGGAAGAATTATGGGACTTGCACCGGAGCTGCGCCCGCCCAATTCGCCCGAGGCTTCATCGGCCGGCAGAATCCTGCTGACCGGAGCGACGGGGTACGTTGGAGGCCGACTCCTGAAGCGGCTGGAGGCCACGGGGCGCCCGTTGCGCTGCCTGGCGCGGCGGCCGGAATACTTGCGGGCCCGCGCCGCAACGACCACAGAAATCGTAGCCGGTGATTGCCTGGATCGCGCCTCGCTCGATCGGGCTCTGGCGGGCGTGCAGGTTGCCTATTACCTGGTTCACTCCATGGGATCGGCGGGCAGGTTTGAATCAGTAGACCGTGAAGCGGCGGCGAATTTTGGCGAAGCGGCCCGCCAGGCGGGGGTGCAGCGAATCATCTACCTGGGCGGGCTGGGTGATCCGGACCCCTCGCTTTCGAGCCACTTGCGGAGCCGTCAGGAAGTGGGTGAAGTGCTGCGCTCGAGCGGCGTGCCGGTGATTGAGCTCCGCGCCTCCATCGTCATCGGTTCGGGCAGTGTGAGCTTTGAGCTGGTTCGCGCGCTGGTGGAGCGCCTGCCCGTCATGGTCACTCCGCGATGGGTCTCGACCCCGGCCCAACCCATCGCCATTGAAGATCTCCTCGACTATCTGACCGAGGCGCTGGACCTGCCGCTGACGGGGAGCCGGACTTTCGAGATCGGGGGGGCGGACCGCGTATCCTACGAGGACATCATGCGGGAATACGCGCGCCAGCGGGGCTTGCGCCGCTGGATCCTTCGCGTGCCCCTGCTCACCCCGCGTCTTTCCAGTCTCTGGCTCGGTCTGGTCACCAGCGTTTATGCGCGAGTCGGGCGCAAGCTGATTGACGGCGTCCGCAACCCCACTGTGGTGCGCAATCCCGAGGCGCTCGAAGTCTTCAAGGTTCGCCCGCGGGGACTTCGAGAAGCCATCGAGCGCGCGCTGCGCCATGAGGATGAAGAACTGGCGGCCACTCGATGGTCGGATGCGCTTTCGTCCGGGAATGAACCTCCGAGTTGGGGCGGCGTACGCTTCGCGTCCCGCCTCGTGGATACGCGCGAAACGGATATTGACGCGCCGCCCGCCGCGGCGTTCCGCCCTATTCGCCGCATCGGGGGAAAGACCGGCTGGTACGGGGCCAACTTTCTCTGGCGGCTGCGCGGTTTTGTGGATTTGTTGCAGGGCGGCATCGGGTTGCGTCGTGGCCGCCGCGATCCTGAACATCTGCAAGTGGGAGACGTTCTGGATTGGTGGCGAGTGGAAGCCTACGAACCCGATCGGCTGCTCCGCTTGGCAGCCGAAATGAAGGTGCCAGGCCGCGCCTGGCTCGAGTTCGAAGTCCGGCCCCGGGGAACCAAATCCGTGATTCGTCAAAGCGCGGTTTTCGATCCGCTGGGACTGTCGGGGCTTCTCTATTGGTATTCGCTTTACCCGCTGCACAAATGGGTGTTTCATAGAATGCTGCACGGCATTGCCAAGGCGGCTCTGGCCGGTCACGAGGCTCCGGGGGCGATTCCCAAGCCAGATTGACGCATGAAGACACTCGAGCGATTGACCCAGGACCCGCGCGTCACCGTTCGCCGCGCGGGTGCGCCTGACCCCGACGGGACCTGCGTTGTCTATTGGATGCAGCGTGCACAGCGGGCATCGGATAATCCCGCCCTCAACGTGGCGATCGAGGCCGGAAACGCCCTGCGCAAGCCGGTCGTCGTATTCGTAAGCCTGGTCCCTTTTTATCCCCATGCCAATCTTCGGCATTACCAGTTCTTCAGGGATGGACTCGCGCAGATCGCCGGCCGGCTGCAACAGCGCGGAGTCGGCTTGATTCTGCGCCGTTATCCGGACCATTCCCTCACGAGGTTCTGCGAGGAGGTGCGGCCGTGTCTGGTGCTTGGCGACGAGAACCCCCTGCGCGAGCCGGAGCGCTGGCGGCAGGAAGCAGCCGAAAAGCTCCGCCGCCCGTTCTGGACGGTGGATGCGGACGTGATCGTGCCGGCGAAATTGCTCCGGAAGGAACAATTCGCGGCGCGCACCATCCGCCCCCGTCTCCGCGCCCTCCTGCCTGAGTTCCTGGTCCCTATCGAAAATTCCCGGGCGAAGGTGCCGTGGAAACCGACCCCACACCTTCTTTCCCTTTCTCCCCAGGCCGATCTGCTCGCCGGGTTTGAAATCGATCGTGCCGTTCAGCCGGTGTCGTCCTTTCGCGGCGGCCCGGCGGAAGCGCTGAAAAAGCTCGCACGATTTGTCTCGGCGCGGCTGGACGGTTATGCCACCGGCCGCAACAGACCCGAGCTCGAACAGACCAGCCAGTTGTCGCCTTACCTTCATTTCGGGCATATCGGCCCGCACACGGTGGCTCTGGCGGTGAAGCGATCCACGGCGCCCGGCGCCGATCGCGAGGCGTTTCTCGAAGAGCTGATCGTGCGCCGCGAACTCGCCATCAATTATGTGCGATACAATTCGAATTACGATCGTCTCGCAGGGTGCGAGCCCTGGGCCCTCCGGACGCTTCAGGAGCACCGCCGCGACGAACGCGAATACGTCTATTCCGAATGCCGGCTCGAGCAGGCGGAAACACACGACCCACTCTGGAACGCTGCGCAGATGCAAATGGTTTCCCTTGGCTGGATGCACGGTTACATGCGCATGTACTGGGCGAAAAAGATATTGGAGTGGACGCGCTCGCCGGAGGAGGCGTTCGACATTGCCGTGCGCCTGAACGACCGCTACGAACTCGATGGCCGCGATCCCAACGGTTATACGGGAATCGCCTGGGCCATTGGCGGGAAGCACGACCGTGCCTGGGGTCCTGAAAGGCCCATTTACGGTAAAATCCGTTACATGTCATATGCCAGCACCTCGCGCAAGTTTGACAGCAAGGCTTACATCGAAAAGGTCAGGAAGACTTTTCCGTGAGCGCGACTGAAAACACTCCGATTCGGGTAGGAATTTCCGCCTGCCTCCTGGGCGAGCGCGTCCGCTATGACGGGGGACACAAGCGCGACCCGTATATCGTGGAGATCCTGGGTCGCTACGTCGAGTGGGTTCCGGTCTGCCCGGAGGTGGAGATGGGGCTGGGCACGCCACGCGAAACCCTGCGTCTGGTGCGCATCGGCACAGATCTCCACGTGGTCATGCCCAAGACGGGCGCCGATTACACCTTCCCGATGCGCGAATATGCCCAGCGACGCGTGAAGGAACTCAGCAGAGAGGAACTGCACGGCTACATCCTGAAAAAGGACTCACCCAGTTGCGGGATGGAACGCGTCAGGGTGTTTGACTCCCAGGGCGTGCCTTCCAAGTCGGGGCGCGGGCTTTTCGCCGAGGCGCTTCTCCGGCATTTTCCCCATCTGCCGGTAGAGGAGGAGGGCCGCCTCCAGGACCCCCGGCTCCGCGAGAACTTCATCGAGCGCGTGTTCGCTTATCATCGTTTGCGAAAGTTCTTCGCCAGCAGCTGGAAGCAGGCAGAGCTGGTCCAGTTTCATACCGCGCACAAATTGCTGCTGATGTCGCATTCCCCCCAGGGCTATGCGGCGCTGGGGCGATGGGTGGCGCAGGCGAAGAAGTTGCCGCGCGCGGAAATTCGTGCCACGTACGAGAGTGAATTTATGGCGGCACTCCGCCAACTGGCCACGACGCGGCGGCAGGCCAATGTTCTGCTGCACATCCTGGGCTACTTCCGCGACCGGCTGGACGCAGATTCCAGACAGGAACTTCTGGGCGTGATTGAGGATTATCGCCAGGGGCTTGTTCCGCTGATCGTCCCTCTCACCATGATTCGCCATTACGTTCGTCGTCTCGGCGTGGAGTACCTCCGCGGGCAGGTATACCTGGAGCCTCACCCCAAAGAATTGATGTTACGAAATCACGTCTAATAGTTTGGGACATCTCGCCCTCCGTTCTGTGGTATTCTTCGCCCCATAGGGCTTCTACATACGACTTGAGTTCAGCCTCTGGCCCCAGGCCGAAGGAGGCGGCGCCATGAGAACACGACCATTCCCCCGGGGGCGGGTCATCTGGCTTCGGATTGTGCTCCTGCTGGCTTCCGCTGAGATGAGTGTTCCCCCCCTCCCCGCTCAGAGACCGATTCTGGGGTCTATCGATGGGCAGATCATGATGCTAAACAATGCTCCGATTCCCGGAGACGTTACAGTGCGCTTGGAGTCCGCCGAGGGAACCTACTTGAACCAGGCATTTGTCGGCACCGACGGTAAGTTCCGGTTTGAGGGTCTTTCCAATGGCCTTTTCCGGGTGGTGGTCAGTGCCCGAGGATACCGCACGGCCACCCATTCCGTTGACATGAGCTGGTTTGCCAGCCGGGACGCGCGCATCCTGCTGGTTCCGGAAGTCAAAAAGGTTCTGGGGGCTTCCACTTCCGCGACCGTGACCGCTACCGACCTGAGTGCTCCCAAACTCGCGCAGAAGGAGTATGGGAAAGGTTTGCAGGATCTGGAGAACGGAAACTTCGAAGGGGCTCGAAAGCATCTGGAGAAGGCCACTGCCCAGCATCCTTGTTACGCGCGAGCCCATACGATGCTGGGGGTTGCGAACAGTATGAGGGGTCAGCCGGAGGCTTCCGAGGCCGCGTTCAACCGGGCGATTGAGTGCGATCCAGGCTTCGTGGAAGCCTATATTCAATACGCCAAGACACTGATCGCCCGGAACCAGAACCAGGCGTGCGTCCGGATTACGCAGAAAGGGTTGCAGCGTTTCCCCAACGAGTGGCTGCTTCATTATCATCTGGGGATCGCCCTCGACGGGGTGGGCGATTATGCGAAGGCCGAAGCCGCTTTACTCAAAGCCAGGGGAATCCATCCGGAGGTTCCCACCGAATTCCATTTGCGGATTGCGGACGTCTACTTGAATTCAGAACAATATGACAGGGCACACGCCGAATTGACCAGCTACCTGCGGGCGGAGCCTCGCGGCGTGTACGCGGACGCGACCCGCATGATTCTGCGCAGGATGGAGGCCGAAGGCTTGGTGGCGGGCAGCCGGCAAAAGAAGGACGCCAAACCCAAGCCCTGAGCTCCTGCCATCACACCCGCCTATCAGGACCTTGGACCTTCAGACCTGGTTACCACATAGCCATGCTGCGCGAGGCGCTTGCCGCCGGCGCGGTGGGCCTCTTCCGGCATCGGGTGGACGCCGGTGGCATCAATCCAGCGGTTATAGAAATTGAACAGGGCGCAAACCGTGATGGCGTCGTAGATGGCCTCGTCCGTCCAGCCGGCGTGGTGCAGGGCGTCGATGTCCGCCGGGCCGATGGTCATGGACTCGCGGTTCACCTTGACGATGAAAGCGAACAGCGCCTTCTCGGCATCGCCGATCGGGGCGGTCGTGAAATCCGCGATCACCGCTTCCACCAGGCCCCGGTCTCCTAGCAATTCCGCCGCAACTGCGGCGTGGCTGCGGAGTCAAAACGGGC
>CAZHKT010000116.1:0-11807 GCA_964533045.1 uncultured Acidobacteriota bacterium | reverse complement strand
TCGCCTACGGGCTCGACAAGAAGAAGGACGAGACGATCGCCGTCTACGACTTCGGCGGCGGCACGTTCGACATTTCGGTGCTGGAAGTGGGCGAGGGCGTGGTGGAGGTCAAGTCCACCAACGGCGACACGCACCTGGGCGGCGACGACATCGACAAACGCATCATCGACTGGATCGTGGACGAATTCCGCAAAGACACGGGCATCGATCTTTCCAAGGACCGCATGGCGCTGCAGCGGTTGAAGGACGCGGCGGAGCGCGCCAAGTGCGAGCTGTCGACGGTGCTGGAAACCGACATCAACCTTTCATTCATCACCATGGACGCCTCCGGTCCGAAGCACCTGGCCATGAAGCTGACCCGGGGCCGTTTCGAGCAGATGTGTGAAGACATCTTCCAGCGCTCGGTGGCGCCGGTGCGGCAGGCCTTGAAGGACGCCGGTATCGGGCCTGACAAGATTGACGAAGTGGTTCTGGTGGGCGGCTCGACGCGCATTCCGCGCATCCAGCAGATCGTCCGGGATCTGTTCAATGGCAAGGAGCCACACAAGGGCGTCAACCCGGACGAGGTGGTGGCCATCGGAGCCGCCGTGCAAGCGGGCGTGCTGGCGGGCGAAGTCAAAGACCTGCTGCTGCTCGACGTGACGCCGCTGACGCTGGGTGTCGAAACCTTGGGCGGGGTGATGACGCCGCTGATTCCGCGCAACACCACCATCCCGACGCGCAAGACGGAGGTGTTTTCGACCGCCGCGGACAGCCAGACGTCGGTTGAAATTCACGTGCTGCAGGGCGAGCGTCAGTTCGCGCGCGACAACCGGACACTGGGCAAGTTCCACCTCGTGGGCATCCCGCCCGCTCCGCGCGGCGTGCCCCAGATCGAGGTCACTTTCGATATCGACGCCAACGGCATTCTCAACGTCTCGGCGAGGGACAAGGCGACCAACAACGAGCAAAAGATTACCATCACCTCGTCCAGCGGCCTCTCCAAGGAGGAAGTGGAGCGCATGACCCGCGAGGGCGAACTCCACGCCGAAGAGGACCGGCGCCGCAAGGAAGAAGTGGAAGTCAAGAACCGCGCCGACGCCATGGTCTATTCGGTGGAGAAGATGCTCAAGGAGAATCGCGACAAGATTTCCGAAAGCGACGCCAAACACATCGAAGCGGCCGTGGAGGACACCAAGAAGGCCATCCAGGAGGGCGATATTTCGCGGATTACCTCCTCGGTGGACCGTCTCACGCAGGCTTCGCACAAGCTGGCCGAAGCCATGTACAAGCAGGCGGGTCCGGTGCATGCGGCGGCGGGGGCGGCGCACGGCAGCGACGGCGGCGCGGCTTCCGCCGGCGCCGCCAAGGGCAAGGCCGACGGTGAAGTCATTGACGCCGAAGTGGTCGACGAGGACAGGAAGAAGAGCTGAGGGACCGGCCGTGGCCCGGGCGGGAGGAAACCATCATGGAACAACGAGCCCAGGTGGGGGTGGAGTGCCCGAAGTGCCAGCGGCGGCAGTTTATGGAAATTGAGGTCGATCCCCAATTCGTCAACACACCGCTGGCGCTCGAGATCCAGAAGCACCTGGAGGAGTGGATGCTCTCGCGCTGCCCCGACCACCTGGGCGAATTCCTGAAGGCGACCAGGAACTGATCGGAGCGGCCCTGCCGCTGACACCATGCATGTGGGAACGCACAAAGACTATTACGCAACGCTGGGGGTGGAGCGCACCGCGAAGCCCGACCAGATTCGCAAGGCCTACCGCCGCCTGGCGCGCAAGTATCATCCCGACTTCAATCCCAACAATAAGGCGGCGGAAGAAAAGTTCAAGGAACTCCAGGAAGCCTACGACGTCCTGAGCGACGAGAAGAAGCGGCAGATTTACGATCAGTACGGGTTCTATTCGGACAATATGCCTCCGGGCGGGCCGGGGGGGGCCTATTCCGCCGGCGGGCCCATGCCCAACGTGGATTTTTCGGGTTTTGACTTTTCGGATTTCACCGGAGGACCGGAAAAGGGTGGCGGGTTCGGTTCCACGTTCCGCGATCTCTTCTCCCAGATCTTCTCGGGGGGCGGAGTCGGCGTCGAGGAAGCAGAGGAGCGCCCGGCCCGCGGCGAGGACCTGGAGCACCGGTTGCATCTCGGCTTCTGGGATGCCATTCGCGGCACCACCGTCCGCCTGACGGTGGCGAGGCCCCAGCCATGCGCGCAATGCCGCGGGACGGGAACGACGGGCGGGGTGGCCGTCAGCTGCTCCCGCTGCAACGGCACGGGGAAGGCCACGCGCCAGGCAGGCGTCATGCGCTTCAGCGTCACCTGCCCTGATTGCGGGGGAACGGGCAAGCAGAAACGCCGTTGTTCGGCCTGCAATGGATCGGGGCAGGTGCGCGTGCCGGAGTCGTTTGAGGTCCGCATCCCCCCCGGGGTGGATACCGGCTCGCGCGTACGCGTGCCGGGCAAGGGCAGCCCCGGACGGGGTGTCGGGGCGACAGGCGACCTCTACATCGTGACGGAGGTGGAGCCCCATCCCTACTTCGAGCGCAAGGGTGACAACATCTATGTGAAGCTGCCGGTCACGGTGACCGAAGCCGCGCTGGGGGCCAAGGTGGAAGTGCCCACGCTCGACGGGCCGGCCACCATTAAGATTCCGCCGGGCACCCAAAGCGGTCAGAAGCTTCGTCTGCGGGGAAAAGGCGCTCCCTCCTTGCGAGCGAGCGCCCGCGGCGATCAATTTGTCGAGGTCCAGGTAATGGTGCCGCGCGTCGCCGACGAACGGACCAAAGAAATTCTGCGCGAGCTGGCGCGACTGAATCCCGATAACCCGCGAAAGGATTTGAAGCAGTACGGCTAGGGTCTGGTCATGCGGAGCGTCGCGGAACATCTGCCGTTTTCTTCGCCGATCAGAACAGGCGGATTCGTCGCGTCTCCCGGCATGACGGATTAAGCATTCTGGCTTCTGAAGGCTGTTCTTCTATGCGTCGCGGCCCTAAAACTCGAGGCAAGGCCGGCTATATGATCAGCGCGGTGGCGGAGATGTACCACATTCATCCGCAAACGCTGCGGCTTTACGAACGCGAGGGATTGCTGATTCCCTCGCGCAGCGACGGCAACACGCGACTCTATGGTCCGGAGGATCTGGAGCAACTCGAATTCATCCTCAAGCTGACGCGCGATCTGGGCGTCAACATCTCGGGCGTGGCCATCATCCTGAATATGCGCCGCCAGATGGAGAAGATGCGGGAAGACATGCGCGCTTTCGTCGAATACGTGCAGCGCGAGGTTGCCCGCCAACCCGGACAGGGCGAGCCCGCTTCGAAGACCGCCCTGGTGCGCGTTCCGCCTCCCGTGCTGATCCGGGCCAGGAAAAACGAGGGACGGTGAGCGAGGAAGGGGGATGCAGGCTGTTCTGCCGTCGGTGTGTTTTCCGGTTCCGCGTCTGCCCATCCGGGTTCATCCGGCAACGTTTTCTCTCGCCTCCTCGCCCCACCTGAATTAGAATTCCAGCTCTGCTATGCCCAAGAAGGATTGCCCCCAGTGCGAAGGCACCGGCTGGAAGGCCGTCGAGTCGGAGGGCGTGCGCCGCGTAACGCCCTGCGAATGCGTGGGTGATGAGCGGACGCCCCGCCTGCTGGAGCGGGCGCGCGTCCCGCGCCGCTACGAACACTGTGACTTCGAGAGCTTCACCATCCGCAAAGACGCGAGCGGCGCGCCCAACCGCTCCCTGGAGTATGCGAAGCTCATTTCGGAGCGTTTCGTCGAGGAATACCCGGAGGATTACGGCCTTCTCTATGTCGGACCCACGGGGACGGGCAAAACGCACCTCGCCGTGGCGGTGCTTCGGGAACTCATGATCCAGAAGGGCGTCGAGTGCCTCTTCTACGACTTTCGCGACCTGCTCAAGGAGATTCAAGATAGTTGGAATCCCGTGTCTCGCAGCTCGGAGTTGCGCGTGCTGGAGCCGGTGCTGGAAACGGAGGTCCTGCTGCTCGACGAACTGGCCGCCACCAACCCCACGGACTGGGTCAAGGAAACGCTGGCTTACGTCATCAACACGCGCTACAACCAGAAGCGCGTCACGCTGATTACCACCACGCTCCCCTTCGGCGAGGGCACAGGACGGCGCGAGTCGCGCATGCCCTCCGGCGAATCGGTGCCCGACATCGAGCGCACGCTCAACCAGTTCGGTGCGACACTGCGCTCGCGGCTCTACGAAATGTGCAAGCTCGTCCAGCTGGATTCGGACGATTTCCGCAAAGCGGTCAAGCAGGCGGGATATCGGTAGGCCGCCGCCTGCCGGTTGCAGGGGCGCTCCTGGTGGGCGCCCCGGTTGTGCCACAAGGTTGAATAGGGCGGGAACAACCCCCTCTGCCGCAACCGGCATGGTGCGGAGAGATATCGCCGCGACAGCAGGAACATCACCATGCCCTCCAAGACACGTCAACTCGCCGATCTCACTTCCATTGGCCCGGCCATGCGGCGCGATTTCGAATTGCTGGGCATCCGCAGCGTGGCGCAACTGGCGCGTGCGAACCCCCAACGCCTTTTCGAGAAGCTCTGCCGCGTGACAGGCAAGAATGCGGACATCTGCTGTCTCGACGTCTTCACCTGCGCCGTGGCGCAGGCGCGCCATCCGCGACTGCCCGCCGCCCAGCGCCAGTGGTGGTATTGGAGCCGCCAGCGCAAAGCCCGCGAAGCAGCCCAGCGTGGCGGCGGCTAGCGACCGCCGGTACAAATTGGACATCGGCTTCGAAGGGGCATAGAATAGCGCGCCATGGACGAGCGCGACTTCTTCAACGAAACCGAGACTACCAAGCCAGCCACCCTGCACTGCACCCACTGCCGCCAGTCGGACACCTACGACGTACGCTGGCTGGTGCGAACCAAGAAGAGCGCCATTCCGCGCGGGGCGGACGAGCGCGACCGCGCCAAGTTCGCCAAACTGCGGTCCTATATGATCCGGCGGGACGACGTGGTCATGTGCAAGAACGTCCGTTGCCGCAAGCGATTTGAAATCTCCGGATTGCAGTCGGTGGTTTTCCTTCAGGGGTAGTTTGGCCAGCCCGCTGTTCGGAGGAGTCCCCCCTGAACCGGATCGCATGGTCATTCTGGTCGGAGCGAGATTCCTCATCCGTCCCGCCACAAGCAGAACGGTCTCGGAATGACAACGTCCCCAAACTACGATCTGCACGCTGGCGACCCGAAGCTCGCCGCCACGCCGCCGTTCCGTTATTATTTTTCGTAGCGGCGGGCTCCAGCCCGCCACGTCCATCATCTGAAGGTTAATTCGGTGCACACTGGCGACCTGAAGGTCGCCGCTACGGGGCTTGATGGCGGGGCCCGAAGGCGATTGACAATCTCCGTCTCGAAACGCTAATCTGCTTATTCTGCAAGATTTGGGGAAACAACCCGCCCGCGGCAATGGCATCTAATTGTGTTGTCACGAAAATCCCCGGGGTCCAAGGGTTGGTCTGAGGAGTGCCTTTGCCTTTTTCGCAGCGTTTTCTAGGTCTGGCTAGCACTGTCATCCTGTTGAACGGGTTGGTCCTCGCCGGTGAGGCACCGAAGCCCGCTCCCATTCGCGGGGCGGCAACCAGCTACGCGCCACCCCTTGCGCTGTCCGCGTTGAACCATCTTCCGCTGCGCTTTGAAGCCAACCAGGGACAGACTGACCGGAAAGTCCGCTTCCTTTCGCGCGGCCAGGGTTACACACTGTTCTTGGCGGGCGATGAAGCCGTGCTCCGCCTGAGGAGTCACGCGTCGGAATCTGCAGTTTCCGTCGTTCGCATGAAACTGGCGGGGGCGCGCGCGGCGAAGGCAACAGGATTCGAGCCCCTTCCGGCCAAGTCGAATTATCTGCTGGGTAGCGATCCCTCCCAGTGGCAGCGCGACATACCGAATTTCAGCCGGGTGAAATTCGAGGAGGTTTATCCCGGCGTGGACTTGGTTTACTACGGAACGGACTCAGATTTCAGGCTTCGGGAACCGGGCGGGACTTTGCGCGGTCCGCAGCTGGAGTTCGACTTCGTCGTGGCGCCGGGGGCGGACCCGAAAAATATTCGATTGGTTCTTGATGCCGCAACCTCGACCATCGATGCCTACGGCGACCTGGTCATCGCGACCGAGGGCGGCGAGGTCCGTTTCCACAAGCCGGTGGCCTACCAAGACGTGCCTGCAGTCGGCAGTTCGCCGTCGGCAGCGAGCGGGGCCGCGCGGAAATATGTCGCGGCGCGGTATGGACTGCGCCGAATCGAGAATCCAGGATCCCAAGTCGAAAACCCAAAATTCGAGGTTTCCTTCGAACTAGCTTCCTACAATCCGCGGCTTCCGCTGGTGATCGACCCGGTGCTGAGCTACTCGACGTTCCTGGGTGGCGGCAACGCGGACGCCGGTTACGGCATCACCGCGGACAGCACGGGCAACATCTTCGTAGTCGGGGAAACAGTCTCCGCCGACTTCCCCACCCAAAATCCCTATCAAGCCGCGTCCAACGGCAACACCGAGATCTTTGTTGCCAAGATTGACGCCGCCGGCGCAACGCTGCTCTATTCCACCTACTTGGGCGGATCGGGCGTGGATCGCTTGGGCGGCATGGCGCTGGATAGTTCCGGCAACGTTTATCTGGGGGGGACAACCTCGTCGTCCAATTTTCCCACAACGACCGGCGCGTTCCAGACGGCGATTGCGGGCGACTTCTGCGGCGTGGCCTTCTGTTCGGACGCGTTCGTCGCCAAGCTCAAGGCCGATGGCACAGGACTGGCCTATTCGACCTACGTGGGCGGGACGGGAGACGACACGGGCTCGGGTCTCTCCATCGACAGCGCCGGGAGCGCCTACCTGACGGGTTACACGGCGTCCGCAGCCTTCCCTACGGCCGCACCGCTTCAGGCAGCTCCGGCGGGCGGCACGGACTCGTTTATCTGCAAGATCAAACCCGACGGCAGCGGACTGGTTTATTCCACGTACCTCGGCGGCACCTCGGGCGATTTCGCTTCGGCCATAGCGGTGGATGCGGGCGGCAATGCCTTCGTGACGGGCTACACGCTCTCCACCGACTTCCCCACAGCAGGCGCCTTCCAAAACACCAACCGCGGCGCGAGCGAGGCTTTCGTAACCGGAATCAACGCCGCCGGTGGCGCCTGGATCTTCTCCACCTACTTGGGTGGCACGGCATCTGACAGCGGGCGCGCCATCGCGACCGACGCCAGCGGCAACGTCTATATCGGCGGTCAGACGACGTCCGCCGACTTTCCCATCTCTGCCACGCCACTGCAAGCGACCTTTGGGGGAGGGACCTGCGGGACGCTGCCGTGCTCGGACGGCTTCCTCGTCAAGTTCGACCCCACCGGCGCGACGGCCGTCTATTCAACCTATCTTGGCGGGGCAAGTGCCGATCAGGTTAATGGCATCGCGGTCAATGGGGCGGAGGAAGTGTTCCTGACCGGCTCGACGGCGAGCGCCGACTTCCCCCTGCAGAATCCTTTGCAGGCGACGATCGGCGGCGGGACGTGCGCCTCCGGTCCCTGCACGGATGTGTTGGTCGCGCGGCTGGACGCGGCGGGTTCGCCGCTGATTTACTCCACGTTCCTGGGTGGCGACGCGGCAGAGGCCGGCCAAGCCATCTTCGTAGATTCGAACAACAACGCGCTGGTGACCGGCACAACCACGTCAGCCGGATTTCCTGCCACGCCGGGGGCGGTCCAGACCGC
The DNA here is from genome assembly GCA_964533045.1 of uncultured Acidobacteriota bacterium. GTDB lineage: Bacteria > Acidobacteriota > Terriglobia > UBA7540 > UBA7540 > JACQNR01. The sequence continues at coordinate 4,118 of CAZHKT010000116.1, read as the reverse complement.
GGCGACGAGCACGTCTGCAGCCGGGGATGCTTTCGCTGTCAAGATCGGGCCGGGAGACGCCTCCGCCCTCATCCTTTCGGCCGCCAAGCTGACCTTCGCCGACCAGCCCGTGGCCTTCACCAGCGACCCGCTCAGACTGATCGTCACCAACGCCGGGACCGGCGTGGTCACATTTTCGAGCGTTGCGGTGACGGGCAAGTTCGCGCAGACCAACACCTGCGAGCCGACGCTCGCCATTGGAGGCGCCACCTGCACGATTGATGTCACCTTCACACCGGACGCCACGGGCGATCTGACGGGCGAGCTGACTATCACCAGCGACGCGCCGGGCAGCCCTCACAAAGTCGCTTTGGCCGGCAAGGGCATCGAGGCCAAATCCAAACTGGTCTTTGATCCGGCCACGATTGAGTTCCCCGACACCGATGTGGGGGCAGCCAGCGATCCGATCATAGCCACGGTTTCCAATACCGGGTACGCCGACATTCAGATAACGGCCATCGAAACCATCGGAAACTACGCGCAAACCAACGACTGCCCGATTGCGCCGGCGGTGCTGGCGCGGAACGCCAGCTGCACGGCCAGCCTGACCTTCAAACCCGAGGGTTCGGGAACGCGCTCCGGCTCGCTCAAGGTCACCTCCAACGCGGGCAACGCTCAAAATGGGTTCAATCTTCTGGAGTTGACCGGCAAGGCGATTACGCAGTTTTCTCTCTCCGCGCCCACTCCCAGCGCCATTGTCGAGCGCGGCGAGAAGACCACCACGTTCACGATCACGGCGGTCGGTCCTGATACTTATACGGGTTCGCTGGCTCTCACCTGTCAGGACAGCGCCGCCGCCTGCTCTTTCAATCCTGCCTCCATCAAGATCGGCGAGGTCAGCACGCTCACCCTCAGCAACCTCGACACCATCAGCCAGGATGCCTTTACCTCTGTTATCCGCGGGACCAACAATCTGGAGTTCGCGGAGACTTCGGTCAGCGTCACCTTTTCCGACTTCGTCATGGAACGCAAACCGACGTTCGGCACCGTCGCATCGGGCGATTCCACTGTGGTGAAGGTCACGGTGAGGAGCAAGAACGGCTTCGACGGCACGGTCAGCTTTCAATGTTCGAGTCTGCCGGCGGAATCAAGCTGCACTTTTACGCCGAGTATCGTCACGCTGGACGGAACTAATCCCGCCAGCGTGGACGTGGAGATTAAGACCACGACGCGGGTGACGACCTGGACGCCGCCCCGGCCTCCCTCATCGCCCAGCCCTTGGCTGCCGCTGGGCGTCGGATTGATGGCCATCCTGTCTGTGCTGGGCCTGCGCCGGCGCAAGGCCCGCCTGCTGATGCTCGCGCTGGTGCTGCTCGGCATGATGATGCTCGCTTCCTGTAACGACTACTATTACTACACCTATACGGGTACCCTTCCAGGCACTTTCTCCGTGGTCATCACCGGCACGGTGGGAACCGTCCAGCACAGCACGGTTTTCAATCTGACAGTCTTGTAAGAGGATGGAGCCGGGTTGCGGCGCCAGGGGCGGCGGAAGAAGGCCCTCCCTCGTGGGGTGTGTCGAACCGTTCTTGACAATGGCGGATGTCCTTTGTGGTCTCCTCCCTGGTTCCAGCCGAGCCGGACGTAGCGTCGCCCTTCAGGGCGACACGTACTGGTGGCGGCCTCAAGGCCACCGCTACCAGGTGCTCCGCGATGGAATAGTTATCTGCGACGCACCACATTCGTGGGCGAAGAATCTTCGGAGGTTGTTCAGTATTCGGGGCCGGCGCCCTTCAATGAGGGGCCCTGCTGGTAGCGCGGGGCGACGCCGAAGTCGTCGGGTTCCAGCCGGAGGGGCGCCAGCAGCTCCAGTTCGAAATTGGTGCCCGGCGGGAGAACGATATGGGCGCCCTTAGTCGCCAGCACCCAGATTAAACCTGCCGCGCCGCCCGCCAGCGCACCCACGCCGGCGCCTTTGGCCGTCCGCGTTCCCAACCCTCCGATGATCGTTCCCTGCGCTGCCGTCCGCGCCACCTTGCCGGCATCCTCTCCCTTGGTGCCTTTGCCTTCGACTCGGCTTTCTTCGCGGCTGAAACCCTCCTCGCCCGGACCGGCATAAGACGCCAGGGCGGCGCGCATGGGCTGGGTCAGGCCGCTCGGCAGCGTGATCGAGTCAAAGCGGATGCCGACCTGGGCGCGCCCTTTCACCCGCTTCGGCTGCCGCACTTCCGTGATCAGACCTTTCACGTAGCTGCCCGCCGGGATCAGGATGCGGTTTTGCACGGTGATGGGAAAGATGGTCTCGCAATAGATCGCCTGGCCCACGTAGGCGGTGCGCGAATTGATGGCGTTCCGCAGGCTGAGGGGAATCAGCGTATGGGCCGGAACGATCCAGCGGGATTCCTCGGACCGGGGCTTATCGGCGGGAGTCTCTGCTGGCGGCGTTTCCGCCCCCTGAGCCTCCGACTTCGGCGGTTCCGCTGGTTGCTCGGTCTGGGCCGGCAACTGAGGCGCAGCCGCCAAGAACGCTAACCCCAGAATGAACAGGCTGGCTGGCTGGCGCGTCATAAGATGACCTCTGGCTGCGAACGATTCCTTAACTGGGATGATACGCTTTCGTCCGAGGTTGTACCAGAAGCAGCCGGGTGAACAAGAGGAGCCGAGGGACGTCGAACTACTTGGCGCCAATCACCGACTGGATGGCCTGGGCGATGTGCTGGGCGTGCCGCTCGACGAGCCCTTCGTCCTCGGCCTCCACCATGACGCGCGCCAGCTTTTCCGTGCCGGAGTAGCGCACCACCACGCGCCCCCGGTCGCCAAATGCCTCCCGGCTGCGCGCCATGGCTTCGGCCACGGGCGGCAGGGATTCGAGCGGAGGCTTCTCGCGCACGCGCACGTTGCGAATCAGTTGAGGAAATTGGTGCATCCCCGACACCAGCTGATCGAGCGATTGCCCCGTTTCCGCCAGCAGGCGCAGCATCTGAAGCATGGTGATGAGCCCGTCGCCCGCCAGGGAAATGTCGGCGAAGATAATGTGCCCGGAAGGCTCGCCGCCCAGGTTGATCCCGGAGCGCGTCATCTCTTCCAGCACGTACTTGTCGCCCACTGCCGTGCGCTTGAGGCCGATGCCGAGCGGACGCAGCGCCACCTCGAGGCCCAGATTGGTCATCAGGGTTCCCACCACGTGACCGCCGCGCAACGTTCCCTGCGACTGGAAATGTTTGGCGCAGGCGTAGAGCACGCCATCGCCATCGATCAGGCGCCCGTCGCGCGTCGCGAACAGGGCGCGATCGGCGTCGCCGTCGAACGCCACGCCCAGGTCGGCGGCTGCGGATCGTGTTTCCACGCCCATCCTTTCCGGATGGAGCGAACCGCATTCGACATTGATGTTGCGGCCGTTGGGCTCGGCGTGCAGCACGCGCGCCTCGACGCCCAGCCGCCGGAGCAGTTCCGGGGCCACGCGGCTGGCGGCCCCGTGCGCGCAATCAGCCACCACGCGCAAACCGGCCAGGCGCTTCGGCTCTCCCGCCAGGCTGGCCAGATAGTCGAGGTAATCATTCCGTAGTTCGGGCAACGCGTCGAGCGCGCGCCCCTCGTCGATTCCGGCCGGCGCAGAAGCCATGGCCTGTTCGATCGCCACCTCGACCGGTTCGGCCAGCTTCATTCCCGCCGGCGAGAGCACTTTGATGCCGTTATCCTCGAAGGGGTTATGCGAGGCGGAAACCATAATCCCTGCCGCGAAGCCGTGATGGCGCGTGAGGAAGGCGACGCCGGGCGTGGTGATGACGCCTGCATAGACCACCTCGACACCGCTCGCGCCGAGCCCCGCCGCCAGCGCGCGCGAAATCCACGGGCTCGATTCGCGCGTGTCTTCGCCCAGCACCACGCAACCGTCCCGGCGTGCCGCTGCGCGGCCCAGGACCGAACCGATGGCATATCCCAGCCGGCGCACCGTCGCGGCGTCCAGGGGCGGTTCTCCGGCGACGCCGCGCACGCCGTCCGTGCCAAAAAATTGGGGTTTGTCCGACATGCACTACGATTCTAGCAGTTCCTTTGTCGTTGGTCCTGCGTCCTTCGTCGTTGGTCCTAGAGAGAATTACATAATATAGTGACATCAGGGAGCATTTCGTGTATACTTC
>CAZHKT010000115.1:0-11819 GCA_964533045.1 uncultured Acidobacteriota bacterium | reverse complement strand
GTCCGGCGCGGGGCAGCGCGACGCCTGGCGCACGATTCAGCGCGCCCATGCCATCGCCAACGGCGTTTTCGTGGCCGCGGTGAACCGCGTCGGGCACGAAAGGCCGGCGGACGGGTCGGGGGAGGGCATCGAATTCTGGGGGACGAGTTTTCTCGCCGACCCGTTCGGCGCGGTGATCGCCGAAGCCTCGACGGACAAGGAAGAAATCATCACGGCGGAGATTGACCTGGGACGCATCGAGGAGATTCGCCAGCACTGGCCCTTCCTGCGCGACCGCCGCGTGGACGCCTACCAGGGCCTCGACCAGAGATTTCTGGATTGACCCCCAGACCGTCGGCCCAACCTCCTCCTGCCCGGGTGCGTCGGCCTTGGGCCAGCAGGATTCTGAGACAGGTCGGGCAGGATGCCCGCGCTTCCGGGTTTTGCGCCTTGCCAGAACCAGGGGATTCACTATATGTTGGAAGTTGGGCCTGTTGGACATGATGCGAGTCTTCGGATAACCCCGAAACCGTTTCCTGCCATCTAAGCACCCAGGCTTCTCGTGGTTGCTGGACGACCGCTCCGGGCCCGGACAGATCGGACTCCAGGTTTGAAATTCATGGCGAAGAAGACGATGCGTGCGCGCCGGATTGTGCTTCTGATCCCGGCGCTGATTGTGGCGGCGATGGGGTGGGCCTGCAACAGCGAGGTCCAGGGGCCTGAATTTACCCCCCCCAAGGTGGGCGCGATCTACACCTATATCAGCGATACGCCGGCCTGCGACGTTCTGGGTTTCCGCCTCAACATCAGCACCCTCAAATACCACGTCTCCGGAACCACCGATAACTTCGCGTCGATCTTTCCCACCCAGTCCACCTTTGTGTCGCTGCGCATGGATTTTGTCGAGCTGCGCGATACCTCGACCATCATGTATCTGTCCAGCATGAACGTGGGCCAGTACGACCGCGCGGACCTGATCATTCAGTTGCCCAAGATTGTGCTGTATGATCCGGCCCAGGACCCGCCGATCCGCGTGATTGACGGCGAACTCTCCACGGCCAGCCCGCAGATACCCATTTCGCCGCCGCTGAGCATGTCCGACACCACGCTGAACGTGGTGCGGCTGGATTTCGATGTGGCGAAGTCACTGCAATTCGACAGCACCGGCCAGGTGACCAAGAATGTCATCCCGGTGTTCAGCGCGACCCCGCTGCCGCAGGCGGCCGACAAGACCTTCGGGACATTCGACAATATCGTCGGATTCGTCACCCAGGTTTCGCCTGCTCCAACCGGGGCCTTCATTGGCACCTTCACCATGCAGCTCCACGGAGGGACGGGCCAGGCCGTCCCCATTTCGATCAAAGCGGATACCGCCCTGGTGGGAACGCCGGACCTGAAGTCGCTCGAGACCGGGCGGGTCGTGGAAGTGCTCGCCACGGTGGACAGTTCCGGAAATATCGTGGCGGATCGGGTGGAAGTTGAAGACCGCGCGGTGATTGAGGAAAAGCGGGCTTCCTTTTTCGGCACCGTACTGCCCACGCCGGTGACCGACGCCGGCGGCAACGTGACCCAGTTCAAGCTCTATCTCCGGCGCACTGAACCCGACCGCAGCGCGGATATTCCCCTGGACGAGGTGCTCACGGTGAACGTGCCGTCGAACGCCGTCTTCCGGGTGTCACCCCGCCCCGCGAACCTGACCCCGCTCGAGTTCGGCCCGACCTCCCTGACCGTCGGGCAGGAAGTGCTGGTTCACGGCCAGTACACCGTGACCAGCGGCCAGCCCACCGTGGTGGACGCCACCTCGCTCTACCTGAGGCCCCAGGCGATTCAAGGCAGCCTCTCTTCGCTCATCAGCGTGGCTTCGGACGGGCGATCCGGCGCCTTCTGGCTGGCCGGCTGCGCCACGCTGCTTCAAACCACGCCCATTATTGTGATGACCACCAATGTAGATACCACCTTCCTCGACGTCTTCGGCTTAAGCGAAATCAATCCCCAGAAGAGCCTGCTGGTTCGCGGGTTCCCGTTCTTCGTCAAGAACGCGACAGTCGTGCGTGGCGTGCCGATTCCTGCCGGTACGCTGGTGCTTTTCGCCTCGCAAGTTCGGCAACTGCCCTAGACCATTTCTCAAGGAACTTGCTGCGACCCCCAGGGAGGGGCGGGGCATCCCCGGCGGCCGGTCGGCCCACAGGCTCCGCCCGCTGTGGGTACGTGATCTTTGCCGCGACCTCGATTCGGTGGCGGTCCTACAGAGTCGGCAAATTCAGACGCTTTATCTTGCGGCGGCGCTCGCCCGGAAGGCGTGTGAAACCGAGGTCCTTGCCGGTCAGTTGCTTGGTGATGGCGATGACTTGTCCGGTGTGAAAGGCGAAGTGCTCGGTGACGTGCAGCAGCGCGCGCAGACCGGAGACTTCGAACCCTTGGATAGGGTGGAGGCGCCGCAAATCGCGCTCGGAGAGCCGCGCGATGACGCGGCATGCGTCGCGCACCGTGGAGCGCAGTTGGGTGATCAGACGCTGGCGCGGAACCGGCCCGCGTTCGGCGAACTCGCGGTTGCGGTCGCGCTCGAAAGGTTTGCCACCCAGACCGGCGATGATCCACTGACGCACGTTGCCAGCGAGATGTAGCGCTAAGTTGCCGACGCTGTTGGAACGGGCATTCGGCCGCCACCAAATCTGCTTTGCTGTGAGCAGCCGCAGGCAACGCTCGATCCGGGGGGCGTGATGCCGGGCAAGCGAATGGCGCGCCAGCGAGGTGATTTCTGCAGGCAGGGAGCTTTTCATCGCTGACCTCTCCGGCGGTGGCGGCGGATTTCGGCAGCCATCCGTTCGTTCCATTCGCGGCTTTCCCAGAAGGTCAGCCACAGGTAGAACGTCGCGTAGCTGCGCCAGCCCGCCCAGGCACGCGCTATCTGTGTCACGCGCGCCGGCGATGGCGCCTTGCGCAGACTGTAGAATCGCATCACGGCTTTTTGCAGGCCGACGTCCCCGGCGGGCAGGGAATCGAGATGCCCGAGAGCGCGCATGCCGACGTACTGTGCCGTCCAGTGGCCCACGCCTTTGTGGGCCAGTAACTTTTCGCTCGCCGTGGCCGGGTCCAACCGCCGCAGCCCTTCCAAATCCAGCGAACCGTCCAGCACGGCCTGCGCGAGGGCGATAATGTATCGCGCCTTGGGACCAGAGATCTGCAGCCTCAGCATCTCGCGCGGTGTGGAGATGGCCAGCGCGGCGGGCTCGGGAAAGCTGTAGTAGCGGCGCCCCTCGAACTCGATCGAATCGCCGTAAGCTTCGACCAGCGCCTTCTTCACCTGATGCGCGAAGGTCAGGTTGATCTGCTGTTCGAGGATGGCCGAGACCAGCGTCTCGAAAATGTTGGCCGACTGCGGCACGCGCATGCCGTGGAAGTGGCGCGTCAGGCGTGCCAGGGCCGGGTCACGGCGGGCGAGATCATAGAACGGGGTAATATCCAGTTCAGTCGTGAATTGCCGCTCCACCATCCGCGCGATCAGCGGCCGGGTGTGGTCGTCGTCCGGGCCAGCGAGGATGCGGACCCGTAGACCGGTGCGGCCAGAGACCTTCACCTCGGTGACGCCATAGAGGACCGGCCGGGCGTCGATATCCGCCACACGTCGGTACTCGCCCTGCTCGAAGTGGTCGAGCAGCGGTTCGTGGACCCGGCCGTTGCGCAGCTCGGGCGGGCTGAGGATGAAGCGCAGCGTCTTCGCCAGGTCAAACGGTTCGCGGACCGCGAGCGTGATTTCAGCTGGATTCGGCACGATTTCCGCCATGCCCGATTCTGCATAGGATGGGATTGTATGGCAAGTAGGAGCGGAGCCAGCCGCCCGGCAGGCTCGCTCCGCCCCTGCCGATTTTCGGTTGGCGGGTTCCAGGGTGGCAGGCCCTGGCGTCGAGCGGCGGCAGCGAGGCCTCGGCGAGGCGTCGCGGATGCCGGTGCTTCCGGCGAAAACTCGATTTGACCAGGGATGGCTGTTACCGTTAACGTAGGTTGAGGGAGTGACTCAAGACCGGATGGCGGACGGACACGAGACGGCGGTCGCAAAAGACGATCTGGCGCTGGTTGCGGAAGCGAAGGCGGGAAATTACGAAGCCTTCGAGGAACTGGTGAACCGCTACGAGCACAAAATCTACCGCCTGGGCATGAACATCACCGGCAACGCCGCGGACGCGGAAGACGTGCTGCAGGAGGCCTTTCTCAAGGCCTTTACCCACCTGGGCGAGTTCCGCGCCGATTCGCGTTTCTACACCTGGCTGGTGCGCATTGCCGTCAACGAGGCGCTGATGAAACTCCGGAAAATCCGGAGCGACCGCACCGTGCCGATCGAAGACGAAACTGGCGAGGACGGCGATCCCATTCCGCGCGAACTGGCCGACTGGAAACCCAATCCCGAACAGATTTACGCTCAGGCGCAGATCGAAAGCATTCTGCGCGAAGCGGCGCAAAAGCTTCCCGCGACTTATCGCGCCGTTTTTTTGCTGCGCGATGTCGAGGACCTCTCGACGGCGGAAACGGCTTCCGTGCTGGGATTGACCGAGGGCACCGTGAAGGCGCGGTTGTTCCGCGCCCGCATGATGCTGCGCGAGGAATTGAGCAAAGTCTTCAAAAGAGGCTGAGCTATGAGTGATTGCAGGAATTGCCTTCATCAAATTTCGGATTACCTGGACGGGAAGCTCGATCCGGAGCTGCGCCGGGTGCTCGAGACGCACATGGCGTCCTGCCACCGCTGCAAGGTGGTGTTTGATTCCACACGCGCCACCATTGAACTTTACTGCGACGGGAGATTGTTCCAGTTGCCCTCCGATGTGCGCGAGCGGCTGCACACCGCCCTCCGGCAAAAATTGCGGGATCGAATCCAGTCTGGCGCTTGACGCCATGGTGCGGCAGGGGACCGCAAACCCGCACCACCGTGTTGATTCATAAACCGCGTTATACTTCCCCTTGCCATGATGCGGAAGCAGAGTGAAAGTCAGCGACTGTACGACCGCGCCTGCCGCGTCGTGCCGGGCGGCGTGAACAGCGCCTTGCGGAATTTCGTCCCCCATCTCGTGATACGCGAGGCCCGCGGCGCCACCCTCACCGACGCCGACGGCAACGAATACATTGATTACCAGGCAGCTTTCGGACCGCCGCTGCTGGGGCACAATCATCCGGAAGTGAACCGCCGCGTGGCGGAGGCGCTGTCCCATCCTGTGCTCGCGGGCGCGGGGACGACGGAACTTGAAATCCGCGTGGCGGAGAAAATCTGCCAGCACCTGCCTTCCGCCGAAAAAGTCTTGCTGACCAGCACGGGTTCGGAAGCGACCTATCACGCGCTGCGCGTGGCGCGCGCCGCGACGGGCCGCAAGAAAATCATTAAGTTCCAGGGCTGCTATCACGGCTTCCACGATTCGGTCCTCTGTAACATCGCGAGCCCGGCGGAAAAGCTGGGCCGGATCGATCCGGGCTCGGCCGGCATTCTGCGCGAGACACTCGAGCAGACGATCGTGTGCCGTTTCAATGATCTTGCCGGCGTCGAGGCCGCGATGAACGCCCAGGCGGGCGACGTTGCGGCCATCATTCTGGAGCCCATCCAGCATAACGTCGGCTGTGTGCTGCCCCAGCCCGGTTTCCTGGAAGGCCTTCGGAAGATGTGCACCGAGCGCGGCACCGTGCTGATCTTCGACGAAGTCATTACCGGATTCCGCCACAGTCTGGGCGGGTTTCAAGCCATTGGCGGTGTCACCCCTGATCTGACCACGCTGGCCAAGTCGATCGCCAACGGCTTCCCCATGGCGGCGCTCTGCGGCAAAGCCGAATTGATGGATCACTTCAAGACGCGCACGGGCGGCGACACGTTTTTTGCCGGCACGTTCAACGGCAACGCGGTGGGCTGCGCCGCGGCGCTCGCCACCATGGAGATACTGGAACGTGAGCCGGTCCACGAACATATTTTCCGACTCGGTGACCGCCTTCGCGCCGGGCTGAGGGAAATTCATGCGCGGCATGGGACTGGTGCGACGGTGGCGGGTTTTGGCTCCATCTTTCTGAGTTACTTCATGGCAGGGCCCATCGAAAGCTACGACGACCTGCTGCGCAACGACGAGCGGCGATTCCTCGAGTACCGGCGCCGAGTTTTCGAGCGCGGCATTTTCAAGTTGCCGGTGAATTTGAAGCGCAATCACGTCAGCTACGCTCACACCGACGCCCAGGTGGATCGCACGCTCGAAGTCTGTGATGCTGTCCTCAAGGACCTGGGCGGCTGATTTTGCGCGCCAAGATGCTTCGACAGGGAACGGTCCTCAACGTTAAGTCCTGGAGGGTGCATGATGCGTTTCGCAAAATCGCTTCCGGCCATTCTGGTCGCCATTCTCCTTTCGCCTCAGGCGGGAGCCGCCAGGGGCGGACCGGTCAGCCTGAATGGCGATTGGAACTTTGTCGCCGATCCGCCGGGGAAGCTGACGGTAAGCGACCTTGCCAGCGCGGCGAATGTCCGTCCCACGCGCGTGCCCTCTTCCTGGCAGCAGCAGTTCTCTGACCTTCGGGATTACGCGGGCGTGGCGTGGTATTGGCGCACGATTGATCTGGATCCACTCGCTGCCGAACAGGTGGCGCTGCTGCGCTTTGGGGCAGTGGATTACCGCGCCGACGTTTATGTGAACGGCCAGAAAGCCGGCTGGCACGAAGGAGGCTACCTGCCCTTCCAGTTTGATGTGACCCACCTTCTGAAGCCGGGGAAGAATGAGATCGCGGTGCGCGTCGTGGACGCGAGCCAGCTAGCAAAAGAGGTCGAAGGCATCAAGTACGAGGAAATCCCTCATGGCAAGCAGAACTGGTACGTGGAGACCAGCGGACTCTGGCAGGACGTTCTGCTGGACATCCGCCCGCGCATGCACCTCCGCTACGTCCATGTCTCGGCGGCGATGGACGGAAAGTTCAAGATTCAGGCCGCGGTTGACAATGTCACGGTGGACCTGCCGATCGCCGAACGCTTGATGGTCAAGGCGAGTATGACCGATCCCGAGGGCAAGGAGGTCTGGTCCGGCGGGGCCGAGTTGATGCGCGACCAGGCCCACTACGAAATCGCCGGGGTCATCCCGAACCCAAAGCTTTGGTGGACACAAAGTCCGGCGCTGTATCAATTGCACGTTTCGCTGCCTACGGGCGATGCCCAGGACTATCGTTTCGGCTTCCGAACCTTTGAGGCCAAAGCTGGCAAGTTCTATTTGAACGGGCACGTCATTTATCTGCGGGCGCCGCTCGACCAGGATTTCTATCCTGACACGATCTATACGCCGCCTTCCTACGAATATCTCAAATCTGAAATGCAGCAGGCCAAGGCGCTGGGCTTCAACATGATGCGATGTCACATTAAGGTTCCCGACCCGCGCTATCTTCAGGCTGCGGACGAAGTGGGACTGCTCGTCTGGTACGAAATCCCCAACTGGGACAAGCTGACGGAAGACTCCAAGCGGCGCGGGCAGGAAACGCTGGCGGGCATGATCGAGCGCGACTGGAACCATCCTTCCATCGTCATCGTGAGCGTGATCAACGAAAGCTGGGGCGTCAATTTAAAGGAACCAGCGGAAGCGGCACAACGCGCCTGGATGAAAGATGCATATCACGAGGCGAAGAAGATCGTCCCGGGCTGGCTGGTGGTGGACAACAGCGCCTGCTGCGACAATTTTCACATGGCAACCGACATCGCGGACTTTCACCAATACAACGCCATTCCCGACAACGCCTCTGACTTTGACCGCTTCGTGGAAGACATGGCGCGGCGGCCGGGGTGGCTGTTCAGCCCTTTCAATGACGCGGAACCGCGCGGCGACGAGCCCCTCGTGCTCTCCGAATTTGGCAATTGGGGTCTGCCGCGCCTCGGGCCGGACCGACCCTGGTGGTTCGATCGGCCCTTCGGATACGAACCACGCCTGACGCTTCCCGGCGGGGTTGAACAGCGCTTCCTGGATCACGGGTTCGGATCGCTTTTTGCGGATTATAACGCTCTGGCTGACGCCACGCAGGAGCATCAACGCCGTGCCCTGAAGCACGAAATCGAGTCCCTTCGTTTGCGCCCGCAGATGGAGGGCTACGTCATCACTGAGTTCACCGATCTGAACTGGGAAGCGAACGGCGTGCTTGATATGTGGCGCAAGCCAAAGTCCTACGCGGCGGAACTGGCGCGGCTCCAGCAGGACGACCTCCTCATCGCGCGCACCGAGCGCCGCAACCTGACGGCGGGCGAAAAGGGGAAAGTCGTCCTGGCGTTATCCCATTACAGTCGCGATGAGATGACGGGGGCCCAGGTCACGTGGGAACTCGAAGGCACGGAATCAAAAGGCACGCTTGCGGCGCTCCCCGTTGCCTCCGGAGGGGTGACCCACATCGGCGAAGTCGAGTTCGTTGCCCCGGTTGTTTCAGCGCCAGCCAAGCAAATCTTTCGCGCCCGCCTGACCGCCGGCGGCAAGACGGTCTCCGAAACCCATCTGGAATTCTTCGCTTACCCCCGAAAGCCTCTCACGCTGCCACCTCCGGTTTCGTTCCATGATCCCGGGGGACGGCTGCGCCGCCTGGTGAATGACATGCGCGCGCGCAATTACCTCGAACCCACCGGCAAGGAAACGTACCCCGTGCTGATCGCTTCCACGTTCGACGAGCGGGTGAAACAAACTCTCGCCGGCGGGGGCCGCGTGATCCTCATGGCCTCCGACAAGCAGACGCTGGCGCCCGGCATCGAAATTGTGCCGCGCGCCGGCTCCTTCCTGGATGGCAACTGGATTTCCAGCTATCTCTGGCTGCGCAAGGATCAAGAGCCGTTCAAAGACGTCGGCTTCAGTACGCTGGCGGGATTTGAGGTTCAGTCTGTCGCTCCGCGCGCGGTCGTGAAGGGCATCCAGCCTGAGCATTACGACGATGTCCTTTCAGGCATCTTCTACGGCTGGATTCACTCCAACGTGGGCACGTTGGTACGGGCAAAGGCGGGAAAAGGAAAGCTGCTGATCTGTACTTTTTCGCTCGGCACGACCTACGGCACAGACCCTTACGCCACGTATCTGCTGGACGCGCTGGTGCGATATATCATCACAACCCCCACGCCGCGCCTCGAAATCCCGATGTGAATTGGTAAGGCGGGTGTAAGGTTTCCCTCTGTGGGTCTTGCCGCCTCCGAAACCTGTGCACGAAGCAGGCCATCGTTCATTCCACGCGCAGGGGCGGGGTCAATCCCCGCCCCTACGGATTCCTCCGGGCACGAGGCGCTGTGCCCTTGCCATTTACGATGTGACCTGCCAATACACTGAGTATCGTCTGTCGAAGAGGCGGTTGAGCGGAACCAGCGTCACATCCTTCTTCTGGCCAACGGTTCTGAATGTCATCGGCTGATCGCCCGGCTTGATCCAGGTGTCGGGGCCTGAAGCAGAAGCGTGGAAGGTCGGGATTTCAATTTCCGGCACAGGCGGCGGCGTGTCCGGCGGAGGGCTGGGCGGCCCCGCCTGGCCTGGGCGGGGGGCGAGTCGCGGCCGGTTCGGCCCGATGATGTGCTTGGGTGTCAGGCCTTCGTCCCCCAGGTCCCCTGCCAGCACGAGCGGGCCATAAAGAATTGCCTGCAGGGATGGATCGTCGGGCATGGCCTCGATGCGAAGCCTCATGGGAAACTCTGCCTGAATCACATCGCCTTTCTTCCACGTCCGCCGCAACGCCAGATAACTTCCTGGCGCGGCGGTGGCGTTCACCGGTTTCCCGTTCAGTTTTACGGTTGGAGGTGAATCGAGCCAGCCAGGAATGCGCAGGCGCACCGACAGCGCCTCCTGCCGCGCTGATGTCACGATCAGCGTGACGGAGGCGGAATCGGGATAGCGAGTCTCCTGCCTGAGTTTGAATCCCTTCTCGGCCCAGTCCAATTCCGAGGGGATAAACAGATTCACCAGCAACCCCTCGCCGTCGCGCCAGTAGATGCTGTCATTCAGCTTGGCGTATTCCTCGACACCCGTTCCGGTGCAGCACCAGAAAGATTGATCCTCCGTGTTGAAGGTCTTCCACGCACCTGGCGTGAGCGAGAGGTAGTACTGCGTGTAGCCATTGTGGGGGCGAATGGTGCCCAGCCGATGGTTGAGGACCAGCTTTTCATAGTAATCAAACATCCGCGAGTCGGGACGCCAGCTGTAAAGCATGCGGGCGAGCTTCATCATGTTATAGGCGCAGCAGCACTCGGCGGTGCTGACGCTGAGCGGCAGTTCCGCCGCCAGCCGGTGCGGCGGCGCCAGCCACAGTTCGCCGTTGCTGGTTCCACCCGTTACGTAGGAGCGCGCGGTTGTGACCTGATGGAAGAAGAACTCGGTGGCCGTTCGGAATCGGTAATCGCCCGAAAGTTCGTAGCGCCGAGCTGCGGCGATCGCCTGGGGGATATGGGTATTGACATGCAACCCGCGCAGTTCATCGCGGCCCAGGGCGAGCGGATTGAGGAATGCCTTCTTCTGGAACCGGTCTCCGACCCTGGCCCAGTGGTCATTGTTGGTCAGGGCGGCGAGGTGGTAGAGCGTTTCGCCGATGCCGCCAAATTCGTTCTCCAGGATTTCCTGCATGTGCTGTTCGGTTTTCGATTTCGTCCAGTCGTCGGCCCAGGCGGCCATGCCTTCCAGCACGGCGAGCGCCTGCTTGTTGCCCGCAAATTGGTACATATCGAGCATGCCGGCCATGATCTTGTGGATCGTATAAAAGGGTGCCCACACGCGCTCTTTCTTTTCCAGACGATCCCAGAAGGAGGAGGGAAACGCACTCAAATATCTTCCGCCCAGCCTTTCCTGGCATTTCGCCAGCTCGGCGACAATTTCTTCGCCCTTCGCTCTGGCCTGCGTGTCGCCGGTCGAGGCGTAGAGCAGCGCGCTGGCGCTCAGGAAATGACCGGTGAAGTGGCCGCGCAGTTCGCTGGCGCGTGTGCCGTCGTCAGGCCGCTCCCAGCCGCCAAAGGGGGTGGCGGAGCCGACGGGCAGGCCCGCATTGGCGCGGAAGTTGTAGACTAATCGGTCGGCAGTCAGGCGCGACATGTAACCACGGTTCCACTCCTGCGCATCGTGGCACGCGCCCGCCAGCAGCCGGACCTGGGTCATGGGAAACGGCGCGGCGCGCGCGGCGACGTCGCGACGCTTGAATTCGAGCGGGGCTTCGAAGGGCGGCGAGTCCGGGACCATCGGCCGACGCCGGGGGCCTTGGGGCGCCGGCGGTGCCTGGGCTGATGGCGGGGGCGGCGCTTGTGGTTCTTGCCCCAGCAGGGTGGTTGCCGATGCACCCAATCCAGCAATTACTTTTCCGAACTTCCGGCGGTCCAAACGGAACCAGGATTTCTTTTCTCCCATGATTTTCATCTCCCTACCCCGAGAAATTGCAACCACGGAGGCCAATACTGGAAAAGCGCCACTCGACCACTACGAAGTACGCCGGTCCAACGCGAATGGTGAGGGGGCTACTTCGGGACGCTGGCCGTGATCGAGCACCTCCGGATTGCCATTACCAGGCGATCGTGCCTCCATCGTCCCTTAGCTGCCTCCAGCCCTTATTTTCGCGAGTTCCGCGCCGGTGGTCGCCTCGACGTCATGATGCAGCGAGTTGCCGTGCGAATCCATGGTGACGATGGCGGGGAAGTCCCGCGCCTCGAAGACCCACATGGCTTCGGGCACGCCGAGTTCTTCGAGCAAGTAAACACCGTGGACTTTGGGCAGGCAGCGCGCGTAGAACTGGGCCGCGCCGCCGATGGCGTGCAAGTAGACTGCGCCGCATTCCTTCAGCGCCGCGAGCGTCTTCTTTCCCATGCCGCCTTTGCCCATCACAGCGCGCAGGCCGAAGCGCTGAATCAC
>CAZHKT010000114.1:0-11883 GCA_964533045.1 uncultured Acidobacteriota bacterium | reverse complement strand
TGTAGGTCCAAGTCCGGTTGGCGATCTGGCGTCTAAGGCAAAGGCACTGCGGGACCGCGCTAAGCAACTCCGGCTTCAAACTCCCTCTATGGAACCAAGCGTCCTGGCGGAGCTTCAGGAACTTCAGTCCCGGCTTTCCCTCAATGAACACCGACAAGCTGTCGAGGACGAGATCGAGCGCAAGAAACGCCTCGCCGCGTATAGGCAGTGCATCGAAGACACATCCACTCAGGCGATTACTCGTAAGAGCACGGAGCTTACGAAACGACTCGTGACGGACCAGTTGCGCAGAGCGTTCCAGGACGAACTCTCGAAACTGGAGTTCAAGCACCTTGCCGTAGAGATCCAGGCAGGGGGGGGAGCCAAGGGAGCACTTTACCACCGCTTAGTTTTCACGAATGCGCCGGGGGTCGCTGTAACGAATGTAGTAAGCGAAGGCGAATCCAGGGCGCTGTCGCTTGCGGCCTTTCTCACAGAACTCAGCACCGCGGATCGCCAGTCCGCGATTATATTTGACGACCCGGTTTCGTCGCTCGATCATGACTGGCGAAAGCGCATAGCACACCGGCTAGTTGAAGAAGCAAAGGGCCGACAGGTTATTGTCTTCACCCACGATATTCTGTTTCTGCGGTTTCTTCTCGACGAGTCCCGTCGCCGAGATGTTCCATGCCGCCACCAATACCTCCGCCGGGATGGTCAAACGGGGATCTCCGCTCCCGATCTCCCATGGATCGCCATGGGCGTCAAGGATCGCATCGGGACTCTCCGAAACCGATGGCAGGCGGCGGAGAAACTCTACCGCACGGACGGTGCAGAGGCATATGAGAAAGAAGCGCGCGAAATCTATGGACTTCTGCGAGAAGCCTGGGAGCAGGCGGTTAGCGAGGTGTTGCTAAATGGCGTCGTAGAGCGATATCGTCACAGCATCGAGACGCAGAAGGTGCGCCACCTGCACGACATTACAGAAGAAGACTGCAAGGCGGTCGAGGATGGAATGACTGAATGCTCTCGATGGATCCGGGGGCACGATCAACCCCCGGCCAACGGTACACCATTCCCGCAGCCTGCTAGCCTCCAAGAGCGCATTCAGGATTTGGACGATTGGGTACAAAGAATCAGGAAGCGCAGAAAGTAATCGCTGCCGCATTTCGTCGGCTTGCTGTCGTTGTGTTCGGCACCCCGGAGGGAACACCAAGGGAACAATAACGCCCGAACACCCCGAAAATGGGCCTTTCTGACCGAAGAAAAAGCCAAGCGAGCCAACAAGATAGCAAAGTTAGACTTATCTACGAAGCAAGGGGTCGGGAGTTCGAATCTCTCCGGGCGTACCATTCCTTCCTCCTCATCGAACGGCCCCCTCCGCAGCCCCTCCTCAAGTTGCAGGTGCGACGAATGGGCAGGCTCAGGCGGGTTGCTGCTGCGTCAGGCAATGAAGCGTGCCATAGCCCAGCACCAAATCCACGGCGTGGATGCCCACGACGGCGCGATCCTGGAACAATTCACCCAGTAACCCGAGCGCCAGGCGATCCTTGGGATCGTTGAAGGTCGGCACCAGCACGGCATGGTTCGCGATATAGAAATTCGCATAACTTGCCGGCAGCCTTTCGCCGTCGAAGAAGATCGGGGCGGGCATCGGGAGCGGCACCACCTCGGGCTTGGAACCATCTTCCAGTCGTACATCCTGAATCCGGTCCCAGTTTTCATTGAGCGGCCGATAGTTCGCGTCCTGGCGGTTTTCCTCCTTGATGAGAACCAGCGTCTTGCGGTTGACGAAACGGCAGACGTCATCGATGTGGCCGTGCGTATCATCGCCGACCACTCCGCCCGCCAGCCAGCCGACATGGGTCGCGCCGAGGTAGTCGCGGAGGGCCTTTTCATAGCCCTTGCGGTCCAAGCCGGGATTCCTCACCTGGATCTCCGGGTGCAAATAGCATTCCTCCGTCGTCAGTAAGGTGCCGCGCCCGTTGACTTCGATCCCGCCCCCTTCCAGAATGAAGGGGCGGCCGTTGGCCCGCGCGTGGAAGAGACGCTTCGAAAGGCGCCGGGCGGCCATTTCCGGCACCCGACGATCCTTCCTCCAGTCCGCGTACTTGGCCCAGGCGTTGAAATGGAAATGAACGATGGCGGTCTCCGTCCCTTGCTTCCGCGCGCGCCGCACGAAGATGGGCCCGCTATCGCGCATCCAGCCGCGATTGGTGGGGTGCCGGAGGAATTCGACGCGTTTCAGGTCCGCTCCCGCGCGCTTCAGGTATCGCCGCGCGGTGGTCTCGCCGGCCGCGGAATTCACCAGCATCCGCACGCGCTCGCCCGGCGCGATCTTGCGTACGATTTCGCCATAGACCCAGCAAATCGTGTCAAGCTTATCCGGCCAGTCGGTGGGATGGTGCGGCCAGGCCAGCCACGTTGCTTCGTGCCGCTCCCACTCGGCGGGCATCGAGAAGCCCATCGAGGACGGGGTGCTTTGCGAATTTGTCTTTTCAGTCATGGTGCCGCTCCGGGTTTCCGTTGGCAACCCTTCCCGTTCCGACCAGCCGCGCTCCCGGCGGCGAACCCTCCGTCCATGCCTGCACCGCGGCGGATGCTTTCCCCGCTCGGCTTGGTGTGCTAGTCTAATTCGGCTCGATTCCCGATTTCAATGTGAGTCATGCGGGTCGTGCTCAAGGGAGGACTTGGATTCACCCATGGGAAAAGCCCATCCGTCACACCGTCGCTATCGCGAAGACCTGTCGGAAATGCCCGACTGGATGCGGAAGAAGAAGTGCCCCCACCGCGACCGCTTCCTTTCTGGCAAGCGGATACTCCCCAGGAATCTGACGGGCAAAGAAAAACTGCCCGACCTCGTGGACGAGGTCTTCCTCGCCTACAACTCGGCGCGTCTGAAGGAGTGCTGCAAGCTTTTCGTCGAGAAAATGCTGGAGCCGGACGTCACGATCGGGATGAGCCTGTCGGGGGCGCTCACCCCGGCCGGTCTCGGATGCTCCTCCATCGTTCCTCTGATCAAAGCCGGCTTTGTGGATTGGATCGTCTCCACCGGCGCCAATCTGTATCACGACCTCCATTTTGCCTTGAATTATCCGGTGCGTGTCGGAAGCTTCAAAATGGACGACACGGAGCTGCGCGACAACGATATCGTGCGCGTGTATGACGTCCTGATGGGTTACAGCGACTGCCTGATGGCCACCGATGAAATCCTGCGCGGCATCCTCGTTCAGCCCGAATTTCAGAAGGAAATGGGCAGCGCGGAACTTCATCACCTGCTGGGCAAGTACGCGGCGGAATGGGAACGCAAGGCAGGTCTCAAGGACGTGTCGGTTCTGGCAGCCGCCTATCGCGCCGGCGTGCCCTGCTACACCTCTTCACCCGGCGACTCCACCATCGGGATGAACGTGGCCGGCGTCGAGTTGCGCGGCAACAAGCTTCGGGTCAATCCGTCCATCGATGTGAATGAGACGACCGCCTACGTCCTCGCCGCGAAGCGCGGCGGTGGCAAGAGCGGCGTCGTCCTCTGGGGCGGCGGCAGCCCCAAAAACTTCATGCTTCAGACGGAACCTCAGATCCAGGAGGTGCTGCGCATCAAGGAATTCGGGCAGGACTATTTCCTGCAGGTGACCGATGCGCGGCCCGACACCGGCGGATTGAGCGGCGCAACGCCCAGCGAAGCCGTCAGCTGGGGGAAAGTGGATCCGGACCGCCTGCCCGATGCCGTGGTCTGCTACACGGATACGACCATCGCCATGCCCATCTTCACGCACTATGCGCTCGCCCGCCATCGGCGGCGAAAATGGCGCCGGCTCTACGACCAGCGCGCTCGAATGATGAAGGCGCTGACCTGGGAATACTTCACGCACAACAGGGTAAAAATGATTGACGGCACCGACCCTGTGCTGGATTAGCGCGGGAAGATTAGGAAGCGTATGGCAACCATCCGTCAGTTGCGAGCAATAGCCGCGCAGCACGGCACCCCGGTGGTGGTGGTGGATCACGAGATCATCCGCCGCAACTACGCCAAGTACAAGCGCCACCTTCCCCGCGTGCAGGCCTATTACGCCGTCAAAGCGAATGCATCACCTGAAATTGTGCGCACCCTGTACGATGCCGGCGCCAGTTTCGACGTCGCCTCGCTGCCGGAGTTTATGCTGGTCTACGAAAACATCAAGCACCTTCCCCCCAAGGAGCAACAGGACTTCATCTGGGACAAGATCATCTTCGCCAATCCCACCAAGCCCAAGGAGACTCTGCAGGCCCTGGACCGCTACAAACCCCTGGTGACCTATGACAACCACAACGAGCTGTTGAAGATCAAGCGTTATGCCCCCCATGCCGGCCTGGTGCTGCGCCTGCGAGTCCCCAACACGGGGTCCATGGTGGAGTTGTCCTCCAAATTCGGCTGCGACCCGGGAGAAGCCGTCGATCTGATCTGCGCCGCCTTCGAGATCGGACTGGAGGTCGAGGGACTGAGCTTTCATGTGGGCAGCCAGTGCACCAATTTCGAGAATTTCGTCCAGGCGCTCAACATCGCGGCCGCCGTTCTGAGCGAGGCGAGAACCCGCGGCTACGATATCAAAATCCTCGACATCGGCGGCGGTTTCCCGGTTGCCTACGACCGGCATGTGAAACCTTTCAGCCGGCTCGCCCGAATGATCCATGCCGAGATCGACAGACTGTTTCCCGGAAACATGCAGATCCTCGCCGAGCCCGGCAGATTCTTCGTGGCCACGGCCGCCACGCTGGTCACGCGGATCATCGGCAAGGCCGTGCGCGACGGGAAGCTCTGCTATTTCATTGACGACAGCGTCTATCACACCTTCTCCGGCATTATCTTTGACCACTGCCAGTACCATCTCAGATCGTTTAAGAAAGGCGCCAAGGAAGTCTGCGCGGTCTATGGCCAGACCTGTGACGGCCTGGACGTCATCTCGCAATCCGAGCAGTTGCCCGACCTCGAAATCGACGATCTGCTCTATGCGGAGAATATCGGCGCTTACAGCAGCGCCTCGTCCACCTGGTTCAACGGATTTCCGCCCGCGACCGTCGTTCACATCAACCAGTAACGGAAGGCGAACCGACGAGAAGGCCTCAGGGCTTCGCCGAGGGTCTTTTCAGGTCGCGGTGCTGACGGGCGCGGGCAATCAGCTTCTCGACTTCCGCGCGGCGGGGATGGTTGGGGTGCTGTTTGAGAAGCTGCTTCCAGGCCGCCATGGCGCCATCCACGTCAAACTTGCTCTGCCATTTGATCATTCCGATGTTGAACATGGCATTGGCGTTGCCGGGGTCGGTTTTTAGCACTTTTTCAAATTGGCTCAACGCTTGATCCGGGTCGCCCGCGTAGAAGTAAGCGCGGCCCAGTTCAACCCGCAGGACAGGATCCTCTTTGATATCAAGCGAGCGTTGAAAATAGGTACAGGCCTCGCTGTAGTTGCGGGTCACGTAATAGATGTTCCCCACTTTGGCTAGCAGCACTGGATCATCCGGCTTGCTTTTGAGCTCGGCCAGCAGCGGTTCCGCCTTCTTATCCGCCATGTGTTTCACGCGCTCCGGGGTCACCGATGCCGGGGTCAGCGCGGGCGCGGGGCGCGCCGCCGAGGCCGGGGGGACCGTTGCAACCCGAGGCTTGGGGGGCTCGACCCGTCGCGCCAGAACTCCGAGCATGGCCCCCAGCACGAAGGGGATCGCCGCCCCCAGGACAGCCTGTCGCACCGTCCAGCTGGGGGGGGTAGGAGGAGTCGAGTCAGGAGTCATCAGATCACCTGGAGCGAACCGCAGGGGTGAGCGGATTCGTTATTGAACTCATCACTGTCACCGTTCCATCCGAGTTGTGGTTGTACCCGTGGCAGGCGAGAACGCACGTATTGGTCGCCCGGCTGTACTGGATCGGAGAAGCGCCGTTGGGAGCCACCACGTTGACGTCGAAATTCACCAGTCGTTCTCCTGAAATGGTTGGGGAGAGCGATCCCATGCCGTGCGCCGCGTGACAAGTGGAACAGGAAAGGCCAATGTCGGAAACGTGAAGTCCGTGGCCGGTGTTGGGCCCCGGAATGGAAAAACTGCTTGCCGTCATGATCATGGAGAGGTCATGACACTTGGCACAGAGCGCGTAGGGCCCAGGACTTGCTCCGCCGGCGCTCAAATCGGGGGACGGGAAGAGATTGAGCACCGGCGTTCCCGGGCCTGCGCCAACTCCCACCTGGCTGAATTCGTACCGCCTTTCCAGCATGTGGTCGTATGGCGAACCGTGCGGGCCATTGGGACCCGCGCCACCAAACTCCCGATTCTTGTCGCTGTTGTGGCAGTCCGTGCAGAACAGCCGGGAACCAGGTCCCAGCGAGCGGGCGCTACTGGTAACGCCGTCCAGCTTCAGCATGAAATCCCGCAGGCTGGGCTGGGGGAGAACGCTGCTCCGCGCCTGAAAAACAGGGTGGGTCGAGCCATAAGTACTGGTTAGCTGGGGAATAATGTTCAGCGGGTCGGCGGCGCTCACCGCCCGCAGGGGCGCATAGCCGTAAATCTGCAGAGATTGCTTGCCCGGGCTGGACCCGTGGCAGCGCAGGCAATTCTCGTATTGATTCGCCGCCGGCTCAAGTACCGTGGTCCCGTCGGCAATGCTCACCCCGGTGATTCCTGTCTGCGAAATCCGGATCGTGGGTGGTTCGTCAAATGACGTTACTTGGAATGAAGAATGCGGGTTGTGACAGTCCACGCAGGTTGCATGGCGGTTGTTGATCAGGACGGCCGGCTCGTTCATGTCGTGCTGGTGGCTTCCGGCCGGCAGGGGATGTCCCTTCTGGGCGAACTCGGCGTAGACATTGAGGATGGGCTGCTGCAGGGCGGGATTGTCACTGTGGCACGTCAGGCAGCTCTGGGTCGAGGCATCGACGCCGGCCGAAGGCGGGTCCGGGGCACGGAGCAACCCCGCTGCCCCATAAGCGTTGTGGGGGCGGTGGCAAGAAAGGCAGGCGAACTGTCCCACCGAGGTGTAATCACCCAGTTTGGCGGCGGCATTCACGATATTGCCCGACGTGGCGTGAATGCTCGAGGCCCACTGCGCCAGCCGGTTATTTTTCCCGTTGACGGTGCGCGCCGAGCCGGTGTGACAGGCCAGGCAAAGCTGCCCATTGGCGCCGTCTCGCGCCAGAAACTTCATCGAGACAGGGTCGCGCCGCTGGTCGTGGGCCTCATGGCAGCTCGAGCACTCCACCGTTCCATTGACCAGCTTGACCTGGTTCAGGGGATCCGCGGTGGTCCCCGTCGCCGCGAGGCTGGGCACCAGATGAGGGGCATCAACCAGCGGGGTCTTCAAGCTGAAGGGATGGGAACTCTGCAACTGCGCGCCGAAGATGTCACTGGCCGGCATGGAACCGCTCATGCTCAGCGTTCCATAGGGGACCGTTGTTCCAACCGCAACCGTTCCATCGTGGCAACTGAGGCAAAGCAGGCTCCGGGCGCTGGGGCCGGGCTGGGTGGGCAGATTCTGCATAGCCGTGCTGGAATAAAGCGTATAGGACTGCGTGGAAAGCTGCTGCGCCCAAAGCGGGGTTTCGCCTCCGATGCCGGAATGCGGCGCGTGGCAGTACAGGCAGGCCCCCGACGACTGGCCTTGCACCGAGGAAGCGCCGCCCGGGGAGAAGTTGTGGGCCCCTAAAATGTCCGACTGGATCTGAGCCAGCAGCGTCCCCCCGCCCAGCCCGATCAGGATGCCGGCGATGTGGAGGAGCCTCTTCACTGCGCCGACCCTCCCTCACCCAGTCCGAAATAACGGAACACCTGGATGCGCTGGTTCAAGGAATCCACCACGAACACACGGTCCTGGCGGTCAATGAACAGGCCCGCCGGCAGCATGAAGTCACCCGGCGCCGTCCCCCGCTTGCCAAAGTAGTACAGCAGCCGCCCTTCGCGGTCAAACACCTGCACGACGCCCCACAGGCCCTCCACGATGTAATAGTGCCCTTCCGAGTCGCGGCCAATGCCTTTGGGCCGGAACACGCTTCCGGTCGCGTCGCCCCCCCGGCCGATGGCGCTCCACTTCCAGGAGAGACGATCCAGGAACTGAACGCGAAAATTCAAGGCATCAATCACTGCCAGATCGGAACCGTGCAGCAGGAGATCCGTGGGATAGTTGAACTCTCCCAGTTCCGTGCCGCGCTGCCCGAAGCTGCGAACCACGCGGCCTTCGAAGTCGACCTCGAAAATCTGGTATCGCAGCGTGTCACTGACGTAGATGCGTTTGGCCTGAGAATCCACCGCAATTCCCGTCGGACGCTTGAAATAGCCTTCGCCGCCCTTCAGGCTCCCGATCGCCCGCTGGAGTTTTCCATCGGCATTGAAGACGAAGATCTTGCCGGCTTCGGAATCCGTGACGTAGATGTTGTCTCGTGCATCGAGGGCCACGCACTGCGGGGAGAGCATGGCATCCTTGCCCTTGTCCCACCGCTCGATGAACTTGTACTTCTTGGCCGCAAAGTCAAAGATGTGAACGCCGCGGGCGCCGGGATCGGTCACAATGGCACGGCCGCGCGAATCCACGGCGATGCTGTAGGGACGCACCAGGCCGCGGACGTCGGGCTCGCCGGCCACGAAATTGACCAGCTTTCCCCAGAAGCCGGGTTTGCCCTTGGCATCCCGCTCCAGGCTGAAGCTGCGCTCATAGACCAGTTTGCGCCCGCCTTCCAGCAGCAGGTCCGGCGGGGGAGGCGGAGGCGCCGAGTCCTTTCGCCCGCCGGAGGCAATCGCCGGGGCAAAGAGCAACGCCACCAACGTCACCACCGTGCCGGCCTTGCGGCCGGGCCGCCGGCGGGATCGGGCTAGAAGATGTTGAACCATCTTGAGAATCTAATGTAATACGAATTGACGACCGCAGGAAACGTTCCGGCGGCAATGTCCTGCTTGAACCGGGTGTAATTCGCCTCCACGTTCAACTTCCTCATGCGCATCTGGAAGCGCGAATTGAAAATGGTCGAGTCAAAGCCGGACATCAGTTGCGGGCTGGCGGTGGAACTTCGGGCTTTATTGTAGCTGGCGCCCAGGTTGCTGCGGCGGAAGATACGAAACGTCGCACCTCCTCCGTAGCTCCGGGCATCATACAGGACCGGCAACTGGAGCAGCGGCGCGGGCACGCCGGGCGGAACCTCGATCAACCCTCCCGCCGTCAGGATGGAGGTGCCCTCCGACTGGCTGTAGTGCCCGTTCAGACTGAAGCGCTTGAAGATCAGACTGGAGGAGAAACTTTCGCTGCGGCTGCTGGAACCCGAGAACTGGCTCAACCCGCTGTGGCTGCCGTTGAACGTGCCAAACCATTGAACACCTCGCAGGCGCCTTTTGACGCTGGCCCCGTAGCGGTAGGTCGAGGTCGTATAGACGTCGAACAGCGTCTGCACCTGCTGCAGATAATTGAAATCGGCCCCAAATTCCCAGGTGCGAATTCGCCGCAGATAGCTGACGTTTCCCACCAGGCTGGCGCCGTTGTTACCCCGCTGCGTGAAAGTGTCCACCACGCCGCCGGAGAATGTGAAGGACCCGAGAAAGGGCTTGATGAAGCTGTACGAGCCATTCCCGCTGAGCTGCGTCAGCCCCCGCCGCCCGGACGGAGCCCACTGCTCGTATCGGTTTACTCTGGTGTATACCGTCAGGCGAGGGATGACGGTGTAGCTGGCCTGGCCATTGATCGTCACCGTCTTCAAGGAGGTGCTGAGCCCTGGCAGGAGAATGCCCCCCGATTGCAGGATTTGCTGTTGGAAGCTGCCGAAGGCGTTGTCGTTGTAAGTGCCTCCTCCCATGATCGACAGTTTGCGCGTGGGATTTACAGACACGGTGCTGTTGACATTATTGAACACGCCGTCATTCGTTCCCTGCGCATTTCCATTGCGATATTCTCCGGCATAATGGGTCCGGTTCCACACCAGGTTCCAGTGGCCGGTCAGGGGAAGCTTGTGCCCGACCGTCAGCAGGAAGGCATGGGAATGATTCTTGGACTCCTGGATCTCGCCCTCGGTAAAGAAAAACGGAAATGTCGAGTTGGTCGAGAGGCGGAAGTACTGGCCCATCAAGTCGAATCCGGAAATCCGATAGGTGGACTGGAGGGTCAGATTCCGGGAGCTCGATTGGCTCTCCGCATTGGCGCCAAAGATCCTGGAATCGCCCGAAGAGGCGGAGTAATTGACGGTGAAGGTTGGCATGTCCGGCAGCAGGGCGCTCCAGGAAACGCTGAAATTCTTCCCGTCCCCCCGGGACGTGATTCCCGTCACGCCCGGCACGCCGAATTGGCCCGTGCTGTCAAACGTCCGGGCGAAGGAAACGGAGCCGGGAAATCGGCTGCCGCTGAAGATGGCGGCATTGCTGGTGAAGCCACTGCCATTGGTGATGGTCTGAAAGACCGAAGAATTGTCGGAGCGATGATAGTAGGGCTGAAACTCGAAGGAAAGGAACTGGGGCTTATAGTAATGGCCTCGAAGCCAGCCGTGACCGCCCAGGTCAAAGGAATGGCTGGAGGCCTCCTGGCTGCCGTTCGACCCGCTGTACCCGAACGAAAGGTCGCCGCCGCTTTGGAGCTCGAGGTTGCGGCTGACACTGACCTGAGCCGCCGCCGGTCCCGCCCAGAGCAGGAGCGCTGCCAGACTCACGCCCGCGATTTGGAGCCGACTGCACATTTCGTTTCCCGGTCACGGCCGAACTACAGCACTTCCACCTTTGCATTTTTCCGCAGCCTCTTATGGAGTCCGGCACGTAATTCCTCGGTCTTCGCCTTCTGAAGTTCTGATACGATTTCCGCCTTTACTTCCGCGAAAGGAGTCGTCCCGGCGGGCTTGTACTCATTGAGCCGGAAGAGGGTGTAGTTCGGCCCGAACTGGAGAAGTTCGCTCACTTCGCCGGGCTTCATCTTCCGCGCTGCCGCCACCAGCGGCGGAGGCAATTTGTCACCCTCCACTTGTTTGCGATCGCCCATATTCACACGCCAGTCGTCATCGGACACCTTTTCGGCCAGCAGGCCAAATTCGCGGTAGCTCTTCGTGGCCTTGGCCTGGCGGTAGGCTTCTTGCGCGCGCTTTCCCGCCTCTTTCACCACCTCCGGGCTGGCGTTCGAGGGGGGAATGATGGAAATGGTCTGAATCCTCAGGGTCTCCCCGTGCTCGAAGCGTTTGCGATTCTTTTCGTAAAAGGCCCTGGCTTCTGCAGCGGTGACCATTGCCTTCAGGTCCACTTCCGCCTTCAGAACCTCATCAATCATCAGCGCCCGGCGAATCTTTTCGCGCATCACCTTGGCGGACCCGCCCGCCTCAATCTGGAGATACTGTTCGTAGACCTCCTTGCTCGGAAATTGCTGGCGAAACTCCTTCTCAGCCCGGGCGAGCTGGGCGGGCGAGATGGCGACCCCGCGGCGCTTCGCTTCCTGATAGACCAGTTCGTCGAAGATGATCATTTCCAGCGCGCCGCGCCGGATTTCGGGTTCCAGATCTTTGGGAAATCCGCCGTGCTGCTTGGCATAGGGAAAGATGGAGTACATCTCGCGCAGCAAGTCACGGTCGGTCAAAGGAGCGCCGTTGACCAGCGCCACCGTCCGGTCCATGACTTGCGGCACGGGTGCCGACTTCGCGGGGCCCGGTCCCGCCTTGGCGGCCGTGGGGGC
This sequence comes from uncultured Acidobacteriota bacterium, assembly GCA_964533045.1. Classification (GTDB taxonomy): domain Bacteria; phylum Acidobacteriota; class Terriglobia; order UBA7540; family UBA7540; genus JACQNR01. Next base: position 266 of record CAZHKT010000114.1, on the reverse strand, counting down.
GTGCGACGCCACCTGGGCGGAGGCCGCCGAAACTGCCGCCAACAACAGCACCGGACTCAACAACCTGAATCGCATCATCGCCTCGAAACTTTTTGAAAAGGGGGGAGGGGAGTTTCCCCCTCCCCCGAAGTGGTGTCACTCCCAACTAGAACGCGGTGTCAACACCAAGGATGTTGGAGCCTTCATTCGAACCGCCGGCACCCGTGAAGTGGCACTGCCGGCAGAACTGCGTCGCCGACGATGCCTTGGTGCCGCCGGCCACGTCC
>CAZHKT010000113.1:0-11896 GCA_964533045.1 uncultured Acidobacteriota bacterium | reverse complement strand
ATCGCCGCGAGTTCGGGAAAGTGGGGCAGGAGGGTGTCGGGGACGACGACCGGCGCGTGGCGCAGCAGGTGAATCAACTGGAGCGCGTTGGTGACGGCCTTGCCGCCGAAGTGGTTATTGGTGATGACAAACGTGGCGTCGGTTTGCGCCGCGATGCTGTGAATGCGCTCGGCCCAGGGCTCGAGCTCGGCCATCGAGTAGAGGTAGTTGTAGCGCTCCTCGGGGTGCTCCTGGCTGGTAAACCACGCGTCGTAATTGCGCCCGTGCAGCCGGACGTAGCCCACAGGCGCCGTGGCCCGCGCGCTGGGCGCGAGCGATTTGCCGATCACCGGCTGATCGATATTGCAGAAGCCGACGCCGAGGTCGGCCAGCAACTTGAAAACGTCGGGATGGTTCCAGGTGCCGTGGCGCACTTCGAGCACCAGCGGGTATTCGACGAATATCAGTGCCAGCCCGCCGAGGTATTCGCGGTTTTCCTTGCTGTAACGAAAGGACCAGGGGAATTGCAGCAGCAGGGCGCCCAATCGGCCGTCGGCCAGCAGCGGCTCCAGACCTTGTTTAACGGTCTTTTCGTCGGCGCGGCTGGCGGTGCGCTCGTGCGTGAAGCGCTGCCAGAGCTTGGCCGTGAACTTGAACCGGGGGTTGTGGGCCACGCGCCGAACCCAACCTCGGGCCAGCGGCGCCGTGGCCGGATAATAAAAGGTACTGTTGATTTCGATGGTGTCAAAGAACTGGGCGAGGTAGCCCGCCTCGTGGAATCCGCGCGGCTTGGGACGCGGATAGACAATGCCGGCCCAGTCATCGTACGACCATCCGGCTGGCCCCACGCGAATCGGATTGGCCGGTGGCTTCGCGTGCATATTCGCCTTTTATTCGCCTATTATCTTACGCCCTGAACTGCGGCCCGTCAATCCTTTTCGGAGTCATTCATCGCCCCCGGGAATTGCCAGTCCTGAGCGCCCCGGAGCGTTTCTTTGCGCTTTCGGCCGGTGGCCTCTACGCTCCGGGGGACTGCGTGTCGTAGTAGATCTCCACCCGCGCATCGACGGCGTTCAGCGCATCACGCACGTCCTTGCCCTTGGTGTGATCGGAGACGCCAATGCTCAGTTGCAGGGTGAAATCTTTGAATTCATGCCGCCGATTCAGCTCGTCGACCTTGGTGAGCAGACGGCGCACGGCCATCATGGCGCCGTGCTTGGCGGTTTCCGGCAGGATGATCAGGAAGTCGGCATGGCCATGGCGGAGGATGATATCGGTGGGCCGGAAGACCCGCTTAAGCAGTTGCGCCGTCCCTTTCAGTACCTGATCGCCAAGCTGAAATCCCTTGGTGGGATCGATCGAGTCGAAGTGGTCGATGGAGACTTTCACAAAGCTGAGCGTGGTCTCGTGCCGGTCGGCGCGGGCCGCCTCGCGCGGAATGATTTCGTCCAGATAACGCCGGTCGAACGTGCCGGTGACGGGATCGAGCAGGGATATCCGCTCGGCCGCATCGCGCCTGGCGAGCTCGTCCACCAGTTGCGTGCGGGCTCGCCGAATCATGCCCCAGTTGGCGACGGTGATCAGGTCGAGCACGAAAATGGTACCCACAATGGCGAAGAGTCCCAGAGCGAGCTGGGGAACGGTGGGGCGGAAATCAAGGTGCTGCGTGACGGACCCGGAATAGAACAGTTCCATCAACGCCGCGAAGAGCGTGCCGTAGAGCAGCATTTTGAGAAGCAGCAGCAGCAGGCCGATATTCTCGCGCCGCTTGATGCGCGCCTGAAGGGATCTCGCCAGTACCGCCGATACTTCTTCCGCCATGGAACTTGTTCTCCCGCTGAAGGGCGGGCCTGGGACCCGCGCCGTTTCGGCCCATCGAGCCGCCCGACAGTTGTCGCGCGCCTCACGTTAAGCCAGGCAGGGGCGAGAGTCAAGCCGTTCCGAGCTCGGCTTCTGGATTTCCGGCAGGAACTCGTGCGGAAAGTTGCTTTTCCAGTTAAGCTCATGGGGCGCCGTCCATGGCCGTGAATCCGCTGATCTTCACAGGCGGCCTTACTTGATCATCGTGGCGCGAAAACCATCCCCGACGTCTGGGGAGTTATGGCGGAGCGCCCCTTGAATCCATGGGTGTTGCTCTCTTTGTCGGGGCTCGCTAGAATGCCCCTCTGGCACTAATTCTGATTTCTGGCAGGTGCATCATGGCTGAGTGGAGCGGACCCTTGACGATTCGTCCCGCGCGCGTGGGCGACGCCAAGGAGATTGCGCGCATTTACAACCAGGGGGTGCAGGACCGGACGGCGACGTTTGAAAACGCCTATGTGACGCCCGAGGAGCGGTATCTCTGGCTGGTGGCGCGGCCCGACCGTTACCCGGTGCTGGTGGCGGAAGTGAAGCACACCCTGATGGGATGGGCGTCGCTGGCGCCTTACAGTCCGCGCCGCTGCTATGACGGCATTGCCGAACTCTCCGTCTACATCGACCGGAACCTGCGCGGGCATGGCGTCGGCCACGAATTGATGAAGGGAATGCAGAACGCCGCGCGCGAGAAGGGCTACCACAAGCTGGTAGGACGCATTATTGCTGCCAACGATGGCGCCCGCGTGCTCTGCCGCGAGACGGGATGGAGGGAAGTGGGCATTCACGAAAAGCACGGAAAACTGGGCGGCGAGTGGCACGACCTGGTGCTCGTCGAATATTCCATTCCCGAAAACCGGAAATAGATTCGCACTCCGCTGCCACAGCAGGTGCAGCACGGGTGTTTTGCCAGCGGACGCGTCTCGAACGAGGGAGCCACAGCCCTCGGCGGCAAAGGCGCAACCGTACGTCAGGGGCTGATTCATGGACAAGCCTGAGCGGCGTCGTGCGGTCTGGCGCGCGGGCACCGCGCTGGTGCTGCCATTTCTTGCAGTCCTTCCCGCCGCTGCGCAGCAGGTCTCCCCGGCGCCCCGCGACTTCACGCTCCTCTTTGTCGGCGACATCATGCTTTCGCGAGGCGTCGCGCGCCGCATGGCGGCGGAGAACGACTTCACCTACCCCTTTCAAATGATTCGCGACACGTTGGCTTCCGCCGACCTTACCTTCGCCAATCTGGAATGCCCGGTTTCCGACGTGGGGAAGGAGAAGGGACACCTCTATTCCTTTCGCGCCGACCCGCGCGCCATCGAAGGCCTGCTTGCCGCCGGAATCGACGTGGTCTCCTTGGCCAACAATCACATGTACGATTGGGGGCCGGAGGCGCTGCTCGACACCCTGCGGCGATTGCGCGAGGCAGGCATCCGGCCCGTGGGCGCGGGGGCCAATGATCTCGAAGCGCATTATCCCCAGTTGATTCCAGTGGGCGACTTGCGTTTGGCCTTCTTAACCTATGTTGCCATTCCACCCGAATATGCCACGGCCGCGCCGGGCAAGCCCGGAGTGGCCTGGCTGTCGCCGGAGCGCGTTCTGGCCGATATTCGATTCGCCCGGCCATTGGCCGACCTGGTGATTGTTTCTCCGCACTGGGGCGTGGAGTACCAGCCTACACCGACCCCCGCGCAGGTGGAACTGGCACGGCGGATGGTCGACGCCGGGGCCGATCTGATTGTAGGGACCCACCCGCACGTCATTCAGCCGGTCGAGGAATACAACGGGCGCTGGATCGCTTATAGCCTGGGGAACTTTGTCTTCGACCAGAAAGCCAAGGGAACCAACCGCGGCCTGATGTTGAGGGTGCGCGTTTCGGGAAAGCGACTCGTCGAGGTTGAGCAAATTCCCATCTTGATTTCTGCCACCAGTCAGGCCTCGTTGGCCCCGCCCGAGGAGCCCGTCCCGGGTCGAGCTCAGACCCGTCCAGGCCGCGTGCCTGCCAGCTCCGGCGCTGACGTAAGCCAATAGCCTTCATAGGCGATCAGCAGCCGGCGTTTGCGGGGCAGGAAAGAACTTCCCGAGGGTGAACTATTTTCCGGAGGGCCACGTTCGTCAGGGCTGGCACGGCCGTTGCCCGAGCCACGAGCGTCGTGCTGGATTTGACTCTAACCCGCGCCCCATCTATGCTATCCAAAGGAAGCGGGTGAGTGATCTGATTCCGAGCAGGTCGGTAACATTGGCGAGCGACTTGCAAGAATAATTTGTTTTGTGCTTGCCGAGGACCAAACTAAGGCCGGGGGCCTCATGAAATCAACAAAGTCTGCGATCGCTTTTGGTTCTGCAATTCTCCTGCTGGCTGCGCTGGGCGCGATGTCTTGCGGGGGAGGAACACTGCCGCCTGGGGGCGGGTTCCAGACGGCGCAGGGATCCGTCTACAGTTTCATCGGTGACGCACCGCCCGCCGGAAGCACCGTTCTGAAGTTTGAGATCACCCTGAGCTCCGCGACTCTCTGCCCGACGGTGGGAGCCGGAGGTGAGTGCACGGGATCTCCACAAGTGTCACTTCTCAGCGCGCCGGTCAAGATCGAAATGACGCAACTGCAACTGCAGTCGGCGTTTCTCAGTCTGAAAACGGCCGAAGCAGGCAGCTACGCCGGCGTGCGGCTGGTGTTTTCGAACCCGGAACTCAAGCTTCTCATACCCGACGGGACGATTCAGGAATTGGAGGGCGCCGCGCTGCCGCTCTCACCCAGCGCCGTTACGGCCACCTTTTCTCCTACCCTGATGGTGGGGGACGACACCAACACGGGCTTCCTCATTGATTTCAACGCGCAGGATTCGATTCAGTCGTCGGGCGGCGTGGTGACCGGCATTTCGCCGGTCGTTACGCTGGTTCCCAAGGTCTTCAGCGCGACCCAGCCGGCTGAAGAGATCGAAGACGCGACCGGGAGCCTGAGCAACGTCAGCACGACTTGCGCCACAACCTCAGGCACCTTCACCTTCACTGATCTCATCACCGGCCTGCCGACCAGCGGTGTGCGGTTTGATGCCACCACCGAATTTGACGACGGCGCAAGTTGTGACACACTGGCCAACGGCCAGATCGTGGAAGTGGACCTCGAACTCCGCTCTCCGGACGCGGCCACCGCCTTCTTCTTTGCCAGGAAGATTGAACTGGTCAACGAGGCCGATGAGGAGGGACTGGAAGGCACTATTCTGGGCGTCAATTCCGCGACCCAGTTCGTCCTGCTGGTGCATCATGGCTCGGTCAGTACCGGCTTCGCCAGCGGCGACGTTGTGACCGTCAGCTTCGATCCACAGAATGTGCAGTTCCGCGTGGAGTCGAATGAGTTTTCAAACCTTCCGTCTTTCGCCACGGGGGCTGACTTGCTGGCTGGCCAGAAAGTGGAAGTTGATGTGGTGAGTTCGGCAGCCGGCGCCGGCGGATGCGCCGCCGAAAGCGACAACTGTACGGCGACGGTGGACAAGGTCAAGCTCAAGAAAAGCACTTACACGGCGCAGGTTGGCCAGGCCATCGTCAATCCGGACTTTGCCTTCAATCAATTACCCAGCCTTTTCGGGATGCAGCTGCCGCAGAGCTTGCGCCCGCTTTCCTCCGATTGCCAGAGTTGCCTGATCGAAACGCTGACCGTTCGAACCGGGAGTGCCACGGAATACGAAGATCTGCCGGGCGGGTTCAGCGGACTTCAGACCGGCCAGACGGTGACGGTGCGCGGCTTATTGTTCAAAGACGGCTTTGCAGGCCCGAATCCTGGATTTGGTACGCCGCTCTTTATGGCTCAAGAGATTCGCCTGGTGACCGCTGCAGCGCAGTAAGGAAATCTAAGATTTGGGGCAGGGTTTGCCCGAACCGCTCGCCACGGGCAGACCCTGTGCCACCCAGGCGTCAAATCCCCCGACGACATTCATCACCTGTTCGAACCCGCTGGCTTTGAGAATGCTGGTCCCGATCGATGATCGGTAGCCGCTCTTGCAGTGGACGGCGACCGGCCGCTTGCGGTCCAGCCCCTCCAGTTCCTGGCGGAGCTTGTGCAACGGCCTGAGCGTGGCCTGCGCGATGTGACCGGCGTCCCATTCCGGCTGGCGGCGGACGTCAATGACCTGGAGGGTTCCGGGATCATCGCGCAACTGCTCGTGCAACTGATGGACCGAGATCTGCGGCACCTCGTTGAGAGGCAGACCGGCTTTTTGCCATGCCAGGATGCCGCCCTCGAGATACCCCGCGACCTTTTCAATTCCCACGCGCGCCAGGCGCATCACCGCTTCTTCCACTTGCCCGTCCTCTTCCACCACGAGAAGGACCGGCCTTTCGAGGCCGATCAACGTCCCCGCCCAGGTGGCGAACTGGCCTATCAGCGCGACGTGCAGCGATCCCGGAACGTTCCCTGCACCGAACTGAACGGCGCCGCGCGTATCGAGGACCAGTGCGCCATCGCTTTGCGACGCCAGGACTTCTGAGGGCGAAAGGGGAGCAGGCCGGGGGTACCCGGCCAGGGCGGGCGCGCCGGCCCGGTTCAGTTCCACGTCTTTGCCGAAGTATTCCGGCCGTTCGGGCAGTTCAGCCGTAATGAGCGAAACAAAAGTCTCCTTGCTCATGGGCCGCAGCGCGTAATTCAGCCGGCGCTCCTTGCCGATGGTGGACTGCCGCTCAGGACTGATGTTGCGCCCGCAAAGTGATCCGGCGCCGTGCGCGGGATAGACTTCGACCGAATCGGGCAGCTTCATCAGCTTGAGGTGCAAGCTGTCGTACAGCAGGGCGGCGAGTTCCTGGGGCGTGTGCAGGGGCGAGAGATCGGGCCGGCCAACCTCGCCAATGAACAGCGTGTCGCCGGTGAGCACGGCGCAGGGGTCCGGGCCGCGTGCCGGGTCGTGAATGAGGATGCAGATGCTTTCATCGGTATGACCGGGGGTTTCCAAAATGCTCAGCGTCAGCGCGCCCAGCTGGAGTTCGTCCCCGTCCTTGGCGGGACGGTGCGGGAACTTCGCGCCCGCCTTTGCGCCCAGCACGATCTCCGCGCCGGTGCGCTGCGCCAGTTCGTGGTGCCCGGAAACGAAGTCGGCGTGCAGATGCGTCTCGATGATGTAAACAATCCGGAAGTTCTGCGCCTTCGCCTCCTCCAGGTAGATCTCCACGTCGCGCTGCGGGTCCACCACGGCCGCCACGCCTTCTGAGCCGATCATGTACGACGCATGCGCCAGGCATGACAGATAGAACTGCTGGAAATACATTGCGCCTCCCTTTGGATCGGAATGCCGCCCCTTGGGCCGATTGTCTCACGCACCGGCGCAGGCGTCTAGTCCGCTGGCAGAGAAGACTCGAATCTGGCATTTCCTGCTCGGGCCTTTCCTTCGAATAATCTTATAAAGTCCTCCAAACGCCCTGCCGAAATTAGAAATGAAAAAACAACGAATACGTTCGTGCAATGAGAACGGCACGATTTTGATGAATGACATTTTTCGGGTCTGGCATGCGAATCCTGGTGGTGGAAGATGATCCGGCAGTTCGGGAGTTCCTTCGGGAGTCCCTGGAAGAAATGAGTTATGCGGTGACCTTGGCCCAAGACGGCGAAGCTGCCGAGAGGTTCCTCGAAGAGGAGCGGTTCAATTTGATCTTGCTGGACTTGAACATTCCGAAGCGGGATGGTTTCGAGGTGCTGCATTCTCTAGAGGGACGCATGGATCGGCCGGCCGTGCTGGTATTGACCGAACGCAGCCGGGTCGAGGACCGCATTCGCGGGCTGGATGCCGGAGCGGATGATTACCTGCCCAAGCCGTTTTCGCTGGCGGAATTGTCGGCGCGGATCCGGGCTCTTCACCGGCGCGCGCGGGCGGGAGCCGCCGCGGTCCTGCGCGTGGGGGATCTGGAGATCGACCGGCTGGCGCGCACAGCGCGGCGGCAGAATCAGACGATTCCGCTGACCCCGCGCGAGTTTGCACTGCTGGAATACCTGGCCTGTCATGCCGGACGATGTGTCACGCGCGCCATGATTATCGAGAACGTGTGGAAATTCGTGCCGGAGACCATGACCAATGTTGTTGATGTTTACATTAACTACCTGCGAAGCAAGGTGGATGCGGGTTACCCGCAGAAACTGATCCGGACGGTTCGGGGAATTGGGTATCAGATGGGCCTTCCCCCTCGGGCGGTGGCGCATGGGAGTTGATGTTCGCAAGATTACCGGGCCGGCCAGGCGCCGGCAGCGCCGCCAAGGGCGGCGCCAGCCCAGCGCGGCGGATTTGCTTCGCGCCGCCTCGCACCAGTTGAGCCAGCCGCTCACCGCCTGCCGCGGTTCGATTGAACTGGCGCTGCTGCCGGGGCGCTCGCACAAGGATTGTCTGGCCGCCTGCCGACGGGCGCTGGCGGCGGCGGAGCAAATGGTCATGATTGTGGAATACCTGAGGGATCTGCCGGAAGGTCATCTGGCGAGCGGCTTGCTTCAGTCCGTCTTTCGTCCCTGGGACCCGACACCTCGCAAACAGAGCACAAAGTAATCTCATGCGGTCCATGGGGGAGCCTGGTATGGAAACCGCGCTGAGCGATCTGCCCGCTCCGGCTTCTGCCACGCTGGTGGTGAGTCCTGACGCCGAATTTCGCGCGCGCTTGGTGCGCTCGCTAGGAGCGGGCGAGGAGCCGCCCAGCGAAGTGCGCGGTGGCGCGGAGGCGCTGCGGCTGTTGAAGGTTGCCCGGTATCGCACGCTCCTGGTGGACCGATGGCTGCCGGACCTGGACGTGAACGACCTGGCTGCCACGGTGCGGGCTCGCCACCCAGCTGTGCACGTCGTCGTCCTCGATTCGAGAGCGGCGGATGCCGCGGAACTGGGGATCCCGCGGCCGGCTGTCGGCCGCGCTCCGGTGTTTCCACCTCCGGGGCGGATGGATGCGCGGCCTCTGCCTGGCATGGTGGGGTTGAGCGATGCCATGCAGCTGACTTACCGGCTGGCCCGGCTGGTGGCGCCCCGAACGACGCCCGTGCTGATTACCGGCGAGACGGGAACCGGCAAAGAACTCGTGGCGCGCGGCATCCACGCTGCCAGCCGCCGCGCCCAGCAACGATTTGTGGTGGTGAATTGCGCCGCCATCCCCGACACGCTGCTCGAAGCCGAACTTTTTGGTTTTACCCGCGGCGCCTTCACGGGCGCCGTCCAGTCGCGCATCGGCCGCATTCAGGCGGCGCAAGGCGGCACCCTGCTTCTGGATGAGATTGGCGAGATGCCGCTCAGCATGCAGGCGAAATTGTTGCGCTTTCTTCAGGAAGGCGAGGTCCAGCCGCTGGGGAGTCCGGAAGTATATCGCGTGGACGTGCGCGTGGTCGCGTCCACCAACGCCCGGCTCGCTGCCCGCGTGCGCGAGGGCCGCTTCCGCGACGACCTGTATTACCGGCTGACGGTGTTCCCCATCGATGTCCGCCCGCTGCGCGAACGGCGCGAGGATATCCTCCCCTTGGCCGAGCATTTTCTGGTTACCTTCAGCGAACAGAGCGGCGGCCCGGCGCTACGCTTTACGTGGCAGGCGAAGCAATTCCTGGAGACGCATGACTGGCCCGGCAATGTCCGCCAGTTGCGGCATTGCGTCGAGCGCGCCTGCATCCTCGCCGACGGCTCGCCGGAAATCCTTCCCTGTCACCTCCAGGAGGGAGCAGCATCCGGCCCTCCTGCCTGAAGGATTGTGGCAATCACTGAAAAACTTCAGAGGCCCCGCCGGACGACAATGGCCCAGGGTCTCCCGCCGGATGCTTTAGAGTTTCCTTATGCAAGTTGCGCCTCGAATTGCTTGGCCTTTCACGCCATGCAAAATTTGCCTGCTGCCCGGCAATCCGCGGACCCCGCGGGAGTTCTGGCCGGCGCCTTCCGGACGTTCACCGAGGCCGCTGGCGCTCTGGAGAACTCTTACGCCCAGCTTCAGGGAGAGGTCGGCCTGCTGCGACGGGAACTGGAAGAGACCAATCGCAGCCTGGCCGAAAGCCTCGCCGACAATCGCCGCTATCGGTCATTCCTCACGCGGACTTTAGAATCGCTGCCGTGTGGCGTGCTGGTGCTCGATGAGGCGGGCGAGGTGCGCATGGCCAATCCCGAGGCGAGACGCCTGCTGGGATGGGTTCCCGCTGAGCCGGTTACGGCCTCCAACCTCGCCAGCCTGATGGCCCATTCGGCCGGCAGTTCGTCGCAGGAAACGGAGTGGAACTGCGGCGATCGCACGATGGGCGTGCGGCGGGCTGTGATGCCCGGCGAACAGGAACCCAGCGCCGAGACCATCTTCATCCTTCGGGACAAGACCGAGGAGGTCTTGCTGGGTGTGGAGCGCGAAAAGGCTCGGCGGAGTCAGGCGCTGGCCGAAATGGCCATGGTGCTGGCGCATGAGATTCGCAACCCGCTGGCCGGCCTGGAACTCTTCGCGGGACTGCTGGCGGAGGGAGCGGCGCCGGAATCGGAGACGGATCATTACGCCCGGCAACTTCTGGCTGGCATTCGGGGACTCTCGGCGACTGTCAACAACGTTCTTCAGTTTCACGGGGATGGAACGATTCAAACTGCGCCCATGGACCTCGCCCGCCTGCTGGCGGATACGGCTTCCTTTCTCGAGCCGCTGGCCCGCCAGCGGCAGCTCAGCATCGACTGCCAGGCGGGGACGGCCGAATGTCGAATCACAGCCGACCGGTCCCGCCTCCAGCAGGTCTTTCTGAACCTTGCGCTCAACGCATTTCGAGCCATGCAACCCGGCGGCGTCCTGCGGCTGCGGCTCGCGCCTCTGCCGGAGGAGCAGAGAGTTTCCATCCGATTCGAGGATGACGGTTCGGGCATCCCGCCGGAGCTGCTGCCGAGAATCTTCGGACCGGGATTCAGTACCAGTCCAGGAAGTCCCGGCCTGGGACTCGCCGTGTGCCGCCGCGTCATCGAGCAGCACGGCGGCCGGATCGACGTGGCGAGCGCCGCGGGGCGGGGGAGCGTCTTCGAAATCCGGCTGCCCCTGGGGGGAACGCGCGAATGAAGCAGGTGTTGGTGGTGGATGATGAGATTGCGGTGCGCGCCGCTTTAGAAGCGGCCTTCTCGCGCAAGGGTTGGCGGGTGCGCTCGGCAGCCGGCACGCGCGAGGCGCTGGCAGCGTTCGAGGCCGATCCTTGCGCCCTGGTCGTGACCGACATGCGAATGCCCGACGGCAACGGACTGGAGGTAATGCAGGGCGTGCGGGCGCTGGCGCCCGGCACGGCGGTCATTCTGCTGACCGCCTTTGGCAACGTGCCGGAGGCAGTGCGCGCCATGCGCGAGGGCGCGTGCGACTACCTGGTGAAACCCATCAGCTTTGAGCAACTGGAGGAGGCGGCGCGGCGCCTGCTGGCGCCTTCGCATCGGCTGGAGGATGCCGCGACGGGTTTGGTGGGAGGTTCGCGCGTCATGCAGGCGCTCCTCGAGCGGGCGCGCCAGGTGGCGCGCAAGGAAATGGACGTCCTCATCGAGGCTGAAAGCGGAACGGGAAAGGAACTCCTGGCACGGCTGATTCATCGCGCCAGCCCCCGCCGCAACCGGCCGTTTGTAGCGGTCAACTGCGCGGCCTTCCCGGAAGCCCTGCTGGAAAGCGAGCTCTTCGGCCACGCGCGCGGCGCGTTTACCGGAGCCTTGAGCAGCAAGCCGGGTAAATTCGAGCTGGCGAGCGGGGGCACCCTGATGCTCGACGAGATCGGCGAAATGCCGCTCAACCTTCAGCCCAAGCTGCTGCGCGTTTTGCAGGAGCGCGAAGTGGATCGGCTGGGCGAAACGCGCCCCGTGCCGATCGACGTGCGCGTGATCGCTACCACCAACCGAAACCTGCTGGAACTCGTCGAGGAAGGAAAGTTCCGTGCCGATCTGTACTACCGTTTGAATGTCGTTCCGCTCCGCATTCCTCCCTTGCGCCACCGGCGTGAAGACATCGCGGAGCTGGTCGAGCACTTTGCGCGGAAGCACGCGATTCCGGGCGCGCCGCTGCGGCTCTCGCCGGAGCTGCTGGCCTGGTTTCAGGCGCACGACTGGCCGGGCAACGTGCGGGAACTGGAAAATGTCGTGCGCCGATTGATCG
>CAZHKT010000112.1:0-11933 GCA_964533045.1 uncultured Acidobacteriota bacterium | reverse complement strand
AAGGTCATCAACAGCAGTTTCTCGGCCCAGTACGGGCACACCAGCGGCGCGTTTATTGAATACGTTTCCAAGTCGGGATCCAACGAATTCCACGGAAGCGTCTATGAGTACCTGGGCAACAGCTCTCTGAACGCCCGCCGGTTCTTCGAGTACAACCGGAAGGACCTCAGCGGCAATGAACTGCCTGGCACCGCCATTCGGCCCAGCAAGAACAATGACTACGGGTTCACCATCGGCGGTCCGATCAAAAAAGACAAGACGTTCTTCTTCAACAACCTGGGATGGATGAAACTCCGGCAGGTGGTAAGCAGCGGCTTCATTAACCGCATGCCTACTGCGGCGCTGAAGACCGGCAATTTCAGCTCCATCCTCGACAGTGCGACCGTTCTGGGTCAGGATGCTTTGGGCCGGGATATCCATCCGGGCCAGATCTTCAATCCGGGCACCCAGCGGATGGTGACGGCCGGGCAAGTGGATCCGGTCACCGGCGTGGTGGCGACCGCCACCGGCTGGGTTCGCGATCCGTATCCGGGCAACATCATTCCTGCCAATGACCCGCTGCGGAGCACGGTGGCGGCCAACTGGCTGAGCCGTCTGCCCGATCCGGACCTCGACACCATGACACAGAACAACGTGTTTGGCGGCGGCGGCGACCCCAACAAGATCCTGGACGTCACGAACTGGCTGATCCGTGTGGACCACACTTTCGGTCCCAGCCTGAAATCCAGCACCTCGTACTGGATGAACGAGCGACCGGCCATCCGGAAGTGCGGCAGTATCCAGGCTTGCGACACGCCCAGCGATCCCCGGTCCAATTCCGCGGCGAACACCAATTACATCAGTGACGGGTTCGTCCAGAGGATCGCCAACCGGAACATCCACCAGCAATTCGACTGGGTGATCCGGCCGACGCTGTTCAATCACACCACCATCGCTTATGACCGCTGGTACATGGGCGGCTGGTCGCTCTCCGACGGTGCGGGCTGGCATCAACTGCTGGGCATCAAGGGCCTGCCGGCGCTGAACGGGACCGGTGGTCCTCCCAACATCACTCTGAACGGCGGTCGCTTCCCCTACGCCGGCAACAACGGCACCATTGGCACGCAGTGGCTGCGTGGGTTTGAGGCGGTCAACCGCTGGCAGTTTGCGGATGACTTGACCTATATCCACGGCAAGCACACCATCAAGGCGGGCTTCGAGTGGCGCTGGCATGAATTCAATCATTCCGGCTGGGCTCGGAGTGGCGCCGGCAACTGGACGTTCAATGCCCGGAACACGGCGGGTATCTCGGCAGCCCAATCCATTCTGGATACCTCCGGAGACGCCATTGCGTCTTTGATCCTGGGCCAGATCTGGAGCTCCTCGTTCTTCCAGGGGCTCGATCACGTGATCTCGGAGAAGTATTGGTCTCCCTGGATCAACGACGAAATCAAGGTAACCGACCGGCTGACGCTGAACTTCGGCCTCCGGTTCGATTATCAGACGCCGCGGACAGAGCGGCACAACCGCATGTCTAACTTCGATCCCAAGGCCATGAATCCGGTGGGCGTTCCCGGGGCGATGGTGTTCGCCAGCGCGAGCAACCGCAGCTTCGAGAAGCCCGATGCCGATTCCTGGGGACCGCGTGCGGCGTTCGCCTACAAGCTGTCCTCCAAGGACGTGATCCGTGGCGGGTACGGCATCTACTATTCCGGCGTTCAGTACGACATGTGGATCGGTTCGCCCACGACCGGATACGAAGCCACTTCGGCGGTGCCGAACCTGACCAGCGGACTGTTCCCGGCGGGCTGCACCGATCTGGCTTGCACCAACGGATATGCCTGGTGGGATAATCCGTTCCCAACCGCCTTTATCAAGAATCCGCCCTTCCTGACCGCCGACGTGGCGAATAACACCTCGCCCATCTCGGTCAGTGAAGAAGGGTTGAGGTTGCCTCGCTACCAGAACTGGTCGTTCACCTGGGAGCGGCAACTGTCGAACAATATGCTGCTCGACATCTCCTATGTCGGCAACCACGGAACCCGGCTGATTTCCAACCGGACTTCCGCCGGCCATCCGCTGCACAACGAGAACAATCCCAGCATCCTGCAATACGGCGCCCTGCTCGGTCAGAGCATCACGGCTCCGGCGGTTCAGGCCCTGGCTCCGGTTCAGGCCATGCCGGTGGATCCGGGCGACGGTCTGCACAAACCGTACGCTGGATTCGGCGGCAACCTGGCTCAGGCCCTGCGGCCCTTCCCGCAGTATCAGGATATCGCGTGGCGCAACCTGACCACGGGATCGAGCGTCTATCACTCGTTGCAGGCGAAACTGGACAAGCGCTTCGCCAGCGGCCTCCAGTTCCGTCTCGCTTACGTGTGGTCCAAGCTCATGGTGATTGGACCCTCGGATAGCGGCAACGGTAACGACGTGGTGGGCGGCGGCATCCAGAACCCGGTTTGCACACGGTCGTGCGAGAAGGCGGTCAGCGCCGACGACGTGCCGCACACCTTTATCCTTGCTTACACCTATCAGTTGCCATTCGGGCGCGGAAAGAAGTTCGGCGCCAATGCCCATCCCGTCGTGGATAAGATCATCGGCGGGTGGGGTCTGTCTGGCATCCAGCGCTATCAGAGTGGCCGTCCGCTGGGCATCACCATGTCCGGCGGCGACGTGACCGCGTACCTGTTTTCGTGGGTACGGCGTCCCAACAAGGTGGCGGACAGCGCTTGGAGCGGAGGCAAGTTCGATCCTGCCACCAACCGTTACCTCGACAAGGCGGCTTACACGGCTCCGGGGCAGTTCGAGTTCGGCAATGCCCCAAGGCTGGACAGCCATGTGCGCACCTTCCCCATCTTCAACGAGGACATCAACCTGTACAAAGACACCTTCGTCAAGGCGGAACAGTGGAAGGTCCGGTTTGAAGCGCAATTCGGCAATATCTTCAACCGTACCTTCTTCTGCAACCCCAACACCAGCTGGACCTCGGGGGACTTCGGGAAAGTCACTTCCCAGTGCAATATCCCGCGGCGCATCCAGTTTGGTCTGCGGTTTGAATTCTAGCTTTGACCTGAAAGTGTCAGGTTCTCCGTGGCCGGGTGGCAACACCCGGCCACTTCTTTTTTCGGCTGTTTAATGCGTGGGGGTCAGGGGGCGGTCCAGCGTGGTGGGATCCAGCAAGTAGAATTCGCGCTTGGATTCAACTTTCCGCTCTTCTTCCAGCTTCTTGGCCCAATCCAGATGGAATCTGGATTCCTCCGGCTTGCCCAAGCGTCCCAGCAGCAGGCCGTATTGATAGTGGCCTGCCAGTGACTGGGGGGCCTGCTCCAGCAGTTTTTCCAGCACCCTTTTCGCTTCCTCGTTCCGGCGCAGTTTGACCAGAAGGGTGCCCAGCTGCTCCTGGCTGGCAAGGTGGGTGGGATGCCGCTCGGCAAGTTCCTGAAAGATGCCGCAGGCCTGCTCCTGATCGCCTTTCTTCATCACTGTCATGCCCAGGTAGTAATAGGCGCCAATCTGCTTGGGCTGCAACTCGATGCTTTTCCTGAGGTAAGCCTCGGCTTCGTCCAGGCGTAAGCCTTCGTTATAGAGGGCTGAGCCATAGGCGTAGTAAATGACCGGATCCTTCGGGTGTTTTTGAACCAGTTTCTCCAGGATGGCCAGAGCTTCCTTGAAGCGGTGCTTGCTCATATAAGCATTGGCGAGGACGTAGCCATACCGGTCCTGGGAAGGATCCAGCTGGTAGGCTTTCTCCAGAGCCGGTGTCGCATCGCGAAACAGGTTTCCCTCCACGCAGGCGCGGCCGAATTCGAAGAGGATTTCGGCGTTCTCAGGCGCTTGGGCCTTGGCTTTAATCAGGTAGGAAAGAGACTTCTCCTTTTCGCCCTGCAGCCGGGCAATTCGCGCGATTTGCTGGTTGCAAAGGGCGCAATTCGCATTAAGATTCGCGGCCTGCTCGTAGTATGCCTCGGCGCGTGCCAAATCGCCGTTGGCAAGATGTGCGCCGCCGAGAGCAAAGGCCAGCTCGAAGGACGGCGGCTGGCTGCCTTGGGCTTGCTCCAGCACTCGCACGGCGTCTGCGGCGAGTTGGTGCTCGGCCAGCGACTTGGCGAATTCAATAGCCAGCGGAACAGGCGCCGGGGGAGTCAGCGCCAGCCAGTCTTCCACCAGGCCGCGCGCCACCGCCGTATATCCCAGCCCCAACGTGCTGATCTGGAGCAGAATCAGGCCGTCGGGAGTGCGACGTAGTTCCGCGCGGATCGGTTTGACCAGCTCCAGGGACTCCTGAAAGTTTCCCGCCGAGGCCTCCACCTGTGCCAGAGTCATGAGGGCAATCGGATTGCCAGGGGCCTGCTTGAGAGCCGTGCGGAGTACCTCGCGCGCCTGCTCGACCTTGCCCTGCCGCGCAAAGACCTGGCCCAGTGTCAGGCGCGCGCCCAGCAGGTTGGGATTCAGACGGAGAGCCTTTTCCAGCATTTCTCGGCTTTCCTCCAGCCGCAGCTGGCGCAAACGGATAGTTCCCAGGATGGAATACCCCGCGGCGGCCGTCGAAGCAGTGGCCACGGCTTTCTGAGCTTCCCGCTCCGCTTCGGCCAGCTTTCCGCCGGCGACCAGTTCCGCCGCACGTTGCAGATGGGTGGGCGGAGCCTGCGGGGCTGCGGGCGCAGGCGGAGCGCCTCCCGCCATCAAGAGGGCCGCCATCATCATCGAGCGCAAGCTGCGTTTCAATTCCCAGGGCGGCGAGCCGATGACCAAAGGCTTTGTACGAACGACCATGAGAGCAATCTCACCTGTTTCCCAGCCTAGCATAGCCCTCCTTGGGCGTCGAGGTACTCGGCTCTTCCGCTCATTGGACCGATAGGCTAAGATTTCGGCGTGGAGCAAGGTTCGCCGAAATCAATGGCGCGCGGTCTGGCGACCGCGTTGAGTCACCAGCCCATCCCGCGCGGGGCGGAGCTTTCCTGCAAGGGCTGGCGCCAGGAGGCTGTCTTCCGCGTGCTGCTGGAGCGGAGCCAGCGCGGGCCCGTACAGGAAGGCGACGTCGGCTCGATGCTGGCCGTCCTGCCCAGCATCGCCCCGGATCAGACATTGGCTGCACGCGGCGGGAAGCCGCCGCTGGTTCTTCTGAGCGACGAGTCGGCCCCCCGTGTCATCCAACTCTCTCGCGCCTCCACCGACACCGATCTCGCCCTCTCTTTCTGGCTTGCAAGGGGCGCCGGTTGGATGGCCGCCGGTTCCCAGGATGTGCTCTGTGCGGCCTTCGTGACCCTGGCGCATGCGGCACGAAAACACTTTGGCGGCGACCTGGCCGGGAAGTTGGTGGTTTCGGGCGGGTTGGGTGAAACCGGCGCCGCTATCTCGCTGGCTGCCGCTATGAACGGAGCCGGTTTCCTCGGCATCGAGGCGGACGAGCGCGCCATCCAGGGCCGTATCCGGTCGGGGTTCTGCGATATCTGCGTGAACGACCTCGACGAGGCCCTGCGGATTCTGAAATTCGAAATCCGGCGGCAGCGGCCGGTTTCCGTGGGCCTGGCAGGGAAGTGCGAAGAGATTTTGCCGGAGATGGCCCGGCGCGGCGTCGTTCCCGATCTGCTGACGGACGCGACGGGATCGAAGAGCGGGGCGGAGGAATCGCGGGCGCGCCACATGGCGGCGATCCTCGAGCTACAAAGACTTGGCTCGGTCGTGTTCGAGTTCGGCGATGGCGTCATCACAGCGGCACGCCGGGCGGGCTCGGAGCAGGCTGCGGCAATCCCCGGCTTCGTTTCGGCATTCCTGGAGCCCGTCACTCGAGCCGCGGCCGCGCCAATGCGATGGTTTGCACTTTCGGGTGAGGGCAGCAATCTCCTGAAACTGGACGATGCTCTGGCCTCGCTGGTTTCCGAGAATGACATTCTCGGAACGTGGTTGCGCCGCGTGAAGCAATGCTTGCGCCAGGAGGGCATCCCCGCCCGCGTGGCGTGGCTGACGCCGGAAGAGCATGTACAATGGGCAATCCGGGCCAATGAACTCGTGGCACAAGGCGAGATCCAAGCGCCGGTTCTGTTTTGCCGGGATTTTTCGCCCGCGGCCCAGCCGCCATCACTGCACGTCCCGTGGGTCGAACAGGAATCGGATCTGGCTTTTGCCCGCCGCTTGTTGATGGCCGTGCGGAATGGCGCGCCCGGGGCTGCTTTTGCCTCGTTCGCGTTCGAAGAGGATCAGGTGTATCTCGCGTCTCTGGCCGCGGTCGCCGACGGCGCTCCGTCCGAATCGGGGCAGGCGCTGGTAAAGGCATTGAACCCGCAATTGAGGTAATCCGTGCAGACGCTGGTCGAATGCGTTCCCAATTTCAGCGAAGGCCGTGACACCGCGGTTATAGACGCCATTGCGGAGGCCGCGCTCCAGCCGGGTAATGTCTGGCTGCTGGACCGCCACATGGACGCCGATCATCATCGCTCCGTTTTGACGCTGGTGGGCACGCGCGAGAGCATCGGGGAAGCGGCGCTGGCTGCCATGGGCAAGGCCGCGCAGTTGATTGACTTGCGCCAGCACCGGGGCGTCCACCCCCGCATCGGCTCGACGGACGTGGTGCCCTTTGTCCCCATCGCCGGCGTCACGCTGGAGGACTGCGTGCGCATCGCGGAATGGGTGGCGGAGCAATGCTGGCTGCGATTCAGGATTCCGACTTACCTCTACGAAGCGGCAGCGCGCCGCCCCGAACGCCGGCGGCTGGAACACATCCGCATCGGACAGTTCGAGAAATTGCGGGACGAGGTTCAGACCGACCCACGGCGCGCTCCCGATTTCGGCACGGCGCTGCATCCCTCGGCGGGCGCGACCGTGGTGGGCGCGCGAAGGGTCCTGATTGCGTTTAACGTGAACTTGAGGACGCCCGACGCTGCTCTGGCGAAGGAGATTGCCCGTGAAGTGCGCGCATCGGGCGGCGGCTTGCCCTGCGTAAAAGCGATGGGCGTGTTGCTGAAGGGCCGAAACATGGCCCAGGTCTCGATGAACTTGACGGATTACGAAACCACGCCCGTGCACGCTGCGTTTGAAGCGGTGCGGGAAGCGGCGCGGCGGCGCGGCATCGAGGTGGAAGGAAGTGAAATCGTCGGTCTTATCCCGCGCCGCGCTCTGGAAGCGGCGGCGGTCCATTCACTCCGCATCGGAAGTTTTAGTCCCGAAATCATGATCGAAGACCGGCTGGCCACCGTCTTGGCGGAGGAGCGCGCTCGCGGCGAACTGCGCGCCCTGGCCGAAGGGATGGTGGCGGCGGTTGCGGCGCCGGTGCCCACGCCCGGCGGCGGCAGCGTCTCGGCGCTGGCCGGGGCTCTGGCCGCGGCCCTGGGAGAAATGGCCTGCGGTGTCTCGCTCAAACGGAAGTCCTACGAAGCGCATTTTGGACGGCTGCAAGAAGTCCGCCGACAACTCGCCCGCAACCGCGCCCGGCTGCTTGAGTCCATCGACCGCGATTCGGAAAGCTACCAGAATTATCTGAAGGTGCTTCGACTGCCCCGAACGACGCGGGACGAACAGGCTCGCCGGGATGCGGCTGTGGATGAAGCCGCAAAAGAAGCGGTGACGGTTCCCTCGAAGACCGCCGCTACGGTTTGGGAAGTCATCCGGGCGCTCGATGCCCTTCCGGACATTACGATCCCGCCGGTCGCCGCGGATCTTGCGGTGGCCCTGATCCTGGCAAAAGCCGCGCTGGATGGTTCGATCAAGACCGCGCGCGCCAACTTGGAACTGGTCGCGGACCCGGAGTGGCGCCACGCCGCGAAGGAGGCGCTGGCGGCGCTCGACCGGGCCGGACCGGAACGCTGAGCTGGCCGGCCGCCCTTCGCCTGGCCGACAGGCCGAGAAGCCGCGGCTCAATGGACCTGGGCGGCGAGGAATCCCGCGCCACAGTGGGGTGCCCTGGTTCGATCCCAAGCCGATCCGCCGGTTGACATAACCCGCCCGCCTATTATATAGTGTTAACAATGAGAGTTAACCGAGGTTAACATCCGGAAGGAGTCGCAGTGATCGATCCACTGAAGGCGCTTGCGGTACTGGCCTTCCTGCTGCTGGCGGGGGCGGTCTGCTTCTGGCCCGGGCGCGGACTCTACTGGCGAATCCAGCGCCGGCGACGTCAACGTCAGCAGGTGCGCATCGAGGATGCCCTCAAGCACCTTTACGATTGCGAGTACCGCCAGCTTCCGGGGACCCTCTTCAGTCTTTCCGGCGCGATGGGCGCGAATGTCAACCGCGTTGCCACCATCGTCAGTGAACTGGAGAGACGCGGGCTGGTGAAGTCGGAAGCGGGCAGCTATCGCCTGACGCCGGAGGGGCGTGCCTATGCGCTGCGCATGATTCGCACCCACCGTCTCTGGGAAAAATATCTCTCTGACTTCACAAACCTGGATCCCTCTGAATGGCATCGTGAGGCGGAATACCGTGAGCATCGCATCGCACAAGGGGAGGCGGAGGCGCTGGCGGCGAGGCTGGGCAATCCGCGTTACGACCCGCACGGAGATCCCATCCCCACCGCAGGCGGTGAAGTGCCGCCGCCGCGCGGCCGTCCCCTGGGCGATTTCGCGCCGGGCGAATGGGTGGAGATCGTTCACATCGAGGATGAGCCGCAGGCGGTCTACGCGAAACTGCTGGCGGAAAGACTTCGTCCCGGCATGCGCGCCCGCCTCAATGAGGTGTCGTCGGAGGGGGTTCGCTTTGAAACTTACGGACGCGAGCATGAACTCGCGCCCGTCGTTGCCGCCAATCTGTCCGCCATCCTGCTTCCTCCGACTGCCAAGGCGGAACCCGAACCCGAGGCTCTCTCCGCGTTGCAGCCCGGGGAAAGTGCTCGAGTGTTGGGCATTTCTCCGGCTTGCCGCGGGCCGCAGCGGCGGCGCTTGCTGGACCTGGGCATCGTCCCGGGAACCGTCATTGAGGCGGAACTCAAGAGTCCCGCCGGCGATCCCATCGGCTACCGCGTGCGCGGCGCGGTGATCGCGTTACGTCGCGAACAGGCCGAGCTTATCCACGTCAGCCGCACCGCGGGAGGTGCCGCATGAGCAGCTCGCCCCGCACGCCGGACGCTTGCGCCGCTTGTCCCGCGCACAACCTCGCCAATCTCGTGAAGCTGGGCGTGGACATGACCAACTGGGATTACGTCGTGGCGCTCGCCGGCAATCCCAACACGGGGAAGAGCACCGTCTTCAATGCGCTGACCGGCCTTCGGCAGCACACCGGCAACTGGCCCGGCAAGACCGTAACGCGCGCTGAGGGCGGATTCGCCTCCGGTGACCAGCGCTACAAGCTGGTAGACCTTCCGGGAACTTATTCGCTGCTTTCTACCAGCGCCGACGAAGACGTGGCACGGGACTTCATCCTATTCGGCCAGCCCGATGTCACCGTGATCGTGGTGGACGCCAGCCGCCTGGA
The DNA here is from genome assembly GCA_964533045.1 of uncultured Acidobacteriota bacterium. GTDB lineage: Bacteria > Acidobacteriota > Terriglobia > UBA7540 > UBA7540 > JACQNR01. Next base: position 2,552 of record CAZHKT010000112.1, on the reverse strand, counting down.
ACGCAACCTCGGGCTGGTGCTGCAGGTTCTGGAAATCACGCCGCGCGTGGTGGTGTGCTTGAATCTGATGGACGAAGCGCGCCGGCACGGCCTGTCCGTGGACGCTCGTCAACTGGCGCGCGAATTGGGCGTGCCCGTCGTGCCCACCACGGCCCGCAGCGGCGAAGGCTTGAACGAACTCCGGCAGGCCATTGCGGAAGTGGCCTCCGGCGAAGCGGTGGGGAAACCGCGACGGCGGAAGGCGCCCGCGCCGGACCTGCAGAAGGCGGTCAGCGACCTGGCTCAGAAGATTGAAGCGGTCTTCCCCGGGCTTCCCAACGCGGAGTGGGTCGCGCTGAGACTGCTGGATGGCGACGAACGAATCGCCCAGGCAGTCGAACGCGGGGATTTAGGGAGCATTCTGCAGCGCGATTTCGCGGTGCAGGAGGCGGCCACGAAGAACGGCACGGAGGCCCCTCGCGCTGGCGTGCCGGAGTTGCTGGCTGCTGCCTCCCAATTGCGCTGGCAGGTGGGCCGCGACTTTCACGAAGCCATTGTGGAAGACGTTTTCGCGCAGGCCGGACGCATCGCCGATAGCGTGGTGACTCGCTCCGGCCAGAAGCCGCGCCTGGATTTCGACCGCGCCCTCGACCGCTTGGTCACCAGCCGCAAGTTTGGAATCCCCATCATGCTGGCGCTGCTGATGCTGGTCTTCTGGCTCACCATCGCAGGGGCCAATGTCCCCTCCCGGATGATTGCGTCGCTGCTGATGGATACCATCCACCCTCTTCTCCGCGATAGCGCGCAAGCGGGGGGCGTCCCGTGGTGGATCAGCGGCCTGTTGATTGACGGCATGTATCTGGCCACGGCCTGGGTGGTCTCGGTGATGCTGCCTCCCATGGCGATCTTTTTCCCGCTTTTCACATTGCTCGAAGACTTCGGTTACCTGCCGCGGGTGGCGTTCAATCTCGACAACCTGTTCAAGCGCGCCGGCGCCCATGGCAAGCAGGCCCTGACCATGTCCATGGGTTACGGCTGCAACGCCGCGGGCGTCATTGCCACGCGCATTATCGAGAGCCCGCGCGAGCGCCTGATTGCCATCATCACCAACAACTTTGCGCTGTGCAACGGGCGCTGGCCCACGCAAATCCTGATGGCTTCGATCTTCGTCGGCGGCATGGCGCCGGCGTACCTGGCCGGACTGGTGTCGGCGGTGGCGGTCGCCACCGTGGTGCTGTTTGGGGTGGCGCTGACGTTTCTGACGTCCTGGGTCTTGTCGAGGACCGTGCTGCGCGGGGAGGTCTCGATCTTCAGCCTCGAGCTCCCTCCTTATCGTCCGCCGCGACTGTTGCGCACACTCTACACGTCGCTGATTGATCGCACCATCTTCGTTCTCGGGCGCGCGATTGTCTTCGCACTTCCTGCGGGGGCCGTGATCTGGATCATCTCGAATGTGAAAATCGGCGAGGCCAGCATCGCCGTGCATCTGATCCGAGCCTTCCAGCCCTTCGCCGGGTTGCTGGGACTGACGGGCGTCATCCTGCTGGCCTACGTCATCGCGATTCCAGCCAATGAAATCGTGGTTCCGACGATCCTGATGCTCACCGTGATGGCTACCGGCCTGACCGGCGTGGGGCAGGGTGCGGGAGTTATGTTTGAGCTCGAGTCCGCTTCCAGCGTCGCCGAGGTCCTGCGCGCCGGCGGTTGGACCCTGCTGACGGGCCTCAACCTGATGCTCTTCAGCTTGGTGCACAATCCCTGCTCGACCACCCTCTACACGATCTGGAAAGAAACACGCAGCGCCCGATGGACCGCCGTGTCCGCCCTTCTGCCCTTGCTCTTGGGTTTTCTGCTCTGTTTCCTGGTGGCGCAAGTCTGGCGCGTGGCGGACGGCAGCTCCCTGTGAGTCGCCATGCCGTCCGCGCTGCAGAGGAAATCCTCCCGGCGTTTTTCAGGCCAACCCGCTTGCAAGTCCCGCACGATGCACGCCGATTGGCTCCGTGTCGAGCCTTTCGAGTTTGCCTGTTCGTTCGGGAATCGACTCCCTGATTCGCTTCGAATAGCTGCGCAAAGAATTTGACCACCGGGTCGCCGTCAGTGACCTGGAACGAGTCATTCGCGAGGGCGAGATTTGCGCTCTGATCGGCCCCAAGGGGGCGGGGAAGACCATCGCCAATCGCATACCTGCGGCTTGCTGGAACCGAACCAGGGCCGGGTGTCCGTGAATGGCTTGGACGGGCACAGCGGCAAGATCGAGGAGATCGTCTCGGCGGAAAGGCGGCATCGCGTGGTGGCGTTCGGTGAAGTGAAGTAAAAGGTGGAACACCTCCCCATTGTCTCGCTTGACATGCCATCAACGCGGTATTAACTTAATGTCCCCCCTCGAAGAGCTCCCTGAAAACGGAGGTGTCACATGCGCCGAGCAGCCATTGTCGTGGTTCGGGCGACTGTCTTGGCATGTATCGCTCTTATATGTGCGGTCGTGAGTTTTGCTCAGACGTCTCCCGTTGTGCCGCGTCTGATCCGTTTCAGCGGGGTGTTGCGGGAGGGGCCGGGCCGGCCGATGGCGGGGG
>CAZHKT010000111.1:0-11975 GCA_964533045.1 uncultured Acidobacteriota bacterium | reverse complement strand
GGGAGCGAAATCGCGCGAGTGTTTCACGATGCCCTCGCGCACTTCGAACGTCAGGTTCAGGCCGGGAAAGCGCGGGTAGGGATTCTCGAATTGTTCGACGATGCGCAGCGCATGCAGGTTGTGATCGAAGCGTTCGCCGTGACGGCGCATGATGCGGTCGAGTTCATCCTCGCCTGCATGGCCAAAAGGCGGATGGCCGATGTCATGCGCCAGAGCGAGTGCTTCGGTGAAATCTTCATTCAGGCCGAGCGTGGAGGCCACGGTGCGCGCGATCTGCGAAACCTCGATGGTGTGGGTCAGCCGGTTGCGGAAATGATCGGAGATGCCGGGCGGGAATACCTGCGTTTTATCTTCGAGGCGGCGGAAGGCGCGTGCGTGGACCACGCGGTCGCGATCGCGCTGAAAGTCGTTGCGGTAGGGATGCGGGAATTCCGGATAGCGCCTGCCGCGCTGACTCGCGTCCGGAAACCGGAGATGAGCCAGCGGGCAGGGCACGAGTCGCTCGGCCTCAGTTGGATTTCGGCGCCGGCTCGGCCGTCTTGGTTACGGGCGGAAGCGCGGCAATCGCGGTGACCGCGGCGCTGCTGACGGCCACGCGCGGCACATCGCGCAGCGGCTCCAGGATCTTGCGGGCCTCAGCCGGATCGCGTCTGGCCAGCACCCGGCCATAGGCGAGCAGCGCCTCTTCCTGGCTAACCAGCGCCGAAGAGTCTTCCTCCGACAGAGCCTTCAGGATTTTTTCCGCTTCCTCGTTCTGGTTCTGGCCGGCGAGCAGTTCGCCCAACGCCAGTTGCGCCACGCGGCGGTATTCCTTGGGTGCGGAATCGGCGGCCTGGCGATAAAGTTTGATGGCTTCCTCGGCTTCGCCCTTGTCATTCTTTGCCGCGGCAACGTAGAGTTGCGCAATCGCGCCCTCCTGCGTTCCGGGATAGTCAGCCGCGACTTTGGTGTAGGCCCGCAAAACCGCCTTGTCTTTTTCTTCCTGCGTGGCGAAGTTCAGCAAGGGTGGTTGCGGCGCCGCGGAGATCACGGCATCCGCCACGCGAATCGCATCAGCCAGGGCCTTGGCGCGCGCGGCGGCTTGACGGCCGCTGTATGTCCAGTAACCCGCGGCAGCGATCAACACCACCAAGCCAATCGCACCATACAGCTTCACTTGTTTCTTGTGCCCGGCCAAATACTGAACGGTGTGCCCGACCTCCTGGGCAAACTTGTCCGTTTTCAATTCCTTGCGGGTACGACGATCCATTGCGCGGAGACTCCTTGCGCGAGCCGAGCGGCCCCCGCAAGTTGCCATTGTAGCAGGAACGGCTGAGCGCGCGTCAGGCCGTGCTGGTTAGATCACGCTGGATGGCGAATTTCACCAAACCCGCCACGTCGTGGATGTCGAGCTTCCGCATGAGGCTGGCGCGGTAGGTATCCACGGTCTTCGGGCTCAGATCAAGCCGCGCGGCGATCTCCTTGGCGCGCACGCCCTCAACCAGCAGGGAAAATACCTGGTGCTCCCGAGAGCTCAGCGAATCAAGCGGATCCTCCACTTGCGATAAAGGCTTGGCGGCGAAAATGCGGTTCAGCTCCAACTGCGGGGATACATAGATGCTGCCTTCGAGGACCTGCTGGAAGGCTTCCAGGAGCTCCGCCGAGGAAGCGCTCTTCAGCAGAAAGCCGCTCACTCCGGCACGCAGGGCCTCGACCACAGTCTTGCGGTCGCGTCTGGTGGAAAGCACCACGATCTTGGTCCGGCATCCAGCCTCCCGGACCCGCCGGACCACTTCCATGGTGAGCAGATCGGTCAGGTTAAGGTCCAGCACAGCCAAGTCCGGCTGCTGCTCCTCAATGACGCGCAACGCCACTGCGCCCTGGGAACATTGGCCGATCACCTTGTACCGCGGCTGCGCGTCGCACAGGGCAGCCAATCCTTCCCGCACCAGTGTCAAGTCGTCGGCTAAAAGTACTGAGTAGGTTTGGGGTTCGCGAATAGGAACCATAGTTGGGTCTCACTGTTTAAGTGAGACGGCGGGCGCGGAATTCTCTGCAATCTTGCTCAGAGATCCGACAAGCCGATTCCTACACCTCCGGCGCTCGCGGTCAAGAAAACGCTGGGAGAACCCGCGCTTTACTGAAAGCTGCGCACGGCCGCGGCCTCGTCGTCGAACACCTCGAAGACGGTATACAGCTTGGTGATCTGAAGCAAGTCCTTGACGCGCTTGGTGAGGTTCAACAGCTTCACTTGGCCACCCTGGTTGGTGACGGTGGTGAAGCCGGACACCATTTCGCCAATGCCCGAGCTATCGATATAGCTGACTTCGGCCAGATTCAACAACAGCTTTCTTTGGCCGCCGGCAGCCAGATCCCGAATTGTATCGCGGAACGTGCTGGCCCCATCGCCCAAGGTAATGCGGCCTGCTGCGTCCACCACTGTTACGTCACCCACCTGTCGGGTGGTTAGTTTGACACTCACCTGTAGCCTCCTCTAAATGCCGTTATCTGGTCTTCGGCAAATACTTCACCATTCGAACTTCCGTGCCGGCGGGCTGGCGCCGGCGCACTTCAAACTCATCCATAAATGCCTGCATCATCATGACACCGCGGCCGGATTGCCGCAGCAGGTTCTCCTCGGCCAAGGGGTCCGGCACGTCCTTGGGGTCGAATCCGCCGCCTTCATCGCCGATCCGCACTTCCAGTCGCCGGGGCGTGCGCGAGACCACCAGGTGAACCTTCTTCCGGGAATTGAACTTGTTACCGTGGACCACGGCATTGACCATGCATTCGCGAAGGGAGATCCCGATGTGGTGCTGTTCATCTTCGCTGAAACCCATCTCCCGGGCCTCGCGCAGTACGATATCCTCTGCCTGGTCGACGCTTTCCAGCGAGGATTCCAGCACTTCCTCCACGGTGTGCGCCCCCACGCCCTGATGATCCGCCATAGCTACCGGTCCCTGGGCGGCGCACGTGAAACTGGCGGCCCAGTCGAATCGTTACCTTAATCCACTGGCGTTGCCAAAGTCAAGCTCGGCAGCGACGGATTCCTGAACAATCTTGAGCTGGCAGCCGGTGAAAAACCGCCACTGCCGCACGGCGTCGCTACTGGGCTCCGGCGGCTCCCGCCACGACCACGGGCTCCTCCCGCCGCTGGTGCGCGTAGTAGTTCATGTTGATGAGGTTCTTGTACACCTGCCCGGCGACACCTGCGGCGGAACTGCCCGAAGCCGCGCTGCCCCCGGTCAGCAGCACAACCACGGCCACGCGATCATGCCCGACCTCGGTGAAGGATCCGAACCAGCCCAGATGCGTCGGCGTGCGCGTGTCGGTACAGGTGCCGGTCTTGCCATAGACGGGCATCTCCGCGTCGAAGCCCACGCGGCGCGCCGTGCCGTATTCGACGGCCCCCATCATGCCCGGCTTGATTTCGCGGATCAGGTGCCCGATATCGAGCCGGCGCTTCACGCTCGGCACGAATGCCTCCGCTTCCTCCTGGTTCCTGGGGTATTGCAGATAGTACAGCGTGCCGCCGTTGGCGACCGCGCCGACCAGGCTCGCCAGCTCGAGCGGCGTGAGCGTGATGCCGTCGCCAAAGCTCGCCATCATGCCCATCCCGCTGCGGGGCATGGCGGGAGGCAGAATTCCCGGCGTCTCTTCCGGAATATTGAGGCTCGCTTTTTCACCCAGCCCGAAAAGTTTGGCGTAATAGCTGACTTTCTTGAAGCCGAGTTTTTCGCCCAGGCTCGCGAAGTACTGATTGTTGGATCTCGCGAGCGCCTCGGTCATGGCCATCTTCGTATTACCGTACAGCCGGATCTGCGTCAGACGGTCGACGACCGATTCGCTCAGCGCCGCCAGAGCCACCGGGATCTTAATCGTCGAGCAAGGCTGGAAACCTTCCTTGTACGCCGTCTTCTGCCCAACGATCGTGAGGATGCGGCCGGTATCCGCGTCCGTGATAACGACGGAGCCGTTCAAGCGGCCGAGCGCGTCGAGAGCCGCTCGGCGCGCGATGGGATCGTCGCCGTCGGCAACGTCGCCTTCGGCTGAATCGGCGTAGTTCGGCGCCTGCCAGGGACTGCGCCCCGCCTTTTTCGCGGTGGTTTTCTTCGCAGCGGATTTGGCCTTGCTCTTGGGCGCAGGCGCGGCCTTGGAGGCAGAGCTTCGAATTCCGGTCGTGGTGGCCGCCCTGGCCGCGGTCTGGGGCTGAGCGGGGGGCGCCAGCCAAATTGCCGCAGCCCAAGCGAAGCACAACAACAGCAATCGAATACGCAACCGGCTCGTTCCCTCTACATGAAAATCGTCTTCGGCAACCCGAAACTTCATTTTTCCCCACTCGGACCGCCCGGGTCAAGGAAAAATTGCCGGCCCTGTCCGGTCAGTCAGTTGGATAGTGCTAGGCTAGTGAGTTGCACGGGACCATGCCAGCCGCTTCACGGGAGTTCATCATCCGCGACCTGGAAGGCCATTCCTCCACTGTGATCCTGACCCAAGACCGGGTCACGCTCGGGCGCTCCAGCGCCAATCAGCTCTCCTACCCCGAAGACATCGGCTTGTCGCGGCAGCATGTCGCTTTGACGTTTAAGGACGGCCAGTGGACGGTGGAGGATCTCGGAAGCAAGAACGGCACCATGCTCAATGGGCAAAAGCTCGAAGGGCCGGCGCCATTCCGTCCCGGCGACCGGATTGCCGCGGGTCATCTTACGATCGAATTCTCCGGCGCGGCGTCTTCGCAGATCCACCGCGAAACCGTGGAGTTCGTCGATAACGAAGACCAGTTCTCCTCGACGGCCACGACGGTGGTCGCCAGCCTGGACGGAGTGCTGGGTCCGCAGGCCGGAGGGGAAGCCAGCATGGCGGTCTCTGCCGCCGACATGAACCAGACCACGGTGATGACCGGCAACCCGCAAATGTGGGCGCTGATCAAGGCGGGTCGCGAGCTGGCCGGACACCGGCCGCTCGGCGAACTGTTCGAGGTGATCATGGATCTTTCCATGGAAGCGGTGATGGCCGGCCGCGGGGTGCTGATGACGCTCGAAGGCGACCAGTTGAAGGTGCGCGCGGCGCGCGGCGAAGGTTTTCAAATCTCGCGCACGGTGCGCGACCGCGTCCTGAATGAAAAAGCCTCGCTACTGGTGCGCGATGCCCAGCTCGACCAGGGCCTCCGCGAGCACATGAGCATCGTCGAGCAGAAGGTCCGCAGCATTCTGGCCGTGCCGCTGCAAACCAACGACAAGGTGATCGGCCTGATCTATCTGGACACGCCGGACCGCATCCGCGAATTCACGCGGGAGGATCTGAATCTGCTCACGGTGATGGCCAACGTTGCGGCCATCCGCATCGAGCACGCGCGGCTCAATGAAATCGAGGAAGCCGAGCGCGCCATGGCCAAGGATATGCAGCAGGCGGCGCTGATCCAGCAGCGGCTGCTGCCCGACAAGGCTCCGCGCGTGGAAGGACTGGATCTGGCAGCGAAGACCGTGGCCGCGCGCGCCGTCGGCGGCGACTATTACGACTTCATCAGCTTCAGTGACGGCCAAGTGGGCATGATCGTCGGCGACGTGGCCGGCAAGGGTACACCCGCCGCGCTGCTGATGAGCAGTCTCCAGGCGCGCGTGCATGTGCTTTTCGACGACCCCTCCGAGCTTGCCGCAAAACTCGAGCGACTGAACAAGACCACCTGTCAAAACTGCCCCGACAACCGCTTCATCACGTTTTTCATGGGGATCCTGCATCCCAGGACGGGCGATCTGCGCTATGTGAGCGCCGGCCATAATCCGCCGCTGATCGTGCGCGCCAAGGGCGGCTACGAAGCGCTGGGCGGCGGGGGTGTGATTCTGGGCATTCTGCCCCTGGCCAAGTATCAGGAGTCCCTCGCCAAGCTCGGGCATGGCGACATTCTGGTTCTGTTCAGCGATGGCGTCACCGAAGCAGCCGATCCGAATGACAACGAGTACGGGGAGGAGCGGCTGGCGAACCTGATCGCGGAGCTCAGCGACCGCCCGGCCGCCGAAATCGTCGAGGAGATCCACAAGTCCGTGCACGAGTTCACGCGAGGAGCTCCCCCGGCCGACGATATCACGGTGATGATCGCGCGGCGCGTGTAGACGAGCAGGGCGCGCCCGCACGAGCTGAGCGGTTACTCACATTCTTCTCACAGGCGCCGAAGAGATTAGGCGGGTCTCCATGCAGAACGGAATCGATTCCAGAGCCACGCATCCGCTTCCCGCCGGTCCGCCGCCCCCGCGCGCCTCCGGCGAACACCCCTTTGGAGCGCCCGCCTTTCTTGCGGCGATTGTCGAATCCTGCGATGACAGCATCATCGGAACCGATATGAGCGGCACGATCGTGAGCTGGAATCGCGGGGCGCAACGCATGTTCGGCTATCTGCCGGAGGAAATCATCGGCCGGCACATCACGACGCTATTCTTGCCCGAGCAGCGAAACGAGTACGTCGGCGTACTGGTGCGGACGCAAAACGGAGAGCGAATCGACCGCTACGAAGCTCTCCGCGTGGCCAAGGATGGAACGGCTATCCCGGTCTCGGTGATTCTCTCTCCAGTCAAAGATTCGTCGGGACGGCTGATCGGCGTCTCGGCAATCTATCGCGACATCACGCTGCGCAAGCTGCGCTACGAGCAGCTCGCCAGGGCCAAGGACGCCGCGGAAGTCGCCAACCGCGCCAAAAGCGAGTTCCTGGCCAACATGAGCCACGAGATCCGCACTCCCATGAACGGCATCCTGGGCATGACTGACGTTCTGCTGGGGACGGATCTGAGCGCCGAGCAGAACGACTACGTCGAGATCATTCGTTTGTCGGCCACTTCGCTGCTGGCCATCATCAACGACATCCTGGACTTCTCGAAAATCGAGGCCAACCGGATCGAGATCGTCCGCGAGGACCTGCATGTTGAGACGCTGGTTCGCTCCGTGGTCCGCGAGCTGAATATCCTGGCCGAACAAAAAGGGTTGACGCTGACTTTTGTCCTGCATCCCGGAGTTCCCGCCACGCTTTCCGGCGATCCCGTGCGACTGCGCCAGGTGCTCATCAATCTGGCCGGAAACGCGATCAAATTTACCGACCGGGGCAAGGTCGAGATCGGCGTTGAAGCTCTGCCCGGCCCGGCCACACGCTTCAGTGTTCGTGATACGGGCCCGGGCGTCCCTCCAGAAAAGCGGGTCAAGATCTTCGAGGCTTTCACGCAACTGGACGGCGCCTCGACGCGGAAGGCTGGCGGAACCGGCTTGGGACTGGCGATCGCGGCGCGCCTGGTGGAGCTGATGGGCGGCACCATCGGCGTGGAAAGTGACGGGCACTCCGGCAGCACCTTTTTTTTCACGGTGCCCGGATAAGGAAAGGGGCTAAAATAAGAACAGCTCTTTTGATGCCCCCAAAATCCGACCTTTCCAAACTCAGCGTCCGCCAGTTCGCCGAGCAGTTTCGCGGGGAAATGATCCCGCTCAGCAATTCGATCTCGTATTTCTGCGCTTCCGGACCCATGTCCGACGAGGAGCTAAAGGAATACCTGGAGGAACCCGTCGCGGCCCTGCCTCCCAGCATCGTGGCGGCGCTGCCCAAGCTGGCAATTCTTCTGGTCCCCTATCTGGAGCGCGCGGCCGGGCGCGAGGGCGGAAAAAGTCCGGGCGATTATGTTTCGGTGGTGAAGCCCCCGGATACCCGCACGGCGGCCTCCGCGCAACTCAATTTGGGCGGCGAAACGGTCCTGGCCTTTGCCCTCAAGGATCGTGAAATGGCCGAGTACCATTACCGGTTTTATCATCTGTTGGCGAATGTCCTTGCCGAGCAGTGGAGTCCGGAAGCGGAGGCCCGCTACACGCGCTTGCTGCGCGAGGAACTGAACGCGGAGGTGCACGGGGAAGTGGACGAGGCCAGTTGGCGCCTGAAGCAGACGTTGCGGCGTGGCAAATCCGCCGCCGCGGCCAAAAACTTTGGCAAGTACGCGCGCCAGTCCTTTATCGATACGCTTACGCTGTACCTCCATGGGATCTGTTGCGATATCGATGTCGAAACCGGCCCGCGCCAGTTGCCCAGCCGCTACCTGCGCAAGCGCCTGCTGCTGCTCGAAGAATTGTTCCCTCCTCCGAAGGGTTACGCTGTCTTTCCCGAGCGCCTCGACTTGCCTTCCAGCGGAGGGGCGGCCGGCTCTGCGCCGTAACACAGCCACGCGGCGAAAACAAAAAGATTTACAAATATAAATCCTCGTGGTATGCTCGCTCAATTGGATCGGGAGCAGCGGTCTCAGGTCCACTCTCTGGGAGGGGTAGAGGGACGGATCGGGGTATCGGTAAGTGTGTGGTATTGCAGGGTTTACGCATCTTAATGGGCCCGCTCGCCCGAGTTTGATCCGGCACGTCACGGGATCACTCCGGCACCGCGGGCCGGATCAGCAGGGTGTTTGGGAGTCCCCGGATATTTCCCTCGGGGCCGTCCGCCTGAAGATCCTCGACCTGGAGCACGGCGACCAGCCCATGTGCTGCCCGGCAAGCGGGGTTGTGATCGCCTTCAATGGCGAAATCTACAATCATCTCGAGCTGCGCCGCGAATTGGAGGCCAAGGGCCACAGCTTCGAGACGAACTGCGACACCGAGACCGTGCTGGTCGCCTTCCGGGAGTGGGATGTCCTGGCCTTCCCGAAACTGCGCGGCATGTTCGCCGTGGCGCTGTGGAATCCCCAGAGGCGGCGGCTCGTGCTGGCGCGCGACCGCATGGGCATCAAGCCGCTATACATCGCGCGGCGGGGCGCGAACCTGCATTTCGGCTCGGAAATGAAGGCCCTGCTGCTGCACCCGGGCATCCCGCGCGAGTTGGACCCCGCGGGCCTGGCGTCCTACCTGGCCTGCAATTATGTTCCCGGCGAACGCACCCTGGTGAAAGGTATCGAGAAGCTGCCCCCGGGGACCTGGTTATCCTGGGAAGCCGGGCGTGTCACGACGGGGACATACTGGTGCCTGGAAATGCGGCCCGATCCCGCGATCACGCTCGGCGACGCCAAGGAAGAGTTGGATACCCTGCTGCGCAAGGCCGTGCGCGAGCATCTGCTCTCCGACGTTCCGTTGGGCGTGTGGTCGAGCGGAGGGCTGGATTCCTCGACCATCCTGCATTACGCGGCCGAGGCGGCCGGACGGAAACTGAAAACCTTCTCGGTCTCTTTCCCGGGCCGCGAGTTCGATGAGAGTGTCTATTTCCGAGAGGTCTCCCGCGCCTATGGGACGGACCATCATGAGTTCGCCATGGATTTCGATGCGGACCTCGCCGGCATCGTCGAACAGATCGTCCATCATTCCGATGAGCCGAGCGCTGACGCGGGAGCTGTTCCCGTGTGGTTTCTTTCGCAGATGTGCCGCGCGCAGGTCACTGTGGCGCTTTCGGGCGATGGGGCCGACGAACTGTTCGGCGGCTACAACACCTACCTCGCCGACGGCATCGCCGGATACTTGCGCCGCGCCCCGCGCGGCCTGCTCCATCTGGCCACGGGGATCGCGGCGCGTCTGCCGGTTTCCGACCGGAAGATCGGCTTCGACTACAAGGTGAACCGCTTGCTGACGGGAGCGCCCCTCGACCCGGCGGAGGCGCACTTCTTCTGGAACGGAACGTTTTCAAAGGCGCAGCAAGCCTCCCTGTGGAATGTCCCGGAAGGCGCGGCTCCGCCGCCGCTGCCTGGTTCGCGGCGCGATGGCTTGAACCGTTTCCTGTGGGCCGACCAGACCTACTACCTGCCCGACGACATCCTCAACAAGGTCGACCGGATGAGCATGGCGCACTCGCTGGAGGTGCGTCCGCCGTTCCTCGACCACCGCATCGTGGAATTCGCCGAGCGCCTGCCGTTGCGTCTGAAAGTCCGCGGTGGCCGCTTGAAATTCGTTCTGCGGGAGCTGATGAAGCCGCGCCTGCCACGCCCCGTGATCCAGCGGCCCAAGGAAGGCTTCGATATTCCCGCGCATCACTGGATGCGCACGGCGCTGCGCTCCTTGCTGCTGGACACGTTGAACGAGGAGTCGGTCCGCCGCACGGGCCTCTTCCGCTGGGAAACAGTCGAGGGCCTGCTGCGAGCGCACCTGGAGCGGCGCGCGAACTTGGGCTATCACCTGTGGGGACTGATGGTGTTGTGCCTCTGGATGAGGCACTGGAACATCGCGACGTGGGAAAATCGGGAACAGTACGCTCAGTTCGCCGCGGCCGGGTTCCTGACCGGGCGCTAAGGCGGTACCGAAATCGGCGTGCGTCCCGGTTTTCCGTGCGTGAAACTTCGATAGTCCTGCTGGTTGCGGCCGCCGTCTTTCTCGGCTGCATCCTCTCACCTCCCGCTCTCATGGACGACGTCGACGCCGTCCAGGCCACCATCGCGCGCAACATGCTCGACTCGGGTGATTGGGTCACCGCGCGTTTGGACGGAATCGCCTACCTCGAGAAATCGCCGCTGAAGTACTGGATGATGGCGATCGCGTTCCGGCTGTTGGGCGTGCATGACTGGGTCGCGCGCCTGCCGCTCGCGCTTTCGGCGGTGGCGCTCTGCTGGCTGGTATTTCGCGTGGGCGCCTGGGCCTTCTCCCGCCGCGCGGGCCTCATCGCCGGATGCGCGCTGGCGACCAGCGTGGGCCTGTTCCTGTTCACGCGCGTCCAGATTCCCGACGCCATGCTCACCGCCACCATCACGCTGGCGATGTGGGCGTTCCTCCGCGCGCTGGATCCGGAAGAACCGCGGCCTGCTCTGTGGGCCTACACCATGGCCGCGGCCATCGGAACGGGATTGCTGCTCAAAGGGCTGATCGCCGTCTTGTTCCCCGTCGCCGCAGCCGGGCTGTTCCTGTTGTTTACCGGGGAATGGCGCGCGCGCGAAACCTGGCGCAGGCTGCGCGTCTTCGGCGGGGCATGGATCGCGCTGGCGATCGCCGCCCCCTGGCACGTGCTGGCCACGATTCGCAATCCACCCTACTTCGACTTCGCGCTGCACAGCGAACCGGGCTCCTATCGCGGCTTCTTCTGGTTCTATTTTTTCAACGAGCACATCCTGCGCTTTCTCAACACGCGCTATCCTCGCGATTACAACACCGTCCCGCGCCTGTATTTCTGGCTGTTCCACTTGCTGTGGCTGTTCCCCTGGAGCGTGTACTTGCCGGCCGTGGCGAAGCTCCCGTTCCGCCCGGCGGCGAGCCGCGCGGCGCGCCTGCGCCTGCTGTGCCTGTGCTGGACCGGATTCCTGCTGGTGTTCTTCACGTTTTCCTCCACGCAGGAGTATTATTCGATGCCCTGTTACCCCGCGCTGGCGCTGCTCATCGGAGCGGCGCTGACCGAACCGCGCGCGGCCGCCTGGGTGCGGCGCGGGCAGATTGCGCTCACGGCCGCCGCGGCCGCCGCGGCGCTCGCCATCGCTTTCATTCTATCGCGGGTGTGGAATCTGCCCGCGCCCGGCGACATTTCCCGTGCACTGGTCACGCAGGATGTTTCGGCCTACACGCTCTCGCTGGGTCACATGGGCGACCTGACGCTGGCCTCGTTCGCTTATCTGCGGCCGCCGCTGATTCTGGCCGGGATCGCGTTTCTGATTGGAGCGGTCACAGCATGGAGACGCAGCGTGGCCGGAGCGGTGGTGATGATGGTGTTGTTTGTGCATGCGGCGCGCCTGGCTCTGGTTACCTTCGATCCGTATCTATCCTCCCGCCCGTTGGCGGAGGCTCTGAACCACGCGCCGCACGGGACGCTGATCCTCGACAATCAGTACTACACGTTTTCATCGGTCGTGTTTTACGCCGGCGCCTATCGCGGGGAGCGCGTGCTGCTGCTCAACGGCCGCGTGAACAACCTGGAATACGGTTCCTATGCGCCGGATGCGCCGGATGTATTCATCGATGATTCCGAGTTCCGCGAGCTGTGGTCTTCGGGCGGCCGCTACTACATTGCGGTCGAAGGACCGCAAGTGCCGCGCCTGGAGAAACTCGTGGGGCGCGCGGCGCTGCATGAAGTGATCGCCAGC
>CAZHKT010000110.1:0-12151 GCA_964533045.1 uncultured Acidobacteriota bacterium | reverse complement strand
GGCACTTCGTCGCGGCGGCCTTCAGGCCGCCACCCCCGCGTGTCGCCCTGAAGGGCGGCGTGCCACCGCCCTGGGGCCGCTGGCGCCTGCCCGATCCGCGCGGCGTGCCAGCTGGAGGATTTTGAGTGCGCGGGCCGGCGGTGATGCCGGCCCGCGGTCGGGCAGCCAAACGGCAGAACTCAGGCCAGGTCGAAGCGATCCAGATTCATCACTTTGTTCCACGCCGCCACGAAGTCATTCACGAATTTCTCCTTCGCGTCGGCGCCGGCATAGACTTCGGCGATGGCCCGGAGCTGGGAATTCGAGCCGAAGACCAGATCGACGCGCGTGCCGGTCCACCGGATTTTGCCCGTCGCGCGGTCGCGCCCCTCGTACACGCCTTCGTCGGTCGGGGAAGGCCCCCACTCTGTTTTCATGTCGAGTAAGTTAATGAAGAAGTCATTAGTCAGTGTCCCCGGCCGCCGGGTGAAGACGCCGTGCCGCGACTGCCCGTAGTTGGCATTCAACGCGCGCAGGCCGCCGACCAGAACCGTCATCTCGGGGGCGGTCAGCGTCAGCAACTGCGCCCGATCCACCAGCCGTTCTTCCGCCGACCGGGCGTCGCCATTCCGGAGGTAATTCCGGAAGCCGTCGGCGGTCGGTTCCAGCACGGCGAAGGATTGGACATCGGTCTGCTCTTGCGAAGCATCCGTGCGCCCGGGCGAGAACGGAACCTTCACGATGTGTCCGGCCTTTCTCGCCGCTTCCTCGACGGCCGCGCAGCCGCCCAGCACGATCAGGTCGGCCAGCGAGACCTTCTTCTTGCCGCTCGATTTCGAGGTGTTGAATTCCTTCTGGATGGCCTTGAGCTTCTTCAGAACCTTCGCCAGCAGCGCCGGCTGGTTCACTTCCCAGTCCTTTTGCGGCGCGAGCGCGATGCGCGCGCCGTTGGCCCCGCCGCGCTTGTCGGAGCCGCGGAAGGTGGACGCGGACGCCCAGGCCGTCTTGACCAGTTCGGAAATCGAGAGTCCCGATTTGAGGATCTTGGCCTTCAACGCCGCGATGTCCTGCTTGCTGACGAGCTTGTGGTCCACGGGCGGGATGGGATCCTGCCACAGCTGTGGTTCCTTGGGAACCAGCGGCCCGAGGTAGCGCGCGATGGGTCCCATATCGCGATGGGTAAGTTTGAACCACGCCTTGGCGAACGCCTCAGCGAACTCATCCGGATGCTCGTAAAAGCGCCGGGCAATCTTTTCGTAAGCCGGGTCGAACCTCAAGGCGAGATCGGTGGTCAGCATGGAGGGCGCATGACGCTTGGAGGGATCGTGCGCGTCCGGCACCGTGCCCGCGCCGGCGTTCCCCTTCGGTTTCCACTGGTAGGCGCCTGCCGGGCTCTTGGTCAGCTCCCACTCATAGCCGAACAGATTCTCGAAGAAGTTGTTGCTCCACCGAGTTGGCGTCGTCGTCCAGGTAACCTCCAGCCCGCTGCCGATCGTATCGCTCCCCTTGCCGGTGCCGAAGGAATTCTTCCAGCCCAGGCCTTGCTGCTCGATGGGCGCGCCCTCCGGTTCCGGGCCGACATATTGGCTGGGGTCGGCGGCGCCGTGGGCTTTGCCGAAGGTGTGCCCGCCGGCGATCAGCGCCACGGTCTCCTCATCGTTCATCGCCATGCGCCCGAAGGTTTCGCGGATGTCCCGCGCCGCAGCCACGGGATCGGGCTTTCCATTGGGGCCCTCGGGATTCACGTAAATCAGGCCCATCTGCACGGCGGCCAGAGGATTTTCCAGCTCGCGATCGCCCTGGTAGCGCTCATCGGCCAGCCATTTGCCTTCCGGGCCCCAGTAGATATCCTCTTCCGGCTCCCAGATATCCTCGCGCCCGCCGCCGAAGCCGAAGGTCTTGAATCCCATCGATTCGAGGGCCACGTTGCCGGCCAGAATCATGAGGTCGGCCCAGGAGATCTTCTGCCCGTACTTCTGCTTGATGGGCCAGAGCAGGCGGCGCGCCTTGTCCAGGTTCACATTGTCCGGCCAGCTATTGAGGGGCGCAAAGCGTTGCGCGCCCGAGCCGCCTCCGCCGCGCCCGTCGGCGATGCGGTACGTCCCGGCGCTGTGCCAGGCCATGCGAATAAAGAGCGGCCCGTAATGGCCAAAGTCGGCCGGCCACCAGTCCTGCGAATCCGTCATTAAGGCGCGGAGATCCTGGATCACGGCGTTCAGATCGAGGCTCTGGAATGCCTGGGCGTAATGGAACTTCTTGCCCAGGGGATTGGACTTCTCGGAGTGCTGGTGAAGAATCTTCAGGTTCACCTGATTAGGCCACCAGTCCGTGTTCTTGGCGGCCGCCGCCGTCGAATGTCTCGGACCCGCGCCCGCGAACGGACACTTGCCTTCCCCGGCTCCCGCCGGCGTGGTACGTTTATTTTCCATGGGTGTATCCTCCTGACTTTTTTGATGGGACGGTCGCGGCCCGCTTCGCCGGGCGCCGCATGCCGTGGTTTCCATTTCCAGAATTGAGAGATCGTAGACGCAACGCGCGCCGCGGAGCGCACTGCCCGCAGAGCCCCCGAAAGATGACTTCGCACTGGCGCAGCGTCCGCCCGCCGAGCGCGCCCGAGGCGGGCCGCGGCACCTCGTACCATTCCATGTCCTCCACCTTGCCACAGCGGTCGCAGATAAAGTGGTGATGCTTGGTGTCTTTGGCGTCGAAGCGTGCGGCGCGGCCCTCGGCGGCGATTTCGCGCACCAGCCCGGCCCGCACCAGATCGCGCAGATTGTTGTAAGTGGTGGCCCGGGAACAGCGCGGATCGGCGCGGTTGACGGCCCGGTAGATTTCCGCCGCGGTGGGATGGCCGGTGTGGCGCCTCAGAAAGGCCATCACCGCGTAGCGCTGCGGCGTGCAGCGCAACCCGCCGCTCTCCAGCGATTTTCGGATGGCGGAAGCGTCCATGCGACATCTAGAATAAATCTAATTTAATATTTTGTCAAAGAAATGGTTGCGGCGGGCTGCCGCTGACCCTTCGGGTCGGCGACGGGCGCCTTGTGCATGAGGCGGGCGTTGCTCGCGCGCCCTTGGTGGGCGGGGCAAGCCCCGCCCCGCCGCGATTCGGGATATCCGCACTGGTAGCGCAGGGCCCGCTCTTCGGCCCTGCGGCTCTTCCGGCGGGCGAGGGTCTTGTCACGGAACCGCTACGCTGGAGTGCGAGCGTGGCGCTACAAAACCCTCACCGCACAATGGCGTAATAGATCACGTACAACCACGACAGGATGCCGTGCACGATGGCCCAGAGGATGGATTGGTTGGCGCTCCAGGAAATGGTGATGGCGAGCGCCGATCCGAAGGTAATGCCGGCGCGCGCGGCTTCCGTGCGTGCAGCCATGGGATAACCCTCCCTGAGGTGAAGATGCCTGCGGAGCGATGGTATCACGCCCCCTCGAAGACCTGCTGGTCGCCGAAGTGGACGTAGATGTCGTCGTTGCCGGAACTCGCCGACTTGTATTTCTGCTTGGAATACGCGACCTCGACCGGCGCCCATTCCTCCATGTGCTGGATGCGCACGTACGGCGGGTTGCCGATGACGCAATCATAGCCGCCGGCGCGCATGATATCAGGGATGGTGGGGGAAGTAGCGCAAGGCTCGCTTTCCAGCCTTGCGGTTTTTCCCGCGCGCCGCGTCTTGGAGCGGCGCGCAAATGAGGGGGTTCCTCTTGTGGCGGCACAAGGGACGCGCGGCCCGGAAGGGCCGCAGGGCCGGAGAGCGGGCCCTGCGTTACAGGTTCTTGGCCCCCCGAACGTGCCGCGCCCTGTCCGCCCGGTGTAGCGCAAGATTCGCCTTTTAATCTTGCGGTCCTCGTTTTCCATGCAAGAACACGGAAGAACCGTCCCGATTCATCGGGGCGCTACATGGCTTCGATGATTTGGCGCTCGTGGTCCGTGATGCCGTAAAGCTCGTAAACCAGATTATCGATTTCGGCGTCGGTCGCAGCAATCTCGCGCTCCAACTGTAGCGGCGAGCTATGCTCGCCGGGCTGTAGCGTCGATCTCTGCGCGACGCCTGTAGCGCCCGCCTCTGACGGGCGGCTTCGGCGGTCAGAGACCGCCGCTACAGCGTGCTTCCGCTTGTTCAGCTCCAGCATCCGCTCCACCAGCTCCACCATCCTGTCGTGCCGCGCCTTGTCCGCCGGGTCAGAGAAGTTGATCGGGCGGATGGGGAGTTGCTCGATGAACTGACGGCTGTAAGCGAAGTACCCCCCTCGGAACCGACCGCTGATTTGCTTCAGGTAGTGATCTAAGAGCCGTGAATTCAACAAGCCGAGAACATATTCGTAGGACTCGGCGCACGTGTCGTTCAGGATTATCCCGTATCCGCCACCCCCTCCGCCTCCCGATCCGACGAAATACAACTCCCCGCGAGCGTCGAGAGTGAAGCACGCGCTCGAAGCGATGGAGGGAGTAATTATCTTGCGTTTGGAGAATAAGGAAACGCTCTTAGGGTAAACGTATCCGTACCAGCCCTCGTGCCTCATTTTGCCTTTTTCGCGGTCGCGGAGGAGGTTCCGATTCTCAGCGAGGTATCTCCAGGCGCGCGGGTAGCGACTGTCAAATTGGGACGGGCTGATAAGGACAATTGACTTCGTCTGACCGGACTTCTCCGGGTCATATGGGAACAGGACCGCCTTGGACGGGGTCGCAGAATATCGCCGGATGTCGCGAGAACCCTTGCATAAGGGTTTCACCACATCGCTCTCCAGTTCATACTCCCGCCCGGTTGCCCTCGATCGGACTATGACAAGGCCCTTCCTCCCCGGCCCGACAGGGTCTAGAAGGTAGACGGGATCAGCGCTCGTGACCAGACCTTGGAAAATCTTTTTAGCCACATCCGCGAGCTTTGTCGGCATCCTCCTCAGCCTTTGCAAGATCTCCGCGCCCCCGCCCACGGCAAAATTCCACTCTGCTGCCGTTGCACTGCTTGCGGGCAGTGTGCCTTGGGCAGCTTTGGCTGTGTTGCGCCATGCCTCCAGGTCATCCACCTTTGCGACGTCGAACTCCTTGCTCCCGGACTTATCCAAGAAGAGTAAGCAGGTGTAATTCGTCGCCCCCTCGAAGACCTGCTGGTCGCCGAAGTGGACGATGTGAGAGAGATGCTTTCCATCCGCAATCAACGACCTCAAGGGCTCGCCATACTTCGAGTTGAAGAACTTGTGCGGAACGATGAAGCCGAGTTTGCCGTTCTTGTTCAGGACAGTCAGGCCCTTCTCGACGAACACCACGTAGATGTCGTAATTGCCGGAACTCGCCGACTTGTATTTCTGCTTGTAATACTCGACCTCGACGGGCGCCCATTCCTTCATATGCTGGATGCGGACATACGGCGGGTTGCCGATGACGCAATCGAAGCCGCCGGCGCGCATGATGTCGGGGATGGTGGGGGGAAGTAGCGCAAGGCTCGCTTTCCAGCCTTGCGGCTTTTCCAGCGCGCCGCGTTTTGGAGCGGCGCGCAAATGAGGGGGTTCCTCCTGTGGCGGCACGAAAGACGCGCGGCCTGGAAGGGCCGCAGGGCCGGAAGGCGGGCCCTGCGTTACAGGTTTTTGGCGACGCGAAAGTGCCGCGCGGCCTGGAAGGGCTGCAGGGCCGGAGGGCGGGCCCGAAGTTTCATATCCTTGGCCGCGCGAAAGCGCCGCGCCGCCTGGAAGGGCCGCAGGGCCGGAGGGCGGGCCCTGCGCTACATGTTCCTGGCCGCGCGCAAGCGCCGCGCCGCCTGGAAGGGCCGCAGGGCCGGAGGGCGGGCCCTGCGTTACATGTTCCTGGCCGCGCGCAAGCGCCGCGCCGCCTGGAAGAACCGCAGGGCCGGAAGGCGGGCCCTGCGCTACATGTTCCTGGCCGCGCGCAAGCGCCGCGCGGTCTGGAAGGGCCGCAGGGCCGGAGGGCGGGCCCTGCGCTACATGTTCTTGGCCGCGCGCAAGCGCCGCGCGGCCTGGAAGGGCCGCAGGGCCGGAGGGCGGGCCCGAAGTTTCATATCCTTGGCCGCGCGAAAGCGCCGCGCCGCCTGGAAGAGCCGCAGGGCCGGAGAGCGGGCCCTGCGTTACGCCGAACCAATCGAAGGCGTTGATGCGCTCGCGCTCCTCGTCGCCGAAGAGCGTGCCCTGCTCATAGATATCGGGCCCGATCAGCGAATTGCCGCAAACGATGTTGTATTTCAGTTCGGGCAGCAGGGCGTGCTTGGGCGGCAGTTGCGAGCGCTCGCCTTCGAGAGCCTTCAGGTACAGGCTCATCATGGTGATTTCGACCGCCTGCGGGTCGATATCGATGCCGAACAAATTGTTCCTCAGGATGCGCGCCTTGCGCACGACGGAGAGGCGAGGTTCGTCAGCCGACGGATTCTCCCCCATGATGAGGTAGGGAAACAGCGGATGGATGTGCGCTTCTTTGGGGTGCTCGGTGAGGTAGCGGACGTGGTAATCGATCAGATACTGAAACGCGCCAATCAGGAACGACCCGGAGCCGCAGGCCGGGTCAAGGATGCGAATCTTTTCGATCTGCTTGGGCGTCTTGCCCTCGATGACCTTCCCGACCGTATGCTTGACGATGTAATCGACGATGTATTTGGGTGTGTAATAGACGCCGCCCGCCTTGCGCACCTCGGGCTTCTCTTCGACGTGAACACGCTTCGGCGTGACGCGAATGGTTTTGCCGAGGTAGCGCTCGTAGATCGAGCCCAGCAGCTCGACGCCGATCACGTCAAAGCGGTAAGGGCTTTTGGGGGGATAGAGGCGCTCGATGATGCGCGCCAGCACTTCCGAATCAATCCTGATGGTTTCTGAGAGGTGCGGCTTGAAGATTTCGCCGTTAAAGTCCTCGTTGATCCGGTGGAAGAGGTCGTTCAACCAGTCGAAGATGGGGAATTTGCCGCCCCGTGCTCGCCATTCTTCCACCGCGTCGGCGAGCTGCCGCTTTTCGATGATCCGGCGGTCCTCGGCGATGCGGATGAAGACGATGCGGTCGAGCAGGCGCTGCACGACTTCGTTCAACTGCTTGGCGGTGAGCTCGGGATTGTTCCTGAAGACGTTGCGGGCCAAATCCTCGCGCCAGTCGGTCATTTCGTCGAGGAAAGCTTCGTCCACCGGGATGCGCAGGCGCTGGGTGCGGCGGTCGCGCGGCAGCATGGCGTCGAGCGAGCCGGCGGCGACGCGATCCTTCGAAAATTCCCAGAGCTTTTCGGCCTGCTTCAGGTAGTCCGTGTAGCGGAGCTTGAGCAACAGGCCCTCGTCGGGCTTGCGCTCGTCGGGCTGGATGGAGGCGTCATAAAAGCGGAATTCCTCAAAGTCGGTGAGGATGACGAAGAAAACCTGACGGGTGTTCCAGGCATACCCTTTCGCCTGCAGAATGTGGCGCGCGGCGTCCAGGGGTTCGGCGGGCGCTTTGGCTTCGACGAAAAACTTGGTCTGGCCGTTGAGACGGAAACTGTAGTCGGGCTTGCCAAGGGTTTCGGCTTCGCTGGTCTCGACCAGCACTTCGCGCGCGTGGTGCGGCAGCCCCGCGTCGTTCCTGACATCCCAGCCCAGCATCTCAAACAAGGGGGTGATGAAGTCGATGCGCGCCTGGGCCTCGGCGTAGTCGCGGGAGAGATGATGCTCCCGGTCGGCGTCGAACTTGGCGATCAGCTTCTCCAGTTTCTCGCGAAATGTCGAGTCCATGGGCGGGTACTCCCGTGGTTGGCATCTGGGACCGCAGGCGTCTCGCCTGCAAGTGGGAAAGAAGAGCAGGCGAGACGCCCGCGCCCCCAGGAGTTACCGCCGGGTGATCCAGTCGAAGATGCGGCTCAGATCTTCGGCGGAGAAATAACGAATCTGAATCGAGCCGCGGCGGCCGTCGCCCGTGATGCGGACGCGCGTGCCCAGGGTGCGCTCCAGCTCGAGCGCGGCGGCGCGCACGTTGGGGTCACCCGGCGGCGCCGCTTTCTTCGGGCGCCGGGGCTCGGCCCCCAGCTGACGCCAGCGCGCCACCAGGTCCTCCGTCTCGCGCACCGAAAGCCCGTGGGTCACCACCCGCGCCGCCACCCGCTCCTGGTCGGTGGGGGCGCTGAGCGCCAGCAGGGCGCGGACGTGCCCGGGCGCCAGCTCGCCCAGACGCACCATCTCCTGAACCGGTGCCGTGGCGCGAAGCAATCTTAACGTATTAGTAACTGTTGTTCGATTGATACCCAGGCGCGCGGCCATCTCCTCATGCGTCAGGCCGTAGAGGTTCTGCAGCTCCTGCAGGCCGCGGGCGGCGTCGATGGGATTCAGGTCTTCGCGCAGCAGGTTTTCGGTGAGCGCCAGCTCCAGCGCTTCGCGGTCGGAGAGGTCGCGCACCACCGCGGGAAGGGTTTCGAGCCCGGCGGCCTGCGCCGCCCGCCAGCGCCGCTCCCCCGCCACCAGCTGATAGCGCTCCCCCGCCCGGCGCAGCAGCACGGGCTGCACCACCCCGCTCGCCCGGATCGAGTCGGCCAGTTCTTGTAGGCTAGCCTCGTCCACCGTGTGGCGCGGCTGAAAGGGGTTGGGCGAAATCTGATCGAGGCGAATCTGCTCGGTTCCGGCCGGGGCAGGCGCCGCCGGAGCCTCATTTTCCCTCAGCAGCGCGCTCAGTCCGCGACCCAGCGCCTTCCTGGTCATGGCTGATGACCTCCTTCGCAAGTTCTGCGTAGCTCTCCGCACCCTTGCAGTGCGGGTCGTACAAGAAGATGGGCTTGCCGTGGCTGGGCGCCTCCGCCAGACGGACGTTGCGAGGGATCACCGTCTCGAAGACCTGCCTGCCGAAGAAGTCCCGGAGATCGTCCCGGACCTGGTGCGCCAGATTGGTGCGCTCGTCGAACATGGTCAGCAGAATGCCTTCCACCGCCAGCCTGGCGTGGTGAGTCCGGCGGATGCGGATGAGCGTGTCCAGGAGCTCGGAGACGCCTTCGAGGGCGAAGTATTCGCACTGCACCGGCACGATAACGGAATCGGCCGCGACTAAGGCGTTGAGCGTGAGGAGGTCAAGCGCCGGCGGACAATCGAGGATGATGAAGTTGAAGCGGTCTCGGATCGATTCCAGCCTCCTGCTGAGGACGTGCTCCCGCTCCGCGACGTCGATGAGTTCGACCGTGGCCCCAATCAGGTTCTTCTCCGACGGGATCAGGTGAAGCCCCTCGACCTCGCACTCGAGGATGAGGCTCTCGAGCGGAACGTCCATCATCAGCGAATGATAGAGGGTCCGGCGCGACGGGTCGCGCGGAAATCCAAGGCCGGCCGTCGTATTGGCCTGCGGGTCGCAGTCGACGATCAGAGTCCACATGTCCTGGCCCGCCAGCGCAGCCCCCAAATTGATGGCGGTGGTCGTCTTCCCGACGCCGCCCTTCTGGTTCGCGATCGCGATGATTCTGCCCACGAGAGACCTTCCAATAATTTGGTTTTGAACTGTATCAAAGGAAACAGAAGCCTGCAAGTGGCGGTGGATGTTTCACGTGAAACATCCGGAGATGGTCAGCGGACAAGGTCTCCGATGAGGATTTCACGGCATCGGCTGAGCGGTATCGCAACGGGTGGCCTCCAGGCGAAGCGGGAATTGGATTTGGAGATCGTCTCGGCGTCCTGGTGCCCCAGCCAGAGGCAAAGGAAGCCGCCCGGTTTCAGGCAGTGGGCGGCGTACCTCGTCAGGCTTTCAACCCCCCCGACGGCCCTCGAGGTGGCCGATTCGTACTTGGGGGCTTGAATCTTGGCCGAGAAGTCCTCCAGACGGTCCCCCAAGACCTGAACTCCCTTGAACCCACAGACTCTGACCACCTCCTTAAGGAAGGCTCGTTTCTTGGCGACGCGCTCCAGCAAAGTCACCTCTAACTCGGGGCGGACTATTTTCACCGCGAGGCCAGGGAATCCGGCACCGCTTCCAATGTCGAGCAATCGTCCTCCAAGCTCGAGGCATCGGGTCAGAAAGAGGCTTTCCCCGAAGTGCCTGGTAACGCACTCTTCTGCGGGAGCCTTGCCGACCAGGTTTATTTTGGAATTCCACTTCAGGAGCAGATCCAGATAGACCCGCACCCGGTCCACCTGCAAAGGGTCGAGGCTGAGGCCGAAGGGACGGAGCAGTTCAGCGATGCGGGCCGGAGTGATCACGGAGCTGATTCTAGGGCCTCAGGGGAGAAAGGACAAGGGCCAGAACGGCCGATGCGAGCGATCCCCGCCGCCCCTTGAAATTTCGATGTTTCACGTGAAACATATCTAAGTTATTGATAATACATTAGTTGCAAGATCGGGCGCGCCCCGCAACCCGATGGCCTGGCCGCGCCGTCAGGGCTAGTCGCGTGATAGGCTACGCAGATAGCCGACGCACATCGCCCGGCGCCCGCCCGGGTGCGCTGGCGGGCGCCGGAGGCGGGCGGAGCCTTCGTCGTGCTAGGATAGGACCTTCCAGGGCGGTTGCCAAGGCCACATCCAACCCGGGACCCGCGTCGGGCCACTGCGGCTCCGCCCTATGGTTTGTCCCCTGCCAGCTCGTGGTGAGCGCATGAGCCAGGAACCGATCGCCGTCGTCGTCTTCCAACTGGGCGGACCGGACTCGCTCGCCGCGATCGAGCCCTTCCTTTGCAATCTCTTCAGCGATCCCGACATCATTGATTTCCCCTTTGCCCGGCTGGCGCGACCCACGCTGGCGCGCCTGATTGCGAGCCGCCGGGCGCGGCACGTGCAGGAACACTACGCCTCGATCGGCGGCAAGTCGCCGATTCGCGAACTCACCGAGCTTCAGGCGCACGCCCTGGAGCGCGAGCTACGAACTATCCGCGGCCTGGAGGCGCGCGTCATCGTGGCCATGCGTTACTGGCATCCGCTCACCTCCGAGGCGGTCGCGCAAGTGGCGGGCGGTCGCTTCCGGCGCATCATCCTGCTGCCGCTTTATCCCCAGTACTCCAAGACCACCACGGGCAGCAGCCTGGCCGAATGGCGGCGCCAGTGGGCGCGCGCCGGGAAGGACTCCCTTCCGACGGCGGTCATCGAGGATTACCACGATCACCCCGCCTATCTCGACGCGGTGGTGGAGAAGATCAACGAAGGCTTGCGGTGTTTTCGCCCGGCAGCGGCGGCGTGCTCACCGTCGCCCGCAGACTCTTCCGCAAGCGGCGCGGGGGACCGCCCCGCTCCCGATGATGTGTATCTGGTCTTCAGCGCGCACGGCATTCCGGTGCGATTTGTGGAGGCGGGAGACCCCTACCAGCGGCAGATCGAAGCGACGACGCGGCTGGTGATGGAGCGCGGCGGCTGGGCGAATCCGCACCTGCTCTGCTACCAGAGCCGCGTCAATCCGGGCAAGTGGTTGGAACCGTCGCTTACCGAGACGTTGAGGGCAATCGCTTCCCAAGGGCAGCGTGGCCACGTCCAGGTGGCCACTGGCGGCCTGAAGGCCGCCGCTACCACTGTCGCGCCGCGCGTCCTGGTCGTGCCCATTTCCTTTGTCACCGACCACGTCGAAACCCTGGCGGAAATTGACCAGGAGGCCCGCGCCCTGGCGATGCGCGCCGGCATCGTGCAGTTTGAACTGATGCCCGCCCTCAACGACTCGCCTGCCTTCATCCGCGCTCTGGCGGATCTGGTGGCAGCACATTTAGATAATACCGCAGCCTAAAAGTACCCAATCGGAGATTACACCTATGAGCAACATCCCTCCGGCCGCTAGCGCCGGGCCGGCGGGGGGATCGCACGCGAACGCCCGGTCATGGGGGCAATGGCAGCGGGCGGGGCGCCGCCGGGTCTTACCGCAGCGCCCACCACAGAATTACGCCGAGAGCGGCAATGCCGCCATACAGGAACCTGGCATAGAAACCCATGGGGTGAAGCCAAGCGGTCATCTGGTAGTGCTTGTCGCACCAGGCGCCGGTGTACGGTGAGGCGCCAGGGAAATGTCGCATGTGGCCCGGCCGGCCGCAGGTGTCGCAGAATCCGCAAAAACCGCGCGGCAGGCCCTGCGACTCCATGTGTCCCGCATCCGTCTTCCACAGACCACAATAACAGCCGCGTTCGTTGGCCGCGTTCACAGTGCTCACCCCCTGGCATGGGCCGGGATTCAGAATAGCGATTGACGCCCCGCCCCGCAAGATGCGGGTGAACCGAGGCGCTGTCAACGGTTCGTGTTGAAACTCGGTAAGGCATCTCCGGTTAAGCAT